>NZ_JAMYKW010000022.1:0-99716 GCF_040317555.1 Mesorhizobium sp. M1406 | reverse complement strand
TAGCGACTTTTTGGCTGTTCATCGTTCCCTCTTGCCTACACGCACCCAGCTAAACCGCTGATTCTGAGTGACGGCCCGTGAGCAGATGACGTTAAAAGTTTTCACGCTAAATGGCGCCGCATCTCAACAGATTGGCGGATTGAGGATTCTTGTGCAGTTCGATTTGTAACCCAGTTTACCCGTAGAAGAGAAGCGCCATGCGTAAGCCGCGTCCAATCGTGTTGTGCGTGCCTGTCGTTGCGGTGTAGGATCGGGCCAGCCGGTTATAAGCGGCGTATCCGTCGACCTGCAGGATGCCGCGATAGCCGTCCAGATGGCGGGCGACACATTCGCCGGCGCGGCTGTCTTCGAAGCGGTAGGCGACGATGGGCGGTCCGCTGCCGCCGAACGGCCGATCATCGCGCTTATGTAGATTTCTACATAAGCGCGATTATGCGCACCCGATGATTATGCGCAGCTCACCGGGACAGGAGCGTGTAACCATCGGTTTCCCGAACGATCAACTGGTGAACTGCGCATAATTTTTAAAGGCTCAACAGGAACTGCATTAGCTGGTCCGGCGGTCGATACCGGCTTTGACTGTCCGTCATGGGCTGCAGCCGGTTGAGCGTACGCTCCTTCATGGCGAGATCCGCCTGAAGGTACATGTGCGTCGTGGCGGGGCTCTCATGACCCAGCCATAGGGCAATGACGCTGATGTCGACGCCGGACTGCAGAAGATGCATTGCCGTGGTATGGCGGATGGTGTGAGGCGAAATCGAGCGACGCGCGAATTGCGGGTAACGTTCCGCGGCGGCCGAGACCGCAAGTTCTAGGCGCTGGGTGACGTTCGAACGCGCCATGCATCCGCCGCCTCTGTTCGGAAACAGGAAGTTCTCCTCGCCCCCATAGTCCAACCGGCGCTTCCAGTTGCGGATCAGGTTGGCGGTCGTCCGCCAGAGCGGCACGCGGCGATCTTTGCGCCCCTTTCCATGCAGGTGCGCGACCGCCGAGCCATCGACGGCGACCTCGCCGACGCGCAGGCCGATGGCTTCAGACACGCGGGCGCCGGTGTTGTACATCAGACTGAACAGTGCGCGATCCCGCTCACCTGCCCATGTCCGCGCATCCGGCGCCTCAAGGATCGCCTGCATCTCCTCGCGTGACAAAAATCCCAGGACCGGCCGGTCGAACCGTTTCATCGGAATGGCCAGCACCTGTTCGATGACGGGGAGCGCGGTTAGATCGTAGTGGGCGGCATACTTAAGGAAAGAGCGAAGTGCCGCCAGGCGGGCGTTGCGAGTACGGGCGCCGTTGCTCCGCTCCTTCTCCAAGTGGTCGAGGAAGCTCAGGATCAACTGCGCATCGAGGTCGGCCAGGGTCAGCCGGGTGGGCGCCTTTCCAATCGTCGCCTTGGCGAAGTCAAGCAACAATCGGAAGGTATCGCGGTAGGCGATGGTGCGCGAACTGACGGCCCGCTGATTGCCCAGATGCTCGACGAAAAAGCGTTGCAGCAGGATGGGGAAGGACGATGCCAGCTTGGGGCCAGTCATGATGACCCCCTCCAACCGTAGAGGCGAACAGCTCGAACGGTTTGCCAGCGACCGCCATGAGTTCCGGGACGCCGGTCAAATACCAATAAGTATCGGAAATCTTGGCGTGGCCGACATAGGTCGAGAGCGCCGCCATGTTCTCACAAAACCTGCTGTTTTCTTCATCTTCAATAGGCTGAGCTTGACCCGTCATTGAGGTTGTGGCGCTCGGTGCCCTTGAGCGGGGGATTAAAGATGCTGACGAGAACCAGATCCTTGTCCCGGCTCCCACGCAAATAGTGCTCGTCATGCTTATCAAGCACGTAGATGTCGCCTTTGCGAATGGGAAAGACATTGCCATCCATGTCCTCGATCTCGCCCTCCCCCGCAATGCAATAGCATGCCTCCAGGTGGTTGCGGTATTGGAGCAGTGAGACGGTGTTGGCGCGCACTACAGTGTGACACACGGTAAAGCCCATTCCGTCCTTTTTCGTCAGAAGACGGTGGCTGGTACCATTACCCCACTCAACGAAGTGATCTGTGGCTTCAACATCTTTCAGGCTGCGTACGAACATGGTGTTCTCCGTATAAGAGGCTTAACAATATCGGCAGTGTTCAACCAAGTTGAGGAAGGTTCATTTCTGCTACCTGTCGGCTTACTTCGAGCGCATTGCCGCTGAAGCGGAGTCCCCGAAGCCGAGGACTGAGGCGAATCACCGTCCCCTGCATTCCCGGGATCGCGACACGCTGGCTGATTGCGCGTACCGAATACCTCGTGAAACATGCCGACATCAATCGCGCCTGTCGTGCACTCAACTGCACCAATCTTCGGCGACGGTAACCTCTTATCTGGCGCTACCGCCGCTAGTGGGCGGGGAGTAAGGGACCGCAGCCTGTTCCGCCGAGGGTCGGAAGTGGTGTGATCGACCAATTGACTAAATCGACCGCACGCTGAAGGATGAACTTTGTCTGAGCAAAGCTGGGGGAAGCGGCGGTGACATGTCCGATACAGTCTAGGTGATTGCCTTTCCTGACGAACGGCGTCTTCGGTTTAACATACAGTCTCACCTCGGCGACACCCGGTACGGCAGCAGCCCGGCTGACGCCCTCGATTGAATCGAGGATGCCATCGCCATCAGGGACAAGAAAGCGGGTGGCCGCAGTCTGCGAATGCCTTCTGCCCAAATTCCATTCGTCACCGACGACAATCTTGATGTGCTCGGCAACGAGATCGATACCGTGCGCCAGCTGAACCAGCTGAGGATCCCAACCGGCAAGACGAGGATTGACCTCAATGACGACTGGGCCACATTTTGACCACCGAAATTCAATGTTCGTTGGCCCCCAGCCAAGGCCGAGAGCTCGCAAACAGCTTAGAGAAACATCGACGATCCGCTTATGATCGTCATCCGTCAGCACAGCTGGGTAGGTGAATTCACTATAGACAAAATGCGGCGGCGGACCGAAGCGATTGCCAGTAATCCCAATGATCTCATTGCCCATTATTTGAGCAGTGTAGCTGGGGCCTTGCGCGAATTCTTCAATCAGTATTCTCGGCGAAGACCGCCATGTATACTCCCCGCCGAATAAATAGGCCGTATGTTCAACCAATTCATCGACGTCTCGGCACAGTCGGACACCGCGGCTGCCGCTGCCTACGGCTGGCTTAACAACCGCTGGCAGCCCGATCTCGGCAACAGAGCTTTCAACCTCCGTAGCATCGCTTGCGAGGCGATAAGTAGGCATCGGAACGCCGGCCTTGGCCAAGAGCTGACGCTGAGCGAATTTGTCGCAGCATTGTTCAATCGATGCTGGGTTCGGTCCGGGTAGATCGAAATGCCGGCAGAGCTTGCCAACTGTCGCATAGACCGCCTCATAGGCGCTCGTAATACCAGCAATGTCATAGGTTGCACGCAGCCGGGAACATTCGTGGACCAGCGCATCCAGATTGCCTGTATCGACACGGATTGCCTCAATTGCTTCCGCCGCAAGATAGTCGTAGCCATCTGGATCAGCCGATAGGGTAATTGGATAGAGCCCAAGACGCTGGGCTGCTTTTACGTAGAGCAGACCATTGCTCCTGGTGCCTTCAACCAGGATGAGCGCTCTTTTTGCCATTCGCGGTGACCCTCCGTTGCGTGCTGGGCGGCGATTCGAGACGTAAAATCGGCCTCGGCTTTTTCAGCCGTGCCTGATCTCAGACTTGTGGTAAACTTACTCGTTGTGGGCGATCAGCGGTCGTGAAGATTGTGTAAATTTGGTTGAAGGATCTTTTTGGGCCATGTCGCAAAGTTTCTTGTTAACGCGGTTTTGAGAATTGCAATACGACAAGGCGCTCCTGGTTGCGGAGTGCCTGTCCACTAATCTCAATGTCATTCGGGCACGATTTGTAGGCCACGACGCTTCACGTCAACCAGCAGTTCGCTCAGCATTCTTACGAATGCCTGTCTGGAAGCCGACGAGCTCCTTTTTTAACAAAACCCATTGCGTGCGACCCATCGCGCTAGTCGCCCGCGACCTCGGTGAAGATGAAGACTGGCTCGGCTAAATCGCTTATCGAAATGGAGCCCGAGGACGGTCTGATCTGGGTCTACGGGCCAGACTACGAAGACGGCGTCATGCCCTTCTCCGAACTCGGCATCGAAAGCCTTCAAAACCTTATCGCCATCCATCGGTACGCGCGCGTCCGGCTAACTTTCCATTACCCATATCGTCGGCTTCATCCAATGGAGATGCCGAAGGCGATGTCGTGCAAGCGGGTCATGCCGCGCCAGACGACCATGTTGCCGGGAGGCGGATCATGTTTGCGGGCGAGATAGCCGCCAAGCATGGCGAGTTGCAGCAGGTAGGCGGCGAGCGTGGGCCGTTGGAGGCGGTCGCGTTCGGGACGCGTCGATCTGGTCGAGCGCAGTGATCTCGACGAAGGTGAGAACGCTGTCGGGAGTGGCGTCTGGCTTGGCGCGCGCCGACATAGTGACGAAGAATATTCGCCAGCTGACCACCGCGATGAGAGCGAGGAACTCCGGCAGCCTCTCTGCGGTCTGGAGCCTTGCCTCCTCGGCACGGCAGCCGGACTTCATGACCTTGTGGAACACCTCCGCCTTCCAGCGCAGCGCATACCAGCCGAGCTTCTCGACCGCCGTGGAAATATCTTCGACGGCAGGTAGTTACCAGCTTCCAGTCGATCGGCTAACGACCGGCCGACGGATCCTTCGTGTCCTGCAGGATCAGGATCGGACCGTCGTTCGCCGCAACGCGCGCCGCAGTCGCAGGGAAATGGCCGGTGAGAACGCTGTGTCGGTCACACGCGGGGTGGGTTGTCAAAGAAGCGCTACCCGATGGCTTTCGAAACCTTCGACGACGTGACTGAACACCTTCCCCGCTTCATCATCGAGGACGTCTACAACAACAGCAGGCTCTATTCGGCGCTCGGCTATCTGAGCCCGCAGCAGTTCGAGGATCAACACATCCGGCAGACTGGCAAAACAGCAGCCTGATCACTGTCCACCCTCAGGGCGCGCACTCCAGCCGAGTTCTGATTTGTCACCCCGCCTCGATGGAGCAGCGATATCCCGCCCGTCTGAACGAGCAGAGGCACGTCTCAAGTTTGATTCTCACCTCACATTGTCTGGCGGCTGGTATCCGCCTTCCTTTTAACGACCGAAATGAAATGCATGCCCAGCCCTTGGCGAGCTCTGCTAGCGCAGCCAGACCGCCAAATCAGAAAGAGCACGCTTGCGAAATAGGCTACCTGGAGGAGCAGCCAACAAGCCAGCGTTGTGACGACGACTGCGCGGATGGAATGAGAAGCGAAGTAGACAGTCAGAGCGTTGCTGCACAGGACCAGCCACAGGACACGATAAAAGATTCTAAGGGGCAGCGCCGTTCTCCTGGTTTGTGCGCCAGATCATGCTGCGACCTGGTCGGCCGCAACATGGGTCTGGCAGTTCTTCGGGCAGACGCGGCCGCAGGCTCCGCAGCCAATGCAGCGGCCGGCATGGTCGACGACCATGATCATGCGATTGAGCTCGCCGTCGAAATCGTCGTCTTCGCCGTCGCAGGCGCCGAGGATTTCACCCGCATCATCGACGCCGTAAAGATGCATGACCTCGCGCGAGCAGACTTTGAAACAGCGGCCGCAGCCGATGCAGGTCGCGCCGTCTATCGCCGTGAGATATTCCGGCATCCATCCGGAGCCGTCGCGGGTGGTGAATGTGCTCCTCATGGTAACTTCTTCATTGCAGCGAGCTCTCTCCTGGCACCATCCAACTCGGCCAAAACGGCGAACGTTTCCTCCGCAACTTCCTCTGTCTCCGTCCATTTTCCCGGGAGATCCTCTGCAAGGTCGCGCAATTTCATCTTGGCAATTGCCGCGCGCAGCTGAAGCTTTCGGACTTTCGTTCCCATCTCATCCAGCTTTGACATAGATCCTTCCTCGAAATCGGTGTTTTCACGCCCGTGCCACGTCGCGATAGGCTTCAGTGGCTGAGGTCGCATCGTCGACCACTTTCGTACCGGCCTCCCCGAGTTGGCGGAACGTCTCGAAGCCGAACCGATGGACGTCTGGATAGAAAGACGAACTGCCCGACCGTGAAAAGCACGGGCCCGAAGTCCTTGTGGTTTTCATCTCCACGATTGGCGATGTCACCGGGCGGAAACGCTTTGCAATCGCAAGCCCGACGGTGGTGTAGAACATATCGAGCCTCGACAGCACGTCCGGATCGGGGTAGCCCATGCCAGGGATCGCTTGGCGCTTTTTTCTGGTGACGATGAAGTCGGCCAGCAGCGTGGCGTCCGATTTGCCTTCCCATAAGCAGTAGGAGTAGGACTCCTGAGCACGGATCAGCCGCACCAGGCATTTGACGAACGGGGTGGCAAGGGCCGCCTCGTCCTCGTTGACAGCCGGGCTGACCGCGGCATCAGACATTTCGCCTTCTCCTCATTTCAGTCCTCTTCCTCAAAGCAAGATGTCTGTTTTCTGGCACGCCTACTTCGGGCACACTTGCGCAGCCGACGCATGGCTCGGGGCGGCCGATTCCACGCAATTGATGTCCTTCGGGCCGACCTTGAACACGTCCTCGACCGCGAAGTCTTCCACGCGAATTCGCGTCGAACATCGCTTCCGCCGCAATGCGGGAGGCAATGAACATTCGAGCCTCGATCCTGCTGCAAACGATCGACCAAGTGCTGCATGGACCTCCTTGCTGCGGTCACGCCAGGGAAATGGACGAATTGGCCAGTAAGCCATTTCGACCAATTACCCTTTTTTATCTTTCCTCCTCGGCCGACCGCGCTTTGGCACCTTCGGGAAATTGTTTTGCGCAGCCGCAAAGAGAGCGCCGCAAGCCTTCGCACCCCTGTACTTGGCGAGGGCCTGCAGCAAATCCGGCAGATGCTGCTCTTTCAATTCGGCTGGGATAGGCTCCGGACCGTCCAGCGACGTCAGTGCCAGTTCGACCAGCTCGATCGCGCGATCATTGTTGCCGTTCTCGTGATAATACCGGGCGACCGCGGGATACGACCGGAACTTAGGACTGTCGCCTTGCGGGGGATTCAGCGCCAGGATGTGTTCGGACAGCTCCTTGCCCATCGCGAATCGCTCAGCAGAAGGAAGGCGCGAATGGTCATTGGCCGGATGGAAAAGTTGGTCTAGCGCCGAAACCATCCAATCCTCGGAATTTTTGTCGATCGCGTCGCGAACCAATTGGCGCATCACGGGCAAGCCGGTCCACATGTCTTGTATTTTGTGAAGCAACAGATGTGCATGAGCCAGGCGGAAATTGAGGTCGTCCGGCATCAAGGCAATGCCCTCTTCGATCGCCCAGAGCGCCGTCTTCCAATCTTCCAACTTCACCGCCGCCCAGAACCTGTCATCGATCGGCTTCTTCAACGCTTGTTCGCGCGCCAGGGGTTCGCTTGTGGCGATCCGCTCATGATCGGCGGCTTTCGCTTTCTTGCTGGTACGCCAGCTGCCGTTGAGCACTTTCGGCAAAACCTCACCGAGTTGGCTCGGATGACCGATAAAGGCGATGCAGCTGTCTCGGTCGACTACGAACGAGGTCGGAACCCCGACGCAAAAGCTGGGTTCCCTCCAAAGCTTCTTCATTTCGCCTGTGAAGTCGAACGCAATCCGAGGATTCAGATCCGGGCACTTTTCGGCCAACCACGCGTCCAACTTCGTCCGGGCCTCGACGGCCGTTGGAGCGTCTTCATCAGCCGCGATCCCGACGACCTCAAGTCCGCTGTCCTTGTATTTCTCCTGTAGCCGCATCAGCTCGAGCATCTCCGCCGCACATAGTTCGCACCAAGTTGCCCAAAATTCGACGATATAGACTTTGCCGGGCTGGAAGTCCGCAAGGGGCTCGCCACGCAGCCAGTCTTCCACTTTGATCGAAGGAGCCGGTGACCCCATCCGCAACATCATCTTGCCCTCCAAAGCCGTAGCCAAAGGTTGTTCCCCCTTTGAGACGGGGAGGAGGATTCAAGGAAGGGAGAGCATCGCTCGTCTTGCGCATCTGCGTGCAGTCAGCCTTCACTCAGTGTTTGCTGAAACTCAATTCGCAAAGGCCGTGCCAACGCGTTCAGCGTGCGGTAAACGCATGATTATACTTTGAAAAACTTCTGTGATGCCCAAGATAGCCGGTTGTATTGGACGCGACATGTTGTCCGCCACTGTCAGGTCTTGGACACGCATCACCCGCTTCCCGTCGGCACAGAAGCGTGGCCACGGACGTCTCGACATATAGGGACGAACAGGTGTATGACCGCGTTGACTACCGCCAGCCTCGTCATCATCGTCCGCCTCAAGCGCCTTGCGTGACCTTCTTGCCATCTCGGTCGTTCAGGTGGTAGCGCAACGCCATTGCGATTGCAGGCGCCGCTCCATCCGAGCATCGCCTCTGCCCTACCTCTTCCGCTTTGCGCTTGAATTCCTGGTGGCGACGCAGGAGTTCTTCACGACGACGCCCGTCATGTCCGGCTGCGGGTCGCGAGTACCGTCATCGCCAGATGATGATCGTGGCGAAGAGCCAGGATGAGTGCCGGCGTGCCGGGCCGGTGACTCTCCCGGATTCCTGCTTTTGTTGTTCTGTGTCCCTGTGCACAGGCCCTATAGGGACCGCCTGGTGCGAATGTGAGCGTTGTGGGAATTGACCGGCCTCAAGGCCACTCGATCGCCACGCGGTGGGCCGGGCAGACTGAAAACGCCGAAGATGCGGCCGCCCTCGCCGCTGACCCGGCTACCATCCCAGGCGATGACACGTGATTGATGCCACCGTTCGCGCCGAGGGCCGGCAAGAGCGCGACCGTCGGACTCGAAGGTCGGTGCCTTGGCCGCTGCACGGTCGTTGCGTGTTCCGTTCCCGGCCAGTGGTGAGGGAAATCGTGATAACGCCAATACGATGAGGCTACGGTCCGAACGCGGCCTGGCGCGCTGAAACGACTCTCTTTCTCGACCTGACGCCGGCTCGAGTATTGGTGTTTTGAGCGCATTGAGGACGCCTGGGCCTCAGCCCGGCCGTTTGTCTGCGCGTTACCTTGTCTCGGCGAGCAGACACCGAGCGCGTTAGAGGCGTCCGGCAATGTTCTTCGCGCCGGCGCTTGCAAGTTGCTTATGAGCTTCGCGAAACTTGCTCGTTTCCGGCGACCTTTCTCCGACTTGGCATCTGGATAGTGACCCAGTAAGTAGAGTTTCGAACAGCATCGGTGCTACTGCGGAACCAGTCAGCGAGCCAAAAACAGCGGCAATGGCGGCTTGCCAACTATCCATCTTGTCACGCCACCGAAGAGCCGCTCGCGCAGCCGGCGGCTGCCATAAGCGCCCATGACGATCACGTCGGCAGACGTGTCGATTGCGTGCTGCGCTAGCACCGTGGCCACCGGTTTGCCGCGGCTCGCCAGCCGGTCGACCGAAACCCGAGCACCGTGCCGAGTGAGATAGGCAGCGATGTCGGCTCCCGGCTCGGCGCCGTTTCCGGTGCAGGTCGCCTCCGGATCGACGAGTGCGACACGAACTTCCTCAGCACCGGATAGCAGGTCCAGCGCTTCCCGAACCGAACGGGACGCCTCGACTCGCGAATCCCAGCCGACCAGGACGCGCCGTGGAGACAGAGTCGCCTCAGCGCCCTCTGGCACGACAAGAACCGGCTTTCCGGTGTCGAACAGGCTGCCGTTGATAACAAGGGGACCGACGTTAACATCGTTGAGAAGTGCGGGGCCGACGATTGTCAGGTCGGTGCATATCGCCCGCTGTCGCACCGCGTCACCGATGCTGGCCTGATCGCAGTTGGCAATATCGACATCATAGCACCGCCACGTGGCTCTCAGCAGTTTGTGAATTCCCTTGGATGTTTTTTCCCAACTGGCCGTGTCCTGTGAAAATCTCTCGATTTGCCTGTACCGTTTTTCCAGTGCGGCAATGGCGTGGGCGCGTTGTCTAGGCCATTCGGGGATGCCATCACCCAGCGGCGGAGGCGACATAACGAGAGGCGGAGGCGACATAATCAGAACGGACAAATGTGCGCCGACCTCGGCGCACAAGCTTGCAGCTGTTCTGACGTCGCGATCGGAGTGTTCAGTTCCCGCTACACTGAGTAGGCTTTTGAAGGCCATCTGACTGCTTCCCCCTGAGTATGTCGCGCCCGTAGCGCGTTTCGAAGCCGCAAGACTTGCCTTCCAACGAAGATGGAGAGTGGCACACCATCCGTTCGCGCTTCAGTCGTCCAGCTTCTCAAGCGAGTAGCCGGCAGACCTGACGGTACGAATGACGCTACCTGGCGAGGCCGCCTTCAGCGCCTTTCTGATCCGGCTGATATGTACGTCGACAGTGCGTTCACCGACATGGATGTTGTCCGGCCAGGCCGCGTCGATCAGCTCGTCTCGGCTGAAGACCTTGCCGGGAGCCTCAAGAAATTGCCGCAGTAGGTTGAATTCGAGAGGTCCGAGATGGATGTCGTGGCCATTACCTCGAACCCGGTGAGCATCGAGCTTCATCTCAAGGCTGCCGCAACTGAGCCAGCTGCCGTTTTTTATCCCGTTTGAACCCGGCTGTGGCAGCGCCAGCTTCGTGCGTAGACAGTCAAGCAGCTTAGCCGGCGCGAAGGGCCGCACAAAGCTCTCGTCAATCCCTGCCTTCAAGAGATCGAGGTGCTGGTTCTCGGCGCCTGGCGCGATCAACGCAACGACGGGCAGGCGGCCGGTCCGGGGCTCCCCCTTGAACCGGGCGCAGATTGTGGAGCCTGTCGCGCTTGCTGGCCCGCAGTCCAGGACAACCGCCTGGAGCTCCCGTTGATCGGCCAATGCAAGTGCTTCCTTCACGCCTCCTGCCGGCTCACTCGTGAAGCCGTCCACCCCCAGAATGTGGCTGAGGAACAGATACAGCTCCGCATCTTGCGAACAGATCAGGACCACTGGCTTCATCAGCGCTACCCCAAGAACCATATCGGCCTCGACCGCCTCGATTGAGAGGGCTGGCCATCGCATGTCCTCAAGGCCTGACATGATCCCCTCGATCGAAAATCGGTTCCATCACGCCCGCGCCACCTCGGGATAAGCCTCAATGGCTGCGGTTGCATCGCCGGCCAGTTGGGTACCGGCCGCGGCGAGTTTCCAGAACGTCTCGAAGCCGAACCGATGGACGTCGCGCAGGGTCTTGGACAGAACGACCAGTCGCCCGGCCGTGAAGAGCACGCGCCCGAAGCCCTCGTGGCTCATCTCCATCATCGGCGATGCCATCAGGCCGGAGCGTTCCTCAATCGCAAGCCCGACGGCGGTGTAGAACTTATCGAGCCTCCACAGCACGTCCGGATCGGGATCGCCGATGATCGGAATTGCACGGCGCTGTTGCCTGGTGATAATGAAGTCGCCCAGCAGCTCGGCGTCCGATTTGGCTTCCCAAGACCCGTGGGAATCATGAGCCCGGACCAGCCGCACGAGGCATTTAATGAACGGGGTGGCAAGGGCCGCCTCGTCTTCCGCGACAGCAGGGCTAACCACGGCGTCAGACATTTCGCCCACTCCTCGTTTCACTGCTCGTCCTCGAAGGACGGTTTCTGTTTGGCGACACCTGCCTGCGCCAGCACCTTGCGCAGCCAAGGGGGAGGACACGTCCTGAGCATCATCTGCGTGCGCAACAGCACCTCTTGGATAGTTTCGGGCTGCGGCACTTTGATCGGATGGATCTTTGCGGAAACAAGTTTGGCCGCCGAAGGTCCGCCGATCGCCAGACAAAACAGGAGATGACAGCCCTTCAGCGCCTCCAGCTTCGGCGTGATGCGGTCATCGCCCTCAGTTCGGTGCTTCCCGCTCTCGTCGGAAACGTCATCGAAGGCTACGGCTTCGATGAGATTCCACTCCTCGCGTCCCACGTCGTAGACAACAAAGCACCTGGCCGAACCGAAATGGGCGTTGAGGTTCTTCATGTCCTGCGTGGCGATGGCCACGCGCAATGCGCCGGCTTGGCGTTCCGGCTTCGGTGCGTGAACCTCGTCAGTGACGAGCGAGAGGCGACGAACGGAACTCATCTGGCATTTCTCGCTTACGGAGTGGATCAAGCGCCTCAGGCGTCGGCGCGCGCCGGTTGGCTTCAAAAATGTTGGCAACCTCGAAGATCAGGTCGCGGGTCCCCTGGTAGAGAATTGTGAGCTTGTGCTGGGCCCCGAGCCGGTCGAAGATCGGGAAGCCGACCCGCATGAGCGGAATGCTGAGGCGCTGCGCCGCCTGGCGGCCGTGGGAATGGGTGACGAGAAGATCAGCGCCGGCGCCAAGGGCTTCCAAATCGTCGAGATCGCCGATTTGAACCGACTGCGCCGGCACTTCCTCCAGAATTTTCGACATAGCGGCCGTTGTGACCGCCGCCGCGATTTCGGAGCCCATGCCGGTGAAGAAGCTCGCGAGTTGGTAGAGTTGGTCTGGTTCTGCAGCGATCGCAATTTTCTTACCTCCAAAGTGGAAATGTCCGTCGAGCAACGCGTCCTGCAACTGCGCCCGGCGACGGCGTACCCCAGCCGGCGCCGCCGCGCCCGAAACCGCCGATAGGTGCGAGACGAACCGGTCTGCGTCCTTCAATCCAGTCAGCGACCGAAACAGCACGTAAGGTACGCCGGTTAACCTGTGCAGCAGCTCGGCCGGGCGGCGCATATGCTCACCGATGACAATGCATCGCTCGGCCGTGCCAAGCTCGCGGATATCCTCGACGCTGGTGCCGCCATAGGTGGTCGTGACCCAACGGTCGGGCACCGTACCGTCGAGCGAGCCGGAGACGTCCGGTAAAATCACCGGCTTCAGTCCAAAGCTCTCAACCATCTCACGCAAATGCTCGATGTCAGCCACAGTGAGGTTCCAGCCAGGCAGGATCACGATTTTCTTCGACTGCCGCGCCTGCTCGCCGGGCCGCGTAATCCTTTCGATCATAGCGGTGACAGCCTTGGCCCAGCCCTCTTCGATCGCGCCGTCGAAATCCGGTGTGTTGGCTAGCACCACCTCCGTACCCGCGAGTTCTTTGGTGCGCTTCAGCCTGATATTGGCGATATCTCCTGCGCAGTCTTCGCCCCGGGTTTCCACCAGCGCGGTCGTGCAAACCCCGATCAGCGTTGGCTTTGTGCGGGCCTTGAGGTTGAGTATCGCCTGTTCCAGATGGTCCGCCCCGCCAAGGATCGTCGCCACCTCGTCCATCGCCGTCGTCTGCAAGGGAATGGCTTCCTTGAAATGTCGCACGAAGAGCACGAGCGCGAAGCTGGTGCAGCCTTGGCTGCCGTGGAACAAGGGCATCGCGCCGTCGACGCCAAGAATGGCCAAGGCGGCACCCAATGGCTGCGATGACTTCAGCGGATTGACCGCCGCCGCTGTGGTCTGGGGAAGGATGCGGACCATCTGCCTTCCTCAACGCTCGCCGAAATTGCCGGCCGTCGTGCCTGCGAATTCCTGGACAACATGCAAGGTCGCGGTCTCGCTTTTCGTGCGCGGCAGTTCCTGCCTCACCGCAGGCTGGCAATCCCATGGTGCCGGCTCCCGCACCTGGCGCCAGATCGGGTTATGAATAGCGAGGTCGATCTGGCGTACGAGTTCCACCATGCCGTGATAGCCGGCGTAAGGATGTTGGCGCTCCTGGTTGATATCGAGCCAGGGTGTCTTGGCCTTCAGGGCGATGAACTGCGTGCGCCCGCCCGACAGCATGATATCGGCCTTGTGTTCCGAGAGCATGGCGTAAAGCTCGCGCGCCGCCATCTGCTCGAACATGTGGTTGTCGTCCTTGAGGATCTGCTTGATGCGTTCCTTGTCTTCGACGGTCGACTTCTTGACAGAGGTGCCGACGATCTCGATGCCGATCTCCATCAGCGCATGGACGACCGACCAGGACTTCACACCGCCGGTGTTGAGCAGCACGCGCTTGCCTTCGAGCCTCGGCCGGTAGGCGGCGAGCTTCTTCCAAGCGATCGCCTCCTCCTCTGCAATCAACGCCTCGGTGCGGCCGAGGATCTCCGGATCGGCACCCTTCTTCACGAGCAACTGAGAGATCTGTCGGAGCGCTTCCGAGGTGTCGGTGATGCCGTAGAAGGAGCCCTCGAAAAACGGGATGCCCCAGCGCTGCTCCATCTTGCGGGCGAGATTGATGAGCGCGGTCGAGCACACGATCATAGCCGCCCGGGCGCGGTGGGCGCAGGCAATGTCGAAGTAACGCGCGTCACCCGGAATGCAGGCGCGCACCCGGATGCCGAGCCGATCCAGCAGCGGCTTCACCAGCCAGAATTCGCCCGAGAGGTTGAATTCGCCAAGAATGTTGATGTCGTAAGGGCCGGCATCGTCGGGCTCGACCGTGCCGATGACATGCTCGAGCAACGCCTCGCCGGCAAGCTTATTGCCGAGATTCTTGGAGCCGACGAAGCCCGGCGCATTGACCGGTACAACGGCCAAGCCGAACTTTTCCGCCGCGCGCTTGCAGACGGCCTCGATGTCGTCGCCGATCAGCGCCGTCACGCAGGTCGGATAGACGAAGATCGCCGGCGGCCCATACGCTTCCTTGATTTCGCGGATCGCTTTGAAAAGCTTGCGCTCGCCCTGCCCCATCACCACGTCGAGTTCGGTGAGGTCGGTCGTGAAGCTTGTGCGCCACAGGGTTGGCCCGGACGAAGCCGCACCGCGGTTGTCCCAGGAATTGCCCTCGCAGGCGAGCGGCGCATGGATCAAATGCGCAACGTCGGTGATCGGCTGCAGCACGATCTTGGCGCCATCGAAGGCACAGCCGCCGGCCGCCGCCCCGGGGGTCAGTGGCTTCGAACAGCCCTTTTTGCGCGCCTTGGCATCTTTGCCGCGGTTCTTTTCGCAGCCAGGCTCGTTGAAGACATCCTGGATTTTGGCTCTGAGCAAGGACATTGCGTCGGTCTCCAAAGTCCCTCGGGAAGACGATCGGCCAAAGCCGACCGTCAAGCTTAGCGGGTGAGGTCATACGAATAGTCCGTCACGCCCGTCTCGCTTGTCTCGCGATCGAGCTTGTCGAAGATCTTGTCGAGGATCGTCGTCAGGACGCGCAACCCGCCTTGGTAGCCCATCAGCGCAAACCGATGGTGATGGTGGCGATCGAAGATCGGAAACGTCAGCCGGACCAGCGGCGTGCCGGTGTCGCGCTCCAGATACTTGCCATAGGAGTTGCCGATCAGCAGGTCCACCGGCTCGGTGAAGAGCAGCGATCGCATCGCCCAGAGGTCCTTGCCCGCCCAGACTTGAGCATCCTTGCCGAAGGGCGATGATGCAAGCAGTGCCTTCAACTCCGCTTCCCATGCCGAGGTGCCGTTGGTGGCGAGGCAATGGGTCGGCTCGCCGCCCGTCTCCATGATGAAGCGGGCCATGGCGTAGACAAAGTCCGGATCACCGTAAATGGCGTATTTCTTACCGTGCAGCCAGGATTGGCTGTCCGCCATGGCGTCAACAAGTCGGCCGCGCTCCAGGCGGATTGCCTCGGGGATTTGCTTGCCGGAAATCGCGGAGACCTCCATCAGGAAGTCGTCGGTCGCCTGGACGCCGAGCGGGTAATGGAACGAGGCCGTCGCCTGCCCTACCCCCTGGCAATACTCGAGTGTTTTTCGGGTGTTGTAATGCTGTAGCGAAAATGTAGCCTCGGCGTTGAGTGCCTTCCTCACGTCTTCGATCTTCGTGCCGCCGTCATACATGCGGTATTCGCCGTCCGACGGCGTGTCGAACTGGTCAGAGGCGTCTTGGATCAAGGTATAGGACACGCCTATCAGGTCGAGCAGGCGCTTGAGTTCCCGGTTGTTGCCAACACAGAATCCGTCGAAGCCCGGAATGACGTTGATGGTCCCCTCGGCTTCCGTTCGTTCCTCGCCTTTCCAGAAATGCTCCAAAATCCCCTTGAGCGTGACGTCGTAGCCATCGACATGACTGCCGACGAAGGCCGGCGTATGGGCGAATGGGACGTCGAAGTCGCGCGGGACCGAGCCTTCGTCCTTGGCGTTCTCGATGAAGCTGTGCAGATCGTCGCCAATGACCTCCGCCATACAAGTGGTCGAGACCGCGATCATCTTCGGGTCGTAGAGTTGGTACGTGTTGGCGAGCCCATCGACCAGGTTCTTCAGGCCGCCGAACACTGCCGCGTCCTCCGTCATCGAGGAGGAAACCGCCGAAGCAGGCTCCTTGAAATGGCGCGACAGGTGCGAGCGGTAATAGGCCACGCAGCCCTGGCTGCCGTGGACGAAGGACATGGTTCGCTCGAAGCCTGCGGCCGCGAACACCGCGCCGAGCGGCTGGCAGGCCTTGGCGGGGTTCACGACAAGCGCTTCGCGAGCAAGGTTCTTTTCGCGGTATTCCCACGTCTTGGTGAATTCGCCTTGGTCGGTAACGATCTGGTCCGGGTGCGGACATTCGAAATTCAGCCTCTTCTCGGCGAGCATCTGCCTGTATTCCGGCTCGCGGAACAGGGGCGCGTGGTCGAGAACTTTTTCAGCCGACTGCGGCATGGGTGGTTACCTCTTTCCATCTGGCCCGCCATAGGGCGGCACAGGGACGTCGAAACGTTTCAGGTCTCCCGCGGACAAGCGGCCACAGGCGTTCACTGCCTCCCGGCTTCCGGGAGGCCAGGGTTTCATTCGGCTGCGATCGCCGCCGACGGCTCGGCTTTTTTCTTCCAGGGAGCGTCGTAGAGGTTCCAGACCGGGTTGTTGATGGCCAGGTCCATGTCTCGGGCGAAGATGGCGAAGCCGTCGTAGCCGTGATACGGGCCGGAATAATCCCAGGAATGCATTTGACGGAACGGTATGCCCATCTTCTGGACCGGGTACTTCTCTTTGATGCCGGAGCCAACGAGATCGGGACGGATCCCTTCGATGAACTTCTCCAGCTCGTAACCAGTCACGTCGTCATAGATCAGGGTGCCCTTCTTCACGTAGTGGCCGGTGCGCTGATAGTCGTCGTTATGGCCAAATTCGTAGCCAGTGCCGACGATCACCATGCCCAGGTCCTCATATGCCGTGACGACGTGACGGGGGCGCAGCCCGCCGACATAGAGCATCACCGTCCTGCCTTCGAGGCGCGGCCGGTACTTGGCGATTACGGCATCGACCAACGGCCGGTATTTGGCGATGACCACCTCGGCCTTGGCCTCGATTTCCGGCCCGAAGTGCTTGGCCATCTTGCGCAGAGAGGCTTCAGTCTGGGAGGGGCCGAAGAAATTGTACTCCATCCAGGCGATGCCATACTTTTCCTCCATGTGCCGGCAGATGTAGTTCATCGACCTGTAGCAATGGATGAGATTGAGCTTCGCCTTTGGCGCCCGCTCTATTTCGGCCAGCGTAGCGTCGCCCGACCAGTTGCCGACCACGCGCAGGCCCATCTCCTCAAGCAGGATGCGCGAAGCCCAAGCATCGCCGCCGATATTGTAGTCGCCGATCACATTGACATCGTACGGGCCGGACTCGAACTCCACTTCCTTCTTCTCGAACACCCAGTCCCGGATCGCGTCGTTGGCGATGTGGTGGCCGAGGGATTGCGAGACGCCGCGGAAGCCCTCGCAGCGCACCGGCACGATTGTCTTTTCGTGCTCCTTGGCCTTGTTGCGGGACACAGCTTCGGTGTCGTCGCCAATCAGGCCGATCGGGCATTCGGATTGCACAGTCATGCCCTTGTTCAGCGGAAACAGTTCCTCGATCTCGTCGATGATCCGTTCCAGCTTCTTGTCGCCGCCGAAAACAATGTCCTTCTCCTGGAAATCGGAGGTGAACTGCATCGTGACGAACGTGTCGATGCCGGTCGTGCCGACGTAGTAGTTGCGGCGTTGAGACCAGGAATATTGCCCGCAGCCGACCGGCCCGTGCGAGATATGGACCATATCCTTGACTGGACCCCACACCACGCCTTTCGAGCCGGCATAGGCGCAGCCGCGAATCGTCATCACGCCGGGGATGGACTTGATGTTCGATTTGACATCGCATTCGGAAAGGACCTCGCTTTCCTCGCCAGCCTCGTCGCCGCTCTTTGCAACGCTGAGGTGCTTTTTGCGGCGCTTCGCCGACTTGTCAGGATATTGCGACAGCACCTCCTCGATAAGCTTCGCATGGAGGGCACCGTCATTCTCGTATTCCAGGCTCATGGGACCCCTTTCAAGGTTCAGGGTGACGCCTCACCGACGAGGCGCCGTTCTTTGAAAGGCGCACCAGGTCAGGGCGGCGCCTCATGTCGGCAGCGGTCGCTACTGTGCGGCCGCCTTGGCCGCTTCCTTGACCTGAAGCTCGGCAAGCATCTGCTCGTCGGTCTTCATGATGCCGAAGTCGAGCAGCATGTCCTCGAGCTCCTCCATGGTGATCGGGGTCGGGATGGTGCCCTGGCCCGAATTCCCATGGATCTTCTCGGCCAGCGCCCTGTATTCCCCGGCCTGCTTCGAGTCCGGCGCGTACTGGATCACAGACATCTTCCTGAGCTCGGCGTGCTGGACGATGTTGTCGCGCGGCACAAAGTGGATAAGCTTGGAATTGAGCCTGGAAGCCAGCGCTTCGGCGAGGTCGAGCTCGCGGTCGGTTTGGCGCTCGTTGCAGATCAGGCCGCCGAGCCGCACGCCGCCCGAATGGGCGTATTTCAGGATGCCCTTGGCGATGTTGTTGGCGGCATAGAGCGCCATCATCTCGCCGGACATGACGATATAGATTTCCTGGGCCTTGTTCTCTCGGATCGGCATCGCGAAACCGCCACACACCACATCCCCGAGCACGTCGTAGGAGACATAGTCGACATCGTCGTAGGCGCCGTTCTCCTCGAGGAAGTTGATCGAGGTGATCACGCCGCGGCCGGCGCAGCCGACACCTGGCTCGGGTCCGCCCGACTCCACGCATTTGATGCCTTTGTAGCCGACCTTGAGCACGTCCGCGAGTTCCAGGTCTTCCACCGAACCTTCCTCTGCCGCGAGATGCAGGACCGTATCCTGCGCCTTCGCGTTCAGGATCAGGCGGGTGGAGTCGGCTTTGGGGTCGCAGCCGACGATGAGGATTCTCTGCCCGAGGTCGACCAGGGCTGCGAGCGTATTTTGGGAGGTGGTGGACTTGCCGATGCCGCCCTTGCCGTAAAAGGCGATCTGACGCAAACCTGACATGTAGCTTTCCTTCCTTCGTTCCCATTCATCGCGGCTGCCGCGACTTGAATGCCGGTCGGGCAGCTCTAGCCGCCTCGCACCTAAGGATCTCAAGACTCATGCCAATTTGGCTGATCCAACCGAAGAATAATTTCATGGTTGCTTTTCAGGGGTTTAGCTTGAGTTCCAAGAAAGGATCGTCGGAACAGCCCGTGTAGCGGACGCGACATTGGCGACACAAAGCGTCGGATCGCGATCCTCAGTCACCGAATTCGTTTGCACCGCGTCGTTATGTTGAAGTGGACGAACAGCATCTCAACCTACTTGCGGGAAGCTGCGAAACTTTCTGTGCCAGCGAGCTGACGTGCTTCGTCTCGCGTGTCCTCGTCGAGACTGCGTAGAATCCTGCGCGCGACGCTGGCATACCATCGGTCCGCGGCCACTCATCCGGTGCCACAGGCGGATGGTCCCGCTATATCAGCAATTCGGGGGTCTCGGCTCACTTGTCGGCACAGGAGTTCAGTATCGGCGTCATCGCCTTCACATGTCCGTCGATCCGCTCGAGCACTTTCGCTGCGACAACGTCGCGCTCAGGCAGACGCCACCAGTACTCGTTGACGAGTTTGACCGTCTCGACCACTGCCTTCAGGACTGCTGGCTCCGGAAGCCGTGCACGGTTCGCAAATGCTTTCCATCGCGGTGCTGCCAGCGCCTTGAACGAGCGCTCTCCTCCAAGCGACAGCGCCATGGCGTCGGCGGGAATATATGGCACGGTGGATAGGAGGTCGTAGATTGGTGCAAGCGCCGGCTTGTCGCCGTTACCGGGATAGATCAAAGACCAGTTTTTCAGGTGCATGTCGCCATTGCCGGTGATGACGGTCAGTGCCAGGCGGCGGACGAACTCGAGAGCCGCCGTAGGCGAGACGGCCACGCCAAGAGCCAAGGCTATGTCGTGATAAGCAGCCCCCTCATATTTGCGCGAAGGGTAGACACCGAAGACCTGAGCGAAATCCTCGATGTGTATCCTCTCGCCACCGGCGCCGCGATCGAAGCGTTTGACGAGAAGGACCTTGCCGTCAGACAGCGTGTTGAATTCTTCGGGAACGCCCTCAAAATCGGACTTCTCGACCAGTTCGCATTCAGGAACGTCCATGCCGATCGCTGCGGCCAACGCGAGGTTGGCGAATTCATTTTCGGAAATGCCTGGAAACGCCGTCGAAGGGAACTTGGCGATGTATCGGCCTTGCTCGTCGTCCATCGGCAAGGTCAGGCCGCTGCCTTTTCCAGTGTTCTTCATGACCGAGAGCTTCATCTGCACGCCGGCAAGTGAGAACCGAGCCTTGGGCTTATCTTTTGAAGCATCCTGCGGGACCGCTATCGAGCCATCACTAGGCAATGCCTGCACGGCCCCTGGCAGATCGGTGCCGAGTGCTGCAAGCAGATCGAAATCATTGCCTGGCCGCACATTGCCTTCGTGGTGCTTTTCCATCGCCTCGCGTAGCTTCTCCTCCGGTAGGAGGTTCGCGAAAAAAGCCGGCAAGGCGCCGGCCAGAGGCTTCGGATTTTTCCGCAATCCTCCCATCGCTGCCCGGAACGACAGGCTGAGAACCGGCAAGCCGCCCGTCGCGCGGTAGGCCTCATCGAAGTTGAACGCATTGAAATCGCCCGGCGTCCTGACGAGTGTGCCGACCTTCAGGGTGTCCAGGAGCACGTCCAGCGACGGGATCGTCTTAGGTGCGTGAAAGACTGGAGCCATGATCGTCATCGTCAGATTGAGGAACAAAGGCGGGCAGGTCGTCATCATCATGCGGGCGCAACAGAGCCTGGACAGCCGGCACCATGACTTGCGGAACCAGCATCATTTCCAGACCGAGCGCGCGAGCGATATTCATGAGCGTTGTTGCACGCGCGGCTGCGGCTCCCTTTTCGATGTCGCGATACCGGGGACGGGATATACCCGCCAAATCAGCGACCTGCTCCTGCGTCATCGCAGCGGCAAGCCTCGCCTGCCTGAAAAGCCCACCGATTTCCCGTAGAATTTCCGATTGAGGGTCCATATGATACGTAAACGTTCCATTTCAACGCTGGATGATATGGCAGAGTATCTTATCCAGTGATGGAGTCAACACGTTATGATCTGTTCCCATATCATGCATCAGCCTTATGATATGTAAAGAGATCAATCATCCTGCATTTGGCGCCGCCCGACGGTGAACGCCGTCCGAAACTGACACCGAAACTATCGGAATGTTAAATCAAGGCGGTCCGGCAGCTGAAATCGCTCGCCTCTTCTGGTTCATACGGCCGGCCGCGCTGACTGGAGGTCAATGTGATCGCCACTCCTTGATGGCAATGGCTTTGTACCATCTGCTCCTGCCGGTCTCCCGCCGCACCTGGTGTTCCGACCCTTTGAGGGGCTTCTCGCTCTGCGTGACCGGTCACCCTGATCAAGCATCGACATAGCCGTCGAATATGGTTGTGTGCGTCAAGTTCTGCAGAAAGGGCGGCCATGGTGCTGGTCATGCGGCTTGGCGTAGAGCGAGCTTCTTGTGCTCGCGCAGATCGTCCATGTTGATGTAGCGGTTGGCCTCCATCCAGTTTTCGTTGGTCTCGACGGCGAGCGCCCTGACGAGGCGCAGGCAGCTTTCGGCATTTGGAAAGATGCGCACGACATAAGTGCGCCGGCGGATTTCCTCGTTGAGCCGCTCCAGCATGTTAGTGGACTTCAGGTGCTTGTGGTGCTGACGCGGCAGGCGAAAGAAGGTCAGCGTGTATTCGATGGTCTCCTCCACCCACGTCGTCAGTCGTGGATAGCGGCCCGACCATTTGGCAAGCCATGCAGCCAGATCGGCCTTGGCTTCGGCGAGATCGCGCCGGTCGTAGAGCCAGCGCAGTTCCTGCAGGCAGTCGTCGCCGTGCTTTCTCGGCAGGTGATCGAGCGCGTTCCTGAGGAAGTGCACGTAGCAGCGCTGCCATGCCGCTTCCGGAATGACTTCGCCGATCGCCGCCACCAGGCCGGCATGATCGTCGGACACGACCAGTTCGACGCCCCTGAGGCCCCGCGCCTTCAAGCCGACGAGGAAGTCCTTCCAAGCCGAGCGGCTCTCGCGATTGGCCATTTCCACGGCCAGGATCTGGCGCCTTCCGTCCCAGTCGATGCCGACCGCGATCAGCACCGCCTGGCTCATGACGATGCCGGCTTCGCGCACCTTCTCGTAGCGGGCGTCGAGGATGAGGTAGGCAAAGGGCTCCTGAAGCGGACGCTCGGCAAACGCCTTCAGGCTCTCGTCCAGGCGTTTGTTGATGGCCGAGATCGACGAGGCCGAGAAGGCATGGCCGCACAGCTCTTCGGTGATCGCCTTGACTTTCCGGGTCGACACGCCCTGCACATACATCTCCGCAAGCGTTGCCACCAAAGCCCGCTCCGAACGCTGATAGCGCTCGAACAGCTCGGTGGAGAAGCGGCCGGCCCGGTCCTGCGGAACCCGCAGCTCAAGCTTGCCGACACGGGTGACAAGGGTGCGGCCGTAATAACCCGAGCGATAGCCGAGCCGCTCCGGTGTGCGTTCGCTCTTCGAAGCACCCAGCGCTTCGTCCATCTCCGCCTCGAGCACCTCTTGCATCACCGCACGGATCACTTCGTGCAATCCATCCGGGTTCGAAAGCAGAATGTCTTTGACGGCAGCGCTGGCGGTCTTACTTTCAGTCTTGGTCATGGTGGCGTTCCTTCGCGGGAATCAGGTGACGTTGAACATCACCAGCCTGCCATGACCGCCTTCTCTCAGCGAATTTGCAGAACTCTCAGCACACTACCTCGAATATCGCTTTACTCTCGGCTGTCCGTTAGGGGCATGGCGGGGTGCCTCCCCGATCACGAAGCAGCACCCGAACAACCCCGCGATCAGGCAATCCCCCCGCTTCCGAGACTTTCTCACTCAGTAAGACTAGCGCCCGCCGCACGTACGGGCGCCGCCGGCGTCAACCGGCGGGCAGGTGCGCCGAGGGCAACAAGCGCGCCTGACGCAACGCCACCAGATCAGCCGAGCCGGTGCAGAAGCAGGCGACGGCCAACTGGCGGATGACGATCTCGAAATGCGCGACAACGGCCTCGCTGGATACCGTAGCCGCGCGCAGCACGCCGGCTGCCTGCCCGGCGATGTCCGCGCCCAGGCGGATAGCCTTGGCCACGTCGACGCCGTCGCTGATCCCGCCCGACGCGATCAGCTTCACCGCTGGCAGCGCCCGACGTACCGCCTGCACGCTGGCCGGGGTCGCAATCCCCCAATCCGCGAATGCCATTGCCACTGCGCGGTCGGCGGCATCGGGGGCGCGCTCGCCCTCCACCGCGGCCCAGCTGGTGCCGCCGGCGCCGGCGACATCGATCACCGCCACGCCCGCCTCGACGAGCGCACAGGCCACCGAGGCGGACAGGCCCGACCCCACTTCCTTGGCCACGATCGGCACGCCGACGCTGCGCGCGGCGCGAGCGATCTGCGCCAGGACGCCGCGCCAGTCGCGGTCGCCCTCCGGCTGTACTGCTTCCTGCAGCGGATTGAGATGGACGATGAGTCCATCGGCCTCCAGTGCATCCACCGCCCGGCGGGCAAGGTCCAGGCCGTCGGGCTGGCGCAGTTGCGCGGCGCCGATATTGGCCAGCAAGGGAACGTCTGGGGCGAGGCTGCGCAGCGCGCGCGTCAGCCCCTGGGAGTTGCGGGATTGCAGGCTCACGCGCTGCGAACCGACGCACATGGCGATCCCCAAGGCTTGCGCTGCCTCGCTCAGATGCCGGTTAATGGCCTCGGCGCGTGGCATGCCGCCGGTCATGGAGCTGATCAGCAGAGGCGCGCGCATGGTCTTGCCCAGCAGCGAGGCGCTGAGGTCGACCTGCGTCAGGTCCAACTCGGGCAATGCGCAGTGTTCGAAACGGATGTACTCCCAGCCGGCGGCCTTGGCCCGTGCCGTTCGCCGATTCAGCACGATGTCCAGGTGGTCGTCCTTGCGCCGGCTCAACTTGGTGTCGCTGATGCTCGCTCCATCCGCGTCATCGGGCGACGGCGTTGCGTCGGGTCGGACCGACGGCAGCGCGCGCACGCCATCGTTTCCCCCGCGTTCAGGCCGGCGCACGCTGGCCTCCGCCTGCAGCGTCGCTGCGGTAGCGACTGTTTGAGGTCTGGTAGTACTGCACGCGGATGGCCGCCATGGCTTCGATCAGCGGTCCCCACGGCGGGGGAAAACGTTCTTCCGCCATCACCCGGTGCAGCATGCGTGTGTGGCCGGCCAGCTCGTCCTTGAGGAACTCCACGACAGGCATGGCCGGATAGCGCTGCAGCAGCAGGATCGCCGCGTTGTCGGCCTCGCCGGCCGACCTATCCTTTTCGCGTCCATGCAGGTCGTTCTGCAAGCGCCCTATCGCGGAGATGAGCCGCAGAACCTGGCGAAACGCCGGACGCGCGCGCAAGGTCGCCATGTCCAGCCCCCACAGCAAGGACAGGCAACAGAACACGTTCGTGTAGGCGATCGAATCGATGCCGTTGTGCAAGTACTCGGCGTACGACCAGCGCTGCGCCCCTGCCGCCTGCGCGTGTCCGGCGCGCAGCGCCGCGCAGTAGCACCGGGTATCGTGGAGAAGCTGAGCATAGTCGCGACGATCGTAGGCGAGCGCGGCGAGCGAAGTGCGCAGCACAGCACAGCCCTCGAATCCGGGAAGCGCGCACGGCACACCCTGCCCCAGCGCCTGCTCCACCGCGGCGAGCTGCTCCGGCGCGATCAGGCCAAGGTCGTTGCAATCGTCGAGCCAGAAGAGCAGCGCCAGTTCGCGATAGAACGCCACGATCAGCGTTTCGTCCAGCGGATCGCGGCCGGTGCGGGCGCTGGTGTCGCGCAGGCTCGGCTGGATGCGCTGCAGGATGTACTGGCCGCCCCTGACCGCTTCTATGGCATGCTCGTCGGCGAACCCGGTCAGGGAACGCCCCCACTCCAGCACCTGCTGCAGCGCGCGATCGGTCTGGATCATGGCCCCGCTCCTGCTCCCTCGGCCGAGACGTGCCGCCCCCAACAAAGCGCCAGCCACAACCCGGCGAGTTCGGCCACGCGCACCACCCGAGTGGGGCAATACAGTTCCTTGCCGATCCACAGCGGTGTCTGGGGCAGTGCGTGCGCTGCGTGGCGGGCGAGCATCCACTTCAGCGCACGCGCCACCGCCTGCGCGATGCGCCGGCGCCCTGCCGGCGCTTCCCTCCCGTCCATCACGTGCAACGCGAACAGCGCATAGGCGGTTTCCTCGAATGTGGACGCGCGACCCGCGCCCCAGCCGCCGTCGTCGCGCTGCGTCCGCAGCAGCCCGGCCAGCGCGCGCTCGTCGCGCCAGTGGGGGTTGCCTTGCGCGAGCGCAGCGACCGCATGCGCGGTTGGATACAGCCACGAAACGTGCCATTTTTCGTTGTCCCATAGACCGTGCGGGTTGCGATTGGCCTCGACGTAGGCGCTGGTGCCGGCCGCGGGTTTTCCCAAGATTCGCAACGCATGCAGGGCATGGATGTTGGTCGACACCGAGGCATTGCGCTCGCCGGGGAAGGTGACGAACAGCTCGCCGGTTTCGAACTGGCGCAACGCGTCGGCCGCCGGGTCGCGGCCTGCAAGGCGAAGGACGCACAACGCAACGGCGGTGTCGTCCGCATCGGCCGCGAAGTGCAAGGCAGGGCCCAGACCGCGGACTCCGAGGCGGGCGTCGAGTTGCGCGATGATCACTTGCACCGCCTCGGCGAGCGCGGGATGCGCGAACAGACCGGCCAGATGCAGGGTGTACAGCGACCAGCATGGCTCGAACACATTGATCGGCCAGACGTTGGGAACGACACCTTCGATGCTGGTGCGCGTTGCCCGCGATGCCGCCTGCAGATACCCGTCGGTGCGCCCGACGTGCGGCGTTCTTCCCTGTGTCACGGCGTGCGCACGCCACGCGGCCGTGGCCGCTGGACTGATGCCAATGCTGCCGTCGTCGTCCGGGCATGCGGTGGCCGGCGACGTCCCCCAGGCTTCCCAGGAGTGCAGCAACGGATGGCCGCTCGGCAACGTCGCCACAGCCCCCAGCTTGACCAGGCGTGCTTGCCGCAACGGCAACAGCGCCGGGTGGCGCGAAAACGCCAAGCCGCCCAGCAAGGATGCGGCCTCGTCGCACAACTGCGGCAGCATCAGCTCCGCGCCGATGGGCGCGTCTTCCGGCACCGCATGCGCGTAGGGATCAGGCTGGCGCTCGAGGAACCGGATTGCAGCCTGGGCTGCGTCGGCGGCGCCGGGAAGAGGATCGGCACGCTGCAATGCCAGCAACGCCGCCCACGTGGGCGCATGGCGAAACAGCGGGAAGTCCGCACTTCCCCATCCGCCATCGGCCTGTTGCTGCGCGATGAGCCACGCGTATGCGTCGTGCCGACCGGTGACGTTGCCGTCGAACTGCAGAGCTCGCGCCGTGTCGTAGACGGACGGACCGACACTGCCGCCGTCGCTCATATCGCTCAGCAGGTGGCGCATTTCGGAAAGGATCTGTTCGGACAAGTTCACGCGGGATGTTCCTTCTGCAGAAGGCTAACGAGAACAGAAACGGGCAGACGCCGCGCACGTCGCCGCCGACACGGACACAGTGCAGCATGCAGCGCCCGCCGGCCGATCGCAGCAGCACAGGGGCGAGTCCTTACGGATGCGCACGCTCATGCGTATGGCGCGGACAGATAGAGGTTGGCCCGCTGCAGCATCTGCGCCAACCCTTCCGCACGCGGCCCCAGAGGGGCGATGGCCTCCCCGGCGTCGTGCAACAAGTACAGGGCGAACTGGCGCGCAGCCTGCAGCCCCATGATCGACGCGCAGGTCGGCTTTTGCGCCGCCGCGTCCTTACCGGGGGTCTTGCCAAGAGTCGCGGTATCCGCCGTCGCGTCGAGAATGTCGTCGGCCACCTGCAAAGCCAGGCCAAAACAGGCGGTGTAGCGATCGAGCGCAGCATACAGCGCAGCGTGCGCGGCATCGTCCGTGATGGAGTATAGCGCGCCCATGCGAACCGACGCGCGCACTAGCGCTCCGGTTTTCATCCCGTGCATCGCCAGGATCCTGTCCAGCCCGGCGTGCTTTCCGACCAACGACAGATCGATGGCCTGCCCGCCTGCGGCACCCTCGGCGGACACCGCCTGCGCCAGTTCGCGCACGAGCGCGATACGGTTGTCGCCCGGCGCATCCAGGCTCGCCAGGGTCAGGAAGGCGTGGGCCTGCAGCGCATCGCCGGCCAGGATCGCAGTGGCTTCGCCGAACTTTACGTGCACGGTCGGAAGGCCGCGGCGAAGCACGTCGTCGTCCATCGCGGGCAGGTCGTCATGGACCAGGGTACAGGCGTGCATCATCTCGATGGCGGCGCAGACGTCGTCGAGCCTGTGCGCCGGCGTGCCCGCCAGTGCGCCGGCAGCCAGACAGAGCAAGGCGCGGGTGCGCTTCCCGCCATGCAAGGTGGCGTAGCGCATGGCCGCCATCAGCTCTGTCTTTCCGTCGTCTTCGGCGCAGAGCAGACGCGCCAGCGCCTGTTCGACCCGCTTTGCGCCGTCCTGCATCCAGATCTCCGGGAGCAGCCCGCCAGAGGCGCCGCGCGCCTGCGCGCCCAATCCGCCGGATGCGGAAACGCCAATTCGGTCGCGTGGAGTGGAACCGGTCTGCATGTTGTTGATGTCCTTGTAGCTGAGACGGCCACGGCGAGCGCAAGCCGTCACGGTGTTGCCGGCGTCACACGAGTGCGTGCGCTGAGTGCAGCAATGCCGCACCCCGCCGGCGCCGCTGCCTTGCCACACAGGGCATGCGATGCCAGCTCATGAGAAGCCTATGCGGATTGCCATGGACGGATGTGCGGTCGGGTAATAGCGCCGGCCTTTTGCGACGTCGCTCAGCAACTGCGGCCGCACCCCGGCCTTGTGCATGGTCAGCGCCAAGGCGATGCAGAACTGCACCATTTCCAGCCATACCAGATGGTAGCCGATGCAGACGTGTGGTCCGGTACCGAACTGCAGCATGTCAACCGGCCGGATCGGCTCCGTGCGTTGCAGCCACCGCGCCAGGCGGAACTGATCAGGCGCGTCGTGCAGCAGCGCCGAGGTCGAGAAATGCAGCAGCGGGATGCATAGATGGGTGCCCGCGGGAATGCGCCGCTGGCCGAGTTGCAATTCCTGCAGCGCGCGACGCGGTAGGAGCGTGGTCGCCGGATGCAGGCGCAGTGTCTCGCGGAACAGCGCCTCGGCGACCGGACACTGCGCCAGGTCCGTGTGCCTGGTCGGCACCGCGCCCACGCGTTGCGCCTCCTCAACCAGGGCGTCCCACAGCACAGGCTGCCGCGCCAGCTCGATCACAATCCAGGCCATCGTCGAGGCAGTGGTGTCGTGACCGGCAAGCAGCAGCAAGCGAATATTCGCGACCAGGACGTCATCGGAGAGCGGACCGTCGCTGCGGTCGAAGGCGCTCACCATGTCGTTGATCAACCCGGTGCGCGCGGCATGCGCGCGCGCGTCGCGGACGAACTGGCGCAACTGCGCGTCGATCCAGTCGCGGGCGGCGCGGCCGCGCCGCAAAGGCAGTCCGGGCAGGTCGACCGGTGGCGCGACGATCAACTGCAGCAATTGCCGGTACTTGCGATGCCATCCCGGCAGGTCCTGCGCGGGGACTCCCATGAGGCTGAAGATGAGCTTCAGCATCAGGTCGCCGGTTTCGCGCAGGATGGTTACCTCGCCGCGGGCGCGCCACGCCTGCACCCGCGTCCGGATGACGGGCGCGAACAGGTCGCCGATCCCGGCCTGGGTCAGCCCCTTGGGCAAGAACGCTGCCTTGATGGCATCGCGCGCCTGCCGGTGCGCGCCGCCGTCCAGGGCAACCAACGTTCCGCCAAGCAATTCGGGCGCGATCTCTTCGATCAGCGCCGAGGACACGTCCTTGTGCCTGAGCAGTGCGAATGCATCCGGATCCACGCAGGTCATCAGATGTCCGGCAGGGCCGAAATCCAGCCAGAAGTGGCTGCCCAGCGTCCGTTCTGCGCGCTCCAGCAGGCGCGGCAGGTCGCAGACAATGGCGGGAAGATGCCCGACCAGGGGGAAAGCGCCAGGCATGACCGGGATGTCGCATCGCAGCCGGTGCCGACGGTTGAGTGGGTTGAGCAGCATGTCCATCAGCAGCGCGCCGCCGCCCCCGATTCGCTATCGCCTGCAGGGCGCGCGGCGCAGCTGTTGCCACCGTCGGCATAGGTCGGCACATGCGCCAGCATGCCGCCATCGATGCACACGACCTGGCCGGTGATGAACGCAGCATCGTCGGAGAGCAGGAACGCCACGAGTGCGGCAACGTCCTCGGGACGGCCGACGCGCGGCAGGAGCTGGTGCCGGCGCAGATGCCGTTGCATGCACTCGTCCAGCTTGGCGAGGAGACGCTCGGTCATGATAAGACCCGGCGCAACCGCGTTGCAGCGGATCTGAGAGTGACCGTACTGGGTGGCGAGCGAGGCCGACAGCATGTTCATCGCCGCCTTCGACGCGGCGTAGGACGTCTGCGCCGTGTCACCGCTGAGCCCTTGGCACGACGACATGTTGACGATCGCGCCACCGCCGCGGGCGATCATCCGTGGGATGGCCTGCCGGCAGCAGAGCAGCGTGCCGCGCAGATTGGTCGCCATGGTCTGGTCCCATACTGCCAGGTCCAAGTCTAGGATGGCGCGGTCGCGCGGGGTCAGATGCATGGCGCTCGCATTGTTCACCAGCAGGTCGACTCCCCCGAAGTGCCGCTCCGCCGTCTCGAACAGCGCTGCCACCGCCTGCTCATCAGCGATATCCATGGCTATGGGCAGCGCGTGGCCTGCTTCGGCCGCGATCTGCGCGGTGCAGGCGATGGCCGCCGGGCCATCAATGTCGGCCACCACCACTCTGCCGCCTCCGCGCGCGATGGCGAGAGCGCATGCCTTGCCGATGCCGGTGCCAGCGCCGGTCACCACGGCCACCTTGCCTTCAAACCTTCCCATCGTGTCTCCTGAATTGCATTGGTCTTTCGCGGCATGCCGCTGGGCCTGCGTCGGAGAAGGCGCCGGGTCGGCGCTGGCGCACTCGTCATGGCCAGCGTCGCTTTCGATGACCCGAATGGCGGCGACCGGGCACTGGTTCGCCGCAAGCCGCACGGCGGCGTGCAGCGCCTGCGGGACCGTCGCAACGCACACTTCGGCCACGCCGTCCGGTTCGCGCTGGCGAAAGGTGCCCGGCAGCGTCAGCACGCACTGCCCGGTCGTTCCGCACAGATCCTGATCGACTACGACGCGCATCTCAGCCCTCCTGCCCATGCAGCCGTACCGGCAGCGCGCGGAACGTCCTAAGGAACGCGGAGGGCTCCCGGGTCGGCTGCTCGGCCAATGCCAGCGTGGGGAAGCGCGCCTGGATCCGCGGCAGGCTTTCGGCCAACTGCACCCGGGCCAGTTGGGCACCAAGGCAGAAGTGGATGCCGTGGCCGAAGGTCAGCATGATCTTCCCGTCGATCGACATGCCAGGACTGGTGCCGTAGAACCGCACGGGATCGAAGCGATCGGGATCGGCGAAGGCGTCCGGGTCGCGATTGCCGGCCGCGATGAGCACGCGCACGTCCGCGTTCTTCGGGATCACCACGCGGCCCAGTTCGATGTCGCGCTGGGCGATACGCGGAATGGAGCTGAACATGGCGGGCGCGTCGTAGCGCAGGGCTTCTTCGACGAATGCCTTCACCCCCACGGCATCTCCCTTCAGCCAATGCCGCTGTTCGGGATACGCCAGCATCGCCAGGACCGCATGGCCGATGGCCGCGGCAGTGGTGGCGAAGCCGCCCAGCAGCATGCCCCAGAGCATGCTGATCAATTCCGCATCCGACAGCATGTCGGAATCGTCGTCGTGTGCGCCGACCAGCATTGACACGATGTCGTGGCGGGAATCGGTACGCTTGCGCTGTATGAGGTCGCCGAAGTAGGCCTGCACCCTGGCGCTGGCCGCGTCCGCCGCGGCGAGTTGGGGATCGCTGGCGTGCGGGCTCAGGCCTTCCAGAATGGCGCTGATGCCGGTGACGAGCGCGAGAATGTCGTCCGGGGGCATGCCGAACAGTTCGCCGAAAACCAGCATGGGCAAGGCCAGCGCGAATTCCCGATGCAGGTCCACCGCCTCCCCGCGTTCCAGCGCGGGCGCCATGCCGTCCAGGCGCGCTGCGACGATGCGAGCAATGGTCGGCCTCAGCTTGTCGATCTGGCCCATGGTGAAATCGCGCGAGATCAGCCGGCGCAGACGCGTATGCGTTGGTGGTTCCTTCATCGCTAAAGTGGACGCCAGCAAACTTAGCGACAGGCTGGTCGCCGCCCGCGGGAAATAGCGCGCCAGTTCGCCTGGCGCCGGCCCCCGAAAAGCATCGCCCGTGGCCTTGAGCGCCCAGTAGATGTCGGCGTGGCGGCTCAACAGAAAGAGGCCCGACGCCGCGCGATGTACCGGATCGTGCTCGCGCAACCACCGCATGAATGGGTACGGGTCCTGAATGCACGCTGGCGACGCCAGTTCGGCGAAGGCGTCCCGGCATGCTGCCGTGGTTTCTTGCACGTCCATCTTGGTCACCTGTTGGCTGGCTGATCTGATCGGCGCGCGGCAGGCGCGCCGGCAATTCGGAGAACATCGCGATTCCTGGTGGCGTCCGCGCATCACCAGAGCACCGGGAACTCCTCGAACCCGCCAGTGATGATCTCCTTGCGCAACTTCAGTTCTTCGGGCGCCACGGCCAGGCGCAGCGCGGGAAAGCGCTGGAAGATCGAACCGAACACCGCCTTGAGTTCCAGCCTGGCCAGCGCCAAGCCGACGCAGTTGTGGGGCCCGTAGGAGAACGCCAGGTGCGGGTTTTCGTCACGTCCGATGTCGAAGATTTCCGGGTGGTCGAAATGGCGCGGATCGAACGACGTCGCCGGCAGGCCGACCAGCACCTTGCTCTCCGCGGGAACATGCATGCCCGCGATGGTCACGTCGGTCCTCGGATAGCGCATGATGCCGTCCCAGCCGGCGCCCGGCGGGTACATGCGCAGGATTTCCTCCACCGCCTTGTCCACCAGGGATGGATCGCCGAGCAGGCGTTCGCGCTGTTGCGGATGGCGGAACATGGCCAGCAGGCCGAATTCGATCTGCGCGACGGTGCTCTCGTGACCCGCCACGAGCATGCCCGCGGCCAGGCCGATCGCCTCTTCCTCGGTCGCCTTGCCCTGGTCGACCGCCGCGAGCAGATCCGTCAGCAGGTTGTCGCCCGGATCCTGGCGCTTGTCCCGCATCTTGCCGCGAATGTAGGCGCGGAGTTCTTCCCAGGCCAAGCGCGACGCGCTTCGCGGCCCGCTTTCATGCTGGTGCGTCATCACCTCGTCGGACAGCCCGGCGAAAAAGGCGTGATCCTCGTAGAGCACGCCCATCAGCGCGCTGATGACCATGGCCGGAAGCGGAAAGGAGAGGTGGCGCCGCAGATCGGCGGGCTGGGGCTGGGCCGCCAGCGTGTCGAACAACTGCGCGGCGATCGCCTCGACCTGCTGCGCGAGCAGCTTCACCCTGCCGTTGCTGAAGGCCGGCGCCACGATCGTGCGTAACCGCGTATGCTCGCCCCCCTCGTGCGAGACCAGCCATCCTGGCGAACCGAGAATCACCGAATCCGGGGTGAATGCCGCCGGCGGCATTCCCGCGGGCCGGAACGCCGCGTCGGACAACACCGCCTTGGCCTCGTCATAGCCTGTCACCCACCAGCCTTCGTGCCCGGACGGGAAGCGCACGCGGTGGATCGGACCGTTGGCCCGTAGCGCCAACATCTCGGGCGAGGGCTCAATGTGATCGACGCGCCACATCGGCAGCGTCGGCAAAGGTTGTTCGGACATGCTGGCACTTCACTCTATAGCGATGGAAGGGCGGAAGGTGACCGGCGGGTGCTGCGGCAGCGAAGACCTAAGACGGCATGTAGACGACGTCGTCCGAAAGCAGACCGATTATCAAGATCGGCCAACGTGTAACTGTCTAGGCACACCGCGCGGCGAGATGCAGAACTTTATCCTGCACCATCGATTTCAGGATAAGGTCGGTGTGGTGGGCCTTTGAGCCGCCGCCGGCCAAGATTTCCTGCGCAAGGGTCGACAAGGGCGGCGAGCTGTTGGGTAAGGGCGGTTTCGCCGAGGACCCCCTGCCCATAGACGCTATCCGACGCGGATTTGACATTTTGCTTTTCTTTCTTCGTTCCATTCGTGCCATCCACGAAATGAAAGTCGGTCGGCGGCTTCCGGCCCGCAACGAAGGTGCTTCAAATCTCGTGCCAATTTGGCCGCAGCAGAAAAAGATTGTGGCAGCTTCTCAGCGGCTTAGCCTGAGGCCAGAGAAGAGCTAGGCGAAATAAGCCGGTGTCGCGGGCCAACAAAGGCGACGGAACAGTGTCGGACAGAACGCCTCGGGCGACCTTTAGGTCGGGCCTGCGACATTCTGGTCCAGTTTCGAACATAAGAGGGCGGCAAACAGACACGATTGGGGAATTCGATCCTCACGGCGCCAGGGCGCTTGCCCAAGAGCGCGCGCTCATGTTGCTGCGACAGGCGCGTGTTCGCGATAGCCGTGCCTGCGCACCCATGAACGCTAGCGGCACACGCTACGACTGGAGTGCCCGCCAGCCTCACGTAGCGCATCGGCTCGGCTTCCGGTTCTTCTTTGCCCAGCCAGGGCTGAAGCGCCGAATATCCGCACCATACAGCATCGTTGTTGCCTGTGTGACGAGGCGGCATAGCGCGCGCCCGATCTTCTAAGACACGGCCTCCGAGAAGAAGGGGGCGGTCCAACAGCACCTCTATTTGAAATGGCACGCCGCTTGCTGCTCCTGGTTAGAGCACCATCAAATCACGATGAAAGCGACTTGAACCATGCCAGACGCGCGAAGCTCTAGACAGTGGCCTGAGGAGACGGTGCCCGTTCCCGCTGAACATCGGGACATCGTCTCCTCCGGAAGTCCGTTCTCGGTGGCCGCTTTGCGCATGGCTGGTCCGATGCCGGCACGCCAACACGGGCCGCTCGCGCAAATGCCGTTTACCGGTTCTGTTCATCATGTGAGTGCCCAAGAGCCCCGTCAAAGGGTCACCCAAGCCAAGGCCGGCGGGTCACTGCCACATATCGACAACACGCTGAACCAGTCCAGTGACGCGGGTCTGTTGCGTGAAGTGACATTTCAGGCCCCCACATGCTTGCGATATTGGCTACTTCCGGCCGCTATCCCTTTTCCCCGGGCACGATCGCGGGTGACCGATCCCGCTTCCGGCGCCATAGCCGTGGAAAGCAAGCGGCTCGACGGTGTCCAGCTCGCTCAGATCGATTGCGTTCGGGTGGCCAAGACCAGCCGCCAAGACGTTCCCATACGTCGCGAGGGAAAAAGGAGGTTGCGAGCCGCGAGGTCCTCATCCCGTGCCGGGCATACGAGCCTCTGCTCGGTATTGCGCCAGCCTCTGCCAGAATTCAGCGCCAGTTTTCTTCTTTAGGAGCAACTTGATGACAGTTCAAAAGAAAGTTCCCTTCGTCACCTTTCTCACGCGCGTTCACGATAAGTCAGTCCAGGGGCCAAATCCATATCGCTGGGAAGAAAAGACATCTGACGACTACTTTGCCGGCAAGCGGGTCATCCTGTTCTCGCTGCCTGGCGCCTTCACACCAACCTGCTCGACCTACCAATTGCCCCAGTTCGAAGAGCTCTATGATGAGTTTGAGAAGGAGGGAATTGACGCGATTTACTGCCTCTCAGTCAACGACGCCTTCGTCATGAATGCGTGGGGGAAGTCCTTGGGCCTGAAGCAGGTCGAGCTCATTCCCGATGGCTCAGGCGAGTTCACACGCAAAATGGGCATGCTGGTCGCCAAGGACAATCTCGGCTTCGGGATGCGCTCCTGGCGCTACGCCGCCCTGATCAACAATGGCGTGGTGGAGCACTGGTTCGAGGAGGAAGGTTTCTCCGACAACTGCGAGGCCGACCCGTATGGCGTCTCATCCCCGCAAAACGTTCTCGAAACGCTGAAAGCCGCCGCTTGACCTAGAAAACGTCTCACTGGTGCCATTGCCGGTCCCAAGAGGCTCCTCGACAGGATTATCGCGCTCACCATGCAATCCTCAGCAAGCCTGCTTCAACGCCAGAAGCAATCCATGGTGGCATCGCCTCAACTCATTGAGTCGATTCGCTTGCTGCAACTGGCGCATACTGAACTGCATCAGTTCGTGGAGCGGGAAATTGAGAAGAACCCGCTCTTGGAATCTGCATCAAGCGATGGCGGGCCTTTTGACGACGTTTCGATTTCGGGAGCGGATCAGCCTGTCGGCCCTGGCGCAAACGCCGTTGAAGGACCGACCGGGGCAAGTTCGCCTGAACGGCTCGGGCAATGGAAATCACTTCGCAACACGACCAACAACCCGCCCGGCAATGGCCCTTCCCTCGACGAGTTTGCCACCCTCGCCGAAACATTGCACGACCATGTCGCTCGTCAGATCGCCCTCACTGCGTTCACACCACAGGAGCGGCTGATCGCTGGCCAGCTTGCCGCCGATCTGGAAGACACTGGCTATCTTCGGGCAAACCTTTTGGAGCTGGCCGAGAGCCTGAATGTCCATGAGGCTGTTGTGGAACGGGTTCTCGGAACCTTGCAGCAATTTGATCCATCGGGAGTTTTTGCGCGAAGTCTCAGAGAATGCCTCGAGATTCAGTTGCGCCAGCGAAATCGGCTCGACCCGGCAATGGCAGCTTTGGTTGCCCATCTTGAAATGCTTGCGCGACGCGATTTTGAGGCGCTGAAGCAGCATTGCGGCGTCGATGAAGAAGACCTTCTCGACATGATGCATGAGATTCGGGCGCTCGATCCCAAGCCTGGGAACAGATTCGAATCCGGTGCGTCTGAATCAATCATACCCGACGTCTGGGTCACGCCCTCGCCGCAAGGCGGGTGGCAGATCGAACTTGATCCCGCCACGCTGCCAAAGCTGCTGATCAACCAAACCTATTATGCCGAAGTCACGCGTCAAACTGCCCAAAATTCGAAAGATCAAGCATTTCTCGACGAATGCTTGCAAAACGCGAACTGGCTAATCCGCAGCCTCGATCAGCGCGCCAAGACGATTGTTAAGGTTGCGGCTGAAATCGTGCGTCAGCAGGATGCCTTTTTGGAACACGGCGTCGCCCACCTGCGGCCTCTCAATCTTAGAACCGTCGCTGACGCGATCGGCGTGCACGAGTCGACGGTAAGCCGGGTGACCTCGAACAAGTACATGCTTACCCCGCGCGGAGTTTTTGAACTGAAGTATTTTTTCACCGTCGCGATCGCGTCCTGCCAAGGCGGCGATGCGCACTCCGCCGAAGCTGTCCGGCATCGGATCAAAGCGATCATTGCCGCAGAATCTCCCGGCGACGTGCTTTCCGATGAGGACATCGCTGTCCGGCTGAAGGAAACCGGCATTGATGTTGCGCGCCGCACCGTCACAAAATATCGCGAAGCAATGAACATCCCCTCCTCCGTGCAACGCCGCCGGGAAATGCGCTTGTGTTTGTAGATTTGGGTCAAGGCAGCCAACATCACGTTGCATTGCATCAAAGTGGAGACTTCGTTCATGACCCGATCCGCAGCAGGCGTCATGGACGCTGTTCTGCACGACCCAGAAAAGCCGGTCCCACCGTCTGGTCCGGCATGGGGTGCCGTCATTTCGCTTTCCTTGGGCACCTTCGGGCTGGTCACGGCAGAGTTTCTGCCTGTCAGCGTGCTCACGCCCCTCGCGCATGATCTCGGTATCAGCGAGGGAGCGGCTGGACAGGCGATGACGGCGACAGCTATCGTCGGGGCGATCTCGGCGCCGACGGTGGCCATCATCACAAAGCGCCTGGACCGCAGGACCGTCATGTGGACCATGACGCTGCTGCTGATCCTGTCGGACGTTCTGGCGGCCGGCGCGTGGTCGCTGGCGGTTCTCCTGACTGCACGCGTCGTGCTCGGCATAGCGCTCGGAGGCTTCTGGTCGATGTCGGCAGCACTGGCGATGCGGCTCGTTCCAAGCCACCTCCTGCCGCGCGCTATGTCGATCATCCTCACCGGCGTTTCCGTAGCTACCGTCTGCGCAGCTCCAATCGGCGCTTATGTCGGCGATGTCTGGGGATGGCGAAGCGCCTTCATGCTCGCCGCAGCCGGCGGCGTCGCTACACTGCTCGTGCAGCTCCTAACCATTCCGAGACTGCCTCCGATTGGAGTGGCTAGCTTCCGCAACCTGCTGGATGTAGCCAAGATTCCGATGGTCAAAATTGCGCTTTTGGTCGTCCTGCTGGTCGCTTCCGGCCACTTCGCCGGAATCACCTATATCCGCGCCTTCCTCGAGAAGATTCCCGCGCTGGATGTCGAGACGATCTCGCTTGTGTTGCTGGCTTTTGGCATCGGCGGATTTTTCGGCAATCTGGCCGGCGGGCTTCTGGCCGAGTACAGTCTCAAGGCAGTCGCGGCCCTTGCACCGCTGCTCATAGCGATAGCCGCTGTTTCGCTGCTGACGGCGGGAGCATCGGCCTTGGCCTCGGCGATTGCTGTTGCCGCGTGGGGGTTTGCCTTCGGCGCGGTGCCAGTGGGATTGCAGACGTGGATGGTACGGAGGGCCGTTCCCGAGCAGGCCCAAAGCGCCGGTGTGCTGCTGGTCACAGTATTCCAAGTGGCAATCGCCGCCGGCGCGATTTTCGGCGGACTATTGGTGGAGAATGCGGGGATTACCAGCGCCATTGCCTACAGTGCTGTTGCCACGTTCGTCGCTGCCCTCATAGTGTTCGTGCTCGGCCCGAAGCGCGAAACCTAGACCGCCTGACAGGAGAGAGGTCTCAGCAGCGCAGCGGGACAAGAGATGCGATGCACGGCGCGGCGCGGTCCTCCGCACGATTACGCATGGACCAGCGCAAGCGCCTCGCCGGCTTCACCTCCGGGCCACGCGACCTTCGCCGCCAGACACGCGAACCTCGCCGGCACCGGTTTCCATTTGGCGTCGGTGAGCGCTGCCGGCGCGATGGAACCCTTGCTGGCGGTCATATCCTTTACGACAAGCCGGCATTCTGGGCAAGCGACAGCTACGCGCCGGCCATGCCCGTCAGAACGCCGCTCACGATGCCGCTCGATAGCGCAGACAGGTCGCGAATTGCCAGTCGTGTCAACGGCGGCCGGATTATCGTCGACCGCGCCTACCTTGTTTCGGCCGCAGACTATCGTTCGGCAGCTTGATGATGTTGACAACATAGCCTAGGAGCTATATATGACTTGGGAAGTCGTTTTTGGCGATGAGTTCGATGGGGAGTTCGAGGCGTTGCCCCAGACAGTCCAAGATGAGCTATTGGCCTCCGCTAAGCTGCTCGGTGTGTTTGGGCCCCAGCTGGGGCGACCGCATGCGGATACCTTGAATGACTCGTCGTTCGCGAACATGAAAGAACTTCGCTTCGATGCTGATGATGGTGTCTGGCGGGTTGCGTTCGCATTCGACCGGAAGCGGAAGGCGATCCTGCTCGTCGCCGGCGATAAGTCGGGCGTGAGTGAGAAGGGCTTCTATAAACGTCTGATCGCCAAGGCGGACAAGCGCTATCAAGGGCATCTCGACCGTTTGGCGGCGGCGAAGAAGGAGAAGAAGTGATGGGACGCAAGCTTGATGACCTAATCGCTGCGCTCCCCGAGGATCGTCGGGAGCGGGTCGACGCGCGTTTCGAAGAGTTAAGGGGAGAAGTCGAGAGTCTCGGCGATTTGCGGCGTGCCGCTGGAAAGGCCCAGGCCGAAATCGCTTCGGTCCTCAAGATCAAGCAGCCTTCGGTCTCGAAGATCGAGAAACAAGCCGACATGTACTTGTCTACTCTTAAAAGCTACGTCGAGGCGATCGGGGGGCAACTCGAACTCGTCGTTCGCCTTCCCTCGCGCGCGCCCCTCCGTATAGAGCGGCTCGGCGACGTCGTGGCTCCCAAAGCTGTCTCCGTGCGTAGCGTTAAAAGAGCGGCAGGTGGACGTAATCGCACAAAGGCCGCACGCGCCGGCTGACCTCGCTCTGTTCGGCTAAAGACTACCGATGGGGCGAGATGCTCTCGTCCATGCGAGGAGTAGGTATGAGCAACGTCCTAGTTAAGCCAGCTCGCGGCAAGGTAACGGAGGCCGACATAGGTGTGAGCTGCGGATGCCGGCGACTTTGGCTGCCTCCTGGACTGCGCGGTGCAATTGCCTCGATGAGATCGGCGCGGTGAAGCTGCGCCCCGGGGAACAGTCAGCCATGGGGGAGCATCACCCCGAGCCGGAGCAGTTCCAGAAGCTGCAGCGAGAGCATAGCGTTGCGGTCCCTGCGTCCCTTGCCCTGTTCGACGCGGATCAGCATACGTGTGCTATCGATGTCATCGACCTTGAGGTGCGCGACCTCCGATACGCGCAGACCCGCGCCATAGGCGACACCGAGCGCGGCCTTGTACTTGATGCCAGGCGCCGCTTCCAGTAGCCGCGCTGCTTCCTCAACGCCCAGCACCTCGGGCAGCTTGCGCGCATATCGCGTGACCACCAGCGCGCGCGCCAGATCGCGCCGCCTCAGCGTCACCGTGAACAGGAATCGCAACGCCGAGACCGCGCCGTTGATCGTCGCCGGGCCCAGGCCGTTCTCATGCTGGCACAGCTGGAAGCGTCGGATGTCCTCGGTCGTCGCGGTGTCGGGAGCGCTACCAAGGAACGCGGCGAAGCGCCGGACATGACGAACGTAGTCCTGCTGCGTATGGGAGCCCAGGCCACGCATGAGCATGTCGTGCTGCATGCGCTGGCGAAGCGGAGAGATTGGTGCATCGGTCGACAGGGTAGCCATGGCGAGTTCCTCTCGTTGAAGGGAACTCCATGACTTCCCGCTCAAGTCAAATGGCAGTCGCGCCATCTCAGGCCGAGGCGCAATCTGCTTACCGAGGCAGTTGCTTCCCGCTTCGGGGAATGATCTCAGCCACGTCCCGGCAGGGACAGCTCGGTGCGTCCTGGAAGAACGCTATCGGTTGAATGACGTGAGGAAATCGTCGCCGGCAAGCGTATGCAGGATCAGGCTGCGGCAGGCGTTCCTCCGTGCGGATCGAACAGCTCGCCCGTCCGGAGCATCGCATGCATGATCACCGCCAGCTTGCGCGCCAGAGCCACGGCCGCTCGCTTGAAGCCAAACCGTTCTTTCAGCTCCAAAGCCCAGGTTCGCAGTGTGCTAGTATCCGTCGACCGGTTCAGGATGACTGCGGCCGCCTCGTATAGCAGCCCGCGCAACTGATTGTCGCCACGGCGCGAGATATGTCCGTCATTATCGACCTCGCCGGACGGGTAGCGCCTCGGGGTCAGGCCCACCCACGCACCCACGGCGCGCGAGTTCCTGAAGTTCGCCGGATCCTCCACGGCTGCGGCAAAGGCGGTGGCTGTGACGGTGCCTACACCGGGCACTGACTTGAGCAGACGACAGTGCAGGTCCTCACGCGCCATCGCGGCCAGCTGCTTGCTCAGCTCTGCTGTTTGGTACCGGATATCACTCCATACCTGAAGCATTGGCGCGACGATGCGCGCCAGCTTTTCTTCGCCCTGCAGAAGGTCGCGAACGTTGCGCTCGAACACGCTGCCGGCGCCCTTGGGCACGACGAGGCAGAACGTCTTCATCAACCCACGGATCTGGTTGGATATCTGCAAACGCATCTTAAGAAGCTGGCGCCGCGCGGCGATCAGCGTGCGGATCAGCAACTGTCGAAACCTTTGACGCGAACCTCTCGGTAGAAGCCGACCTCGGCCAGATGTGCCAGGCCATCGGCATCGTTCGCATCGGTCTTGTTCGCGGCCATGTCGAGCGCGGCTTTGGCATGCCGCGCGTTGATGCAGATCACCGGCAGGCCCTCTGCCGTCAACGCATGGTAGAACCACACCGACAGCGGCCCCGTTTCGAACACGACCCGCCGGACATGCGGTGCGCGCTTGCGGATCACCGCCGCAAGCAGGTGCGGATCGGACGCGCACTTGCCCCGCCAAATCCTCTTACCGTTCTGCCGGATCGATATTGCCGTCTTTTTCATGGATACGGCGATACCGATATAGTGTCCATGGCTGTCCTCCGTTCGGTGGCTGGGCCCGGTGTCCATCGAGAGCCCGTTCTTCATCCTATCGGAGGACAGCCAGCCGGCTAGATGTTCGAACATCGCCGCCACATCTCAGGTGGCCACCCCTTTCGCGATTACGTCATGTTCGTGCATGAGGCGCATTGCAGCCCGGCGGCTGTGGGCCGATTCCGGACTGTCCGGTTCCGAGTGGCCCCCACCGGATCGTTGCCATTCATCAGTTGACTTCATCGGGCCGTTCGGACCCATCCTCCATTCGGCTGAAACATGGGCATTCTGCACCAGTCGACTAGTTCCTACATCGTTTTCAATTTCCATGATCATCACGGTTGCCCGGTTTCCACCGCCAGAGCCTCCGATTAATGAGAGGCCTGACTGGAGACACGCCAAACCTCGCAGATTCCTTGGTGATAAACCCTGAGAAACTAATATTAGCGACAGATTACAGTGAGTTCAGGGTTGCTTGGGCCCTTATTTATGCTCATGGATGAAATGTTTTTTGGGGTATCGTGCGGTGGGGGAATTAAATGGATAGCGCTCAAGCCAAAATCTTCGCTGAGAGCTTGCTGGGAAGCAATGTAGGAGGATGGACAATAGACGCCACCTTCGGCAACGGAAAATCCGCAGTTGTTTTTTCTGCAGAGAAGGATGGGGTCAAAGGGGCGATAAAGATCTTTCATCCCGAACTCATCGAGCGATACGGGCGAGATGTCCAACTCGCAAGGATTGATCGTGAAAAGAGCCTCATTGGTCAAAGCCACCCGCACCTGGTCACTATACTGGACGGTGGCGCCTGCTCAGTTACCGGGCACCTTTTTGTGGTGATGGAGCGACTCCCTTATGAAAATCTCCATGCCTCACTTTCAGCAATCGCACCGGAAAAATACGGCACCCTGATTTCACAGGTCGCCTCCGCCGCGCGGTTTCTTGAGGATCTCGGCCTGGCGCACAGAGACATCAAGCCCGAGAACATTGCCGTCACTGATGATTCAGAAAGGGCCATCCTCCTAGACCTCGGAGTGCTCCTCCCGGTGGGTCTGTCGAACTTAACCGACGCTTTCCAACGACCTTTTATTGGGACTCTTCGATACAGCTCCCCTGAATTCCTTGATCGCAAAGAGCAGGACACCACCGAGGGGTGGCGGGCTGTCACATTCTATCAGATGGGAGCAGTCCTTCACGATCTCATCATGCAGAAGCCCCTCTTCGAAGACGCCTCCGAACCGTTCTCGATCCTGGTGGATGCAGTGCACCACACAAATCCGCCTATTAGTGGCGGCGATGCAAATCTGATGCATCTGGCACGTCGGGCGCTCGTCAAGGACCCCGTCACCCGACTAGATCTCGTCAAGTGGAGCGATTTTGAGAACGCGGCCGCGCCGCCTGCGGCGTCACTGGAAGGCCGTAGGAAAAGGATACTCGAACGTCAAATGGTATCTCGAGTCACCAATGCCGCACCGGATCTCGCCCAAGTCGAAGTTCGCCGGTTGTTTGTACAACGGATGGATCAGTTCAGCAGGCGGCTGGATACAAGGCTGGCCTCCGTTTTGGCGGAGCTGAATTGCTTTCCCCTAAGGAGCTGCTCAATCGAGCCCGGCCCTGACGACACTCGCAACCTGCTCCTCCAATTCAGCAGGGACGAAAGCATGGGAATGCCATACGCCCTCACGCTTCTCCTAACCCTGAGCGAGATTGACTATAATGAGGGTTCACCCCAGTACGCTATCGCGTGCTCCGCGGCGCTCTCCGCAAAAAGCCTAGAGATCTCTGATCTCCCGCTGGCAGAACCTATCTTCAAGGGGTCGGAAGAAGATCTCTATGGTAGCTCGCTGCTCCAGACGACGCTAACGGATGTGCTGGTCGCCTATTATGACATGGTGGAAACTGGGCCGATCGATGACGGCGCCATGTGCAACCTCTCTTTTGCAGGAGTAGAACTATGAAGAGCACATGGTGGAAGGATGAAGGGGACCTTGTCGCCGAACAGGTCGCCATCTTGGATATTCCTCCTGAGAAAAGCATCTTGATCAAGGGCCCGCCGGGATCAGGAAAAACGAACCTGCTGCTCCTGCGAGCGAACTATCTGGCTTTGGGAGACCATCCAAACTTGCAGGTCGTAGTTTTTGGGTCGCTTTTAAAGAGTTTTATTCGGATAGGGGGGGTCCAGTACAAGTTCCCTGCCGACAGGGTCACCACCCATGCCCGGCTTTTCGATGGCATTCTCCGAGAAAACGGCGTTGGCATCGATACGAAAAGCATGGACTTGGATGCAGCGCGAGAGGCAAGAGCCAAAGGTGTGGAGGCGCTTGTTAAATCCGGAAAGATCGGAAAGCTTTTTGACGCCTTGCTGCTGGACGAGGCCCAGGATTACACTGTTCGGGAAATCAAGATTTTCGCACGCCTAGCGACCATTCTGGTAGCGGCCGCCGATGAATTCCAGAAGGTGTTCAACGGAGAAGATTGCTTGCCAACGCTCGAATCTGCCATAGAAATAAAGCACCCATTAGCTTATCATTTTCGAAATGGCAGGGACATTTGCCGGATTGCCGACGAAATATTGAAAGGTTACCCAGACCACGTCCCACTCTTGAAAAATTCGCAATACGATGAGAAAGCGTACCCTGTGAAAATTTCGATCAAGGATGGGCTTTCCATTGAGCAGCAGGCAGAGGCCATAGCGGCTCAGATCCAAGATCAGCTCGTCGCTTATCCCGAAGAGACTATCGGTATCATCTGCCCACGCAATGAAGACGTTGCTGCCATCGCCAAGAATCTCAGCCATCTCGGGCTCGACGACTCGATAACGATCTGCAAGGAAGCCGAGTTCAATCCCGAGGCACCGGTCTGGCTGTCGACCATGTCTGCCGCCAAAGGGCTGGAGTTTCGATGCGTCCATATCGCTGGACTCGATCACTTGAGCAAGATGGGTGCCGTTCAAAAGCGCTTGGCGTATACCGCTGTGACACGAGCGAAAACAGCACTAAGTTTTTACTACGAGAATAACGTCCCGGCATATCTTGCGGGTGCGCTGAATGTGGTTTCGCCATCCACAAAGGCGATTACGCGAAGCCGAATTTTCGGTAAGGAGTGAAGACATGTGGATGGCGTCACTCGGGAAACGTGAATTTCTAGAGACAATTGCGGGGGGCCCATCCGTAGAGACGATAACCGCGGCGAGCGAGTTCTCAAGCAAACGTACCCTGCATGCGTCGCAGGGGAGGATCGCGATCCTTTGGCGAGATAAGCCGGAAGACCATCACTCATTTCCCATCCTCACTGTGGTTGAAAAATCGCAAATTCGGGATTTGTTGGCCGCGCTCAATGCTAGTCCCAAGGCACTTTGGCCCTTCACGGCGTTCTGTCGCATCATGGACTATGGCCAGGCAGAAGCTTACCTCAACCGCGTGGCCTCTTCTCGGTCTGAGGCTTTGGTCGATGCGGTCGGACTGTTGTCATTGGTGGAAGTCCAACTGCTTTCGGAAGGACAAATCAAGGCGCGCCAGGTTAGCCCGGCCGCTGCGAAACGAACTTTGAGTTTCGTATGGGGGCGAGGAGTTGCGTCCGGTCTATCGCTGATGGAGCTGGAAGAACTCACTAGCCGGTGGCTCGAAGCGTATAGCCTTTGCAACTCGCTGAAAGCCAGCGAAAGCAATACGCCATCCGTTCAGTACGTTTTGCCGGTGCTGACGACTGTCTGCGGGCTCATTGAGAACGAACTGCCATTTAGCCCCATCGAGCGATTGATAGCTGCCATCATTAATTCCGACCGGCAGGCCAAGGACTCTGCGTGGCGCGAAGCTTCCGACGACTTCGCAATGGACATTTCCCTGCAGAGCATCGAGAGCGCCTCGCGTGAGGAGCGAGGTGCCTACCTGCAGCGAATGTTTAGAGGGGAGCACCGCCTGGGGATTTCGCAACAAGGAGCAGCTCAGGGGTTCCTGGCAACGCAGGTTGCCCCTGGTTCACTGGAGCATCTGGACATTGTTCTAAGCCAGGGCGGTCCAGAGGCGGCCTTCTGGTACGTGTTGTTCGCCGCGTTACAAAAGCCGCACGCTATACTGAACGCTTTCGGAGGGCTGGGTCGGCGCATTGCGCGCGACCTGCGCGATTACGAGACACTGGATCAGTCGCCACGAGCTGACATAGGTCTCGACGAGCTTCGCCTGCTAGTACGGGCGAACGCAGACGGCCTGGTGTCCAAGGTTGGGCACTCCAACGAGATCGAGATCGAGCTTCTCCCTGGGATTAGCGCGACGTTTCGGTTTGGCCGATCCGCAGCAGTTAAGGCCGGCTCAAGCGAACAGGGTGCGTTTCGGCTGTGGAATGATCGACTCGCATCTGACTTACGTCAAATTTATTCTTTGATCGGAAAGACGTTGGCCGAAGTCGAAGATGCAGCGGAGCCTGACAACAACTCCAAGGCGAAAAGGACCCGAAGGGCTCGATACTAAGGTCGGTGATACTTCGAACTGTGGCAACGCGAGGGAAGGACGGGCCTTAGGAGACGCATAGCTGCCAATACGACACGTAGAGTCTAAACGCCTTCGTGCTGACGTGAACGACCGGCGAGGGCGCGAGCGTTAAAAATTCGATGCCTCCTGAATGTATCCTAACCCGGATATCTCACACAGTTGAAGTGCATCGGGGCTCCGAATCAAGGAAAATGCTTCTGCGACAAAGACTTACCTTGAGCAGAGGTATTCCCCGATGCAAGCAGAGTGTATACCGGAACGGTTTGATTTTGCACCTGTTGAAAGGCGCACCGTCGTGGCCGGTTTTGACAGTGGAACGATCACCTCCGACGCCGGCGCGCTTCTGCTGGGGCTGACGGACCGGGCGATCGGGCTGGTCGGCCGCTTTGCCCGCTGCTTCGTGGATGCCCGCCGTCCGGCACTGATCGAGCATGAGGTGAAGACGCTGGTCGGTCAGCGCATCTTCGCGCTCGCGCTTGGCTACGAGGACCTGAACGACCATGACGAGTTGCGCCATGATCCGGTGCTGGCGGTGCTGGCCGGCAAGCTCAAGGGATGACCAGCGGCGCAGCATGTAGTTGAAGGCCTTGGTCAGATCATGTCCGCGCGAGAGCTTGTCGCGCGTCTCGATCATCCAGGTCTCGAGCTCGGTGACCAGCGGCACGCTCCGCTCCTGGCGCACGGCGTGGCGTTGGGCCGGCGACAGGCCGTTGATCGCGCGCTCGATCGAACAGGGCATCGATGCGCTTCACGGCTTCGACCGCCAGCGGATAGACCAGGTTGGGCTTCTCGCCGTGCGCCTTCTTGCGCGCCGCCGCTTCGACATCGGCCAGCTCGAACACTTTGCGCCGGCTGTGGGCCCAGCAGCTGGCTTCCGCGGCGGCCCGTCAGCCGGCGCCTATTCTGGTTAATCGCCATAGGCATCGGCCTGCAGAATGCCGCTCCAGCCGGCGAGATGCGCCGCGGGATGTTCGCCTCGGCGATCGCGGGAATAATAGAACACCGCCGCCGGCGGATCGACACCGCCGAATGGTCGGTCATCACGCACATAGGTCCATAATCGGCCGGTATCGGTCTTGCCCTTGGCCAGGACCGGCACCGTCGTATCGTCGCCGTGCAGACGTGACGCGGCCAGCACATGGGCTTCGAGTCGCTTGAACAGCGGCATCAGCGCCGCAGCGCCGGCGCCGACCTGATCGGCGAGCGTCGACAGGCTGAACGGCACGCCTTCGCGGACATAGCGTTCAGCCTGGCGGTTGAGCGGCTGATGCTGGCCGAACTTCTCGAACAGGATCATCGCCAGCAGGCCGGGACCGGCCCAGCCGCGTGGGGTGGCGTGGAACGGCGCCGGAGCCTGGCTGATCGCTTCGCAGTCGCGGCAGGTGAACTTCTCCCGCACGTGCTGTATCACTTTCCATTGCCGCGGCACCACCTCCAGGGTCTCGGTGATATCCTCACCCAGCCTGCGCAGCCGATGGCCGCCGCAGCAATGGCAAGCGGTCGGCGCCGGCTCGACCACGAGTTCGCGCGGCAGATGCTCGGGAAATGCGCGCAGGTCGCTTGCGCATGTAAGGCGCCACCTCGGTGGTCCGGGCAGCGGCCTGTTCGGCGGCGATCTCGTCTTCCGTCGCGGTGCTCTCGAGTTCCTCGAAGGTGAGTTCCATCTGGTCGTGCAGGCGGGCTGAGCGTTCAGAACTCTGATCATGCAGCGCCCGCTGCAGCTTCCGGATCGTCAGATGCTGATGCGCGATCAGCGCCGCATCATCCGATGCCTTGGCCCTGGCGACCGCCAGTTCGGCCTCGACCAGCGCAGCGCGCGCGGCCTCGTCTTCGGCTCTGGCCAGCGCTGCGGTCAGCGCTGCTCTCAGCGCGCCAATATCGTCCGGAACAGCATCCTGGGCGGTGGCAACCATGCCCTGGAGTGAATCATAAAACGCGTCCGCTGACTCGCGGAAAATGGCGCAAACTCAAAGAAAAACTCAGCCCGCGCGCTGCGGGCGGAACGTGTGAAGCGGGTTGCGCCAATCGATCCCGTCGAGCATGTAAGCGAGCTGCGCCGGTGATATGGAAACCGTGCCGTCCGCCGGCGACGGCCATAGGAACCGGCCCTTCTCGAGCCGTTTTGCATATAGCGACATGCCGAGCCCATCATGCCAGATAATCTTGATCAGATTGCCGCTGCGGCCGCGGAAGACATAAAGATCGCCGGCATGCGGATCCCGGCCCAACGTCTCCTGAACCTGCAGAGCGAGGCCCTGCATCCCGCGACGCATATCGGTCCGGCCGACCGCCAACCAGATCCGCACCTGGCTCGGGACCGGATCATGAAACGCCCAGCGCCTTCACCATCGCCGCCGCCAGTGTCGGCGGCGTGGTCAACGGAATCCGCAGCCGCACCTTGCCGGCGATCTCCAGCTCGATCACCGCTGGTGGCGCCGCCGGCACCGAAGCGGCGACAGGCTCATCGGGAACCACGTCAACTTCGGCAAAGCCCGTCTCGCGGGCTCTCATCGTGCGGCGCCACTTGTAGATCAGGCTGGTCGCGACATCGTACTGGCGTGCTACCGCCGCCACTGTGGCCCCGGGCGCGAATGCCGCAGCCAGTATCCGGCACTGATCTTCTTCACTCCAACGACGACGACGCTCCGGCCCGGTCAATAATGTCACATGGCTCATGCTGTGCTGCTAACTTCGCTCGTAAGGGCGACCTTAAGAGCGCAGCCTCGCTACCGTGCCATGTTCGCGCAAGGCGGCCCTCGCCGGAGGCGTACGGAGCTGCTGCGTCAGGCTGAAGACTTCGCGCGCTTGTTGAGCGCGTGCGGCGGGCGATCGACGATGGTTCCGTCGCTATCGATGCGACGACATTGGAAGCATGGCACGAATGGGCACTCGCAGAGGCTGACCGCCTTGATCCGGTACGGTCTGGTCAAGTTATGACCCATCTGCACGGTCCCAGGAATCGATAGGTTGTCTTACTTGGCCGCAGCCGGAAAGGTGTCGACAGTATCCGATGATACCGAAGGGTCGTTTCCCGATGTCAACACCATTTGCCGGAGCCCCATCGCCGAAAGATCGAGCACGAGTGGTCGCAGCAATCTGCGGGCCGCCTCGCCACCCCGCGCCAGCACGTCAATGAAGTCTTCCTGATTGGGCTGTCCTAGCGCCAAGCGGTAGATCATACGTTGCTCGCGAAGTTGATGAAAACGCGCGACATCGCGGCCGAACGGGCGCTCAAAAATGTGACGACTGATTTCGGCGCCGTCGAGCACCCACCAAGGGCGAAGCCCGCTTGCATCGACGGTGCGCTCTGCCTGTCTTTGCAAACTCTGCCAAGGTGAACCGCCGGTCAGCGCGAGATCTTTCAACGCCTTGTCGCGCAAGACGGTCGCGAGCTGGCGCCTGATCGCCAGGCCGGCATAGCGTTGAATGCGGCCTTCGCGCTGCTCAAGATCAAGTGGGTTGGACGAGAGGTCCCAATGGACCACGCGCGAACACCAAGGGTGGAAATCTAGGCCCTCCTGACCCACGGATGTTGTCGCCAGCACGTGCGGCCAGAAGGGCGTGTTGAAGCTGCGGCGAACCTCGTCGGGACGAACCGGCGCGGCCTGAGCAACCCCGTCTCTGACTTTGACGAGAGGCTCGGCCTCGGCATCGCCGAAAGGCACGGCAACGTGGCAGCGCACCGGAATCTTGTGTGGCTGCCCGCCGATGCCGTGACAGGCGCGCTCTTCCTTTCGACCACCGGTTAGCCGTGCACGGGCACCGGGAAACGATGTCGCCGGCGTCAGCGCATAAATCAATACAGGGTTCCCTCGGTCGCGGGGAAACGGCGATCAGGGACAGTCGATCCGGCGTCTTGACGGCGGCCTCGCGGTCGTACTTCTCGAGAAAATCGACCACTCTTCCCTTGTTTTGGTGAGATACGGCGTGACCGTTGGCGATATAGTAGATGACGAGCGGCTGCCTGCCACCATCCGACATCGAACGTGCGATCTCCTTGGCGACAACGGTCTTGCCTAGGCCAACCTCATCCGCGACCAGATAGCGCCGCAGTCCGCCAAGGTCGGCGAAATTCGATAGCGCCGCCATGACGGCAGCCTGCTGAAACGGTTTGGGCGACGCGCTCATCGGCCTTTGCCCTTGTCGCCAAGGCCCTCTTTGAGCTTCCTCCAGAGATTTTCGAAACGCCTAAGCAGTTCGCCGGCTTGCGCGTCCTCGTGTTTAGCCTGCTCCCGCACAGCCGGCAGATACTCAGAGACCCTTCGCTCGATCTCGCGAAACTTTTGCCGGTCGCGCGACCATGCCGCCAGTATCTCTTCCATCGTGGGCAATCCAGGATCTAGTCCGATTTTCTGGCTCGGAAGTGGAGGCTCTTTTCGCTTTTCGGTCGTCCAGTCTCCCTCGTCGCGGCCGTCATCGGCCAGCAGCCCGGCCAGCCAAAGCAGGAACCCCCTCGCCCCCAGCAAACGGACGAAAGCGGCGCGGTCGCGCTCCTCACCAAAAGGTGGATCGACCGGCGCACGCTGCAGCCAGGAGAGGCCTTTTTCGCCGCGGCTGACGCGCAAGCGAACAAACTCGCTCCGTTCAGACAGCGGCATGGCACCAAGTTGCAACGTTGTTGAATGCCGCGGCCACACCGTTAGTTGCCCCTGCAGAGAGCCAGCCTCGAGCACGAAGTCGACTTCCTCCGGATGAGGACCGTCGGGATGGATATCAGAGATGTGCTGCAGGCGGGCCTCGTCGCCATCGAAACTGAGCGTGGCGGCCCATCGCGCAGCCACCTGCGCACGGGCGCGTTCGAGGGCCTCCTCCTCCAGCACGGCGGCATGCGGCTCATATTCTTTTTCAAGCGCGCTAACGAGCCTTGCTGAGTTGGTGAGCGCCTTGAGCCCTTTTTCTACTGCCTCGGTGATCCGCAGTTCAACCATCACCTCCACATTGCGGCCCGACCAAGCGCGATCGGTGGCGTTGGCGCTCCCAACCCACAAGGTCCGGTGACGCCCCACACGCACGAACAAGAGCTTTGCATGGAGGCCCAGACCGATCTCTTCCTCTTCGTCGTCTGCCGCCGTGGGTTCGGCTGTGCCGTGAGACTGCGGCGCCTCCGGTTCGGGATCGCCGACCGGATAGTCCGGGGCGTCGAGGGCCAGAAGTTCGTCAAATGCGCTGAGCGAGGGGCCTAGGCGCTCGATCTCGCGCAGGGTCGTCAGGAGCACACGCCGCGGCGGTTTCTTCTCCTTCGGCGTCTGGCTGGTCAGGAAACGCTTGTCGATGAACGGGCTGACAACCACGACCTCATCGGCATTGGCCGGCGGAACCGGTATTGGCAGAGCGCCGGACCCGGTCGACCAGCGGATCCGCTCAACGGTCACGCCCGGTGGTGCGCGCCAAGCGATCTTGGAGACTGCAGACGCCAAGGACGCCGGGCGAATACCATTGAGCGCTGCGCGCTCTGCCAGAGCACGTGCGAGATCGCCAGACCCACTTATCGGCTTTGCGCCGTCTCGGCCCGAGACCAGCAGCAGACCCATATCGCGGTTGACGCATTCGGTAAGATTACGGCTTCCGATCCACAGCCGCCAGCCGACCTCATGATTGTTGTTTCGTGTGCGCACCAGGGCGGCTTTGGGATGCCAGCTATGCATCGCCTCGTCGAAATCGACCTCACGCACGAATTGGTCAAGCACGGCCGCGATGCGCGGCGTTCGGCGCATCTTTGCCAAGCGGCCCCGCTGGATAATGATGCGCATCTTGCCTCGGAGCCGTTCGACCGCGTCGACAAGATCGCTCGGACTGCCACGACCCGCATCGCTGTCCTTACCTGCTAGGGCAAGCAAAGTGGCGCCAATGGAGGCCAGATCAGCCGAATAGGAGGCCAAAAGCGCCAGCTCGATGTGTTCATCAGGACCGGGGCGAAGAGCCTCGAGGAACGATAGCGCCGGCCAGTTGTCGACGGGAGCGCTCATTCTGCATCCACCAGGTCGTTGAGAAGCGTGCTGACCTGGGACCACCTGTAGTGAAGTGGCGTTGCAAGACCATGTTCGTCGCTGGACCACTCCAGCCGTCTGGCACGGCCATTGGGCGTCGGAGCCAGGCGTGCTCGCGGCCCTTTGCGAGCCTCCGCCGCCGTGTAGATGTCAAGGAGCGGAACGGGATCTTTTGTCTTTGACGCTATCCAGTCCTTCGTGGCTATGACGACAGCCCGCAGTTTGACCGGTAACGCCCCGATATCGCCCTCGAGCCCGTTGACATCGAGATTTGCCGCAACAGGACCGAGTTCCGTGACGATCGCTGTGAGATGGTTGCGGTGGCGCGTCAGCGTTTCGCGTTTGTCGACCGCCTCAAGTGTATGTTCCAGCAGTGCGTCATAGATCGCCCGGCCTATACCGGCGAGGTTGGCGACCTGCTCGGCCCGTCCAAGCGCGAACTGGTCCGGGCCAGCCAGCGCCCGCGTCTCGGCGGCCCACATTCCCGAGGGCGCGCCTATCCCTGCCCGCACCAGCCTGGCGAGCAAGGAAAGGTCTTTCCCACCAATGGGACGCAACTGGCCGAGGTGTTCGCGCAGAAACGATGCCTCTTTAGATGTCAACTGTAGCGTGATGGGGCCGCTTCGCCAGCTACCCGGCCGTTCGGGAAGCGGAAGGAATGGCGGCTCGGGACTCAGCAGCGGCTGGCCATCGTCATCAATCGCTGCGCCGGTACCTTTCAGCTGCCGATGAGCTTGTGACCGGGAGATGGTTCGCCCGTCGGCACGCGACCGTAGAATCCCCCAAACCGCCAGCGCGTTCCAATAAACGGTAGACGGCGGCTGACTTGAAGCTTTGGGAAAAACACGCCCTCCGATCACTTGGGATTCGCCCGCGTTCTTTAGCCGGCCAGCCAGCTCCCTTTCACGCTCGCGCAATGCCCGCGCGGCGGCCGGTCCTATCAGGCCGGCTAAATCCTCGAACAGCCAGGGAACGAAGATTGCATAACGGGCTCGGGTGTGCAGCACCGAGGTGCCCGGGAAGAAGCGGTCTGCATAACGCTGATGGACCGTCAGGAAACCGATCTCGTCGCGCACGCCTGTCGATTCTTCATCCATCTGCGCCTTGGCGCGCGCCAGCGCCGCGCGCGACAAATAGGTCCATCCCAAGGACGGCTCGATCGGCGCGTTGCCTCTCATGCGTTGTCGACCCGTTCCGGCGTGCCCTCTTCCGGACAAGGGAACCTTGCCGGCCCGGCATGATCGCACGATCTGATCTACCGGCTTGTGAGTCGGCCCCGCTGACGCATGATTCAATTTTGCGGCGGCACCGGGATGTTCACTGTAAACGAACTATCCACCGCCACTATTGAAAGTCAACAGTACAGTCAATGAACCCGGATATTGTGCCGAAAGGGCTTTGGGATTGAGCTTTGTCAACAAATGCTCGCAGTGCATATATTCTCGGCTTTTCTCCGGTTTTTGCGCCACAACAAACTCTAAAGATCAAGATAGCAGTCTCGCGGCGATTTTCGCTCGCCATGCTTGATGCCGAATGTCACGCCAAGCGTAGGCATGCAACTGGAGCGCAATGGTCCCTTTGCCGAGATTGCGGTTCAGGTACGGTAGCACCCACACATCCTGCGTTCACCGCAAAACCTCATACGGCTAAATCGCGTGAGGCTTCTCTAACGTAATGAAACGTACCTGCGACTTGAACCCACGAAGCTCCACATCCCGCGCCTTATTCTCGAATGAGAGCTTGCCTAAGAACGGAATGGTGTGATGCCCTTGCGCATTCTCATGATCGGCAATTGCAAATTCTATGATCAATGCGCCAGGTTCAAGGGCCACTGCAGCCAGCTTGTCGGCGGCCGCATCGCCTGCTTCGGCTCTGACGCGGGCGATAAACTGAGCTCTCACATCATCTCTCTGCCACAAATCGGCAGCCCGCTGTCCTTGCTCAAATAGGTAAGATAGCATGCTCGGCTGACGGGATGTGCGCTTCACATGGATCATCCGCAGGCTCTCAGGATCGTATAAATCACAGACTTCCAGCTTTTGAAAAGTGCCATCGTCTGCCACGTGCCATATCTGATCGAACAGCACATATCCCGCATCATTGGCTACTCGCTCGTTATAAGTCTCCTCGCGTTCGTAGACGGGCACGGCTTTGGTCTTACCCTTCTTGCCTACCTCTTTTTCCCATTCGGTCACCTCAAACGTCGCGAGCTTCGGATCTGAGGGTGCCTTACGATCATCAAAATATTTCTCCACCAACTGAACAATAGCTTCCGACGGAATGTACCAGTGCGCATCGTTGAGTACGTAGCGGGTCCCGTCAGCATCATCGAGGCCACCTATCAGGCACTTATAGACCGACCAGTTCCCCACGTTGACGTGTTCGTCGTTGTAGAGACAGACGCTATCGTCCTTCAGGTCAGCAAGAGTTATGTCGCCCAGATTATCGAACGATGTCTTGTAAAGATCGAGACTAACGTCCGGGAAATCGCCCTTCAAACCCGAGCCATATATTTTTACGTATCCGCTATCCTCAACATTCAATTGGGGGAGGCATATTTCAAAGGTACTTTGCTGACTCTGAACGCTCTGCAATAGCAGAGCATCGAGCCGCTCTACCTCCGCCAGAGCCAACACCGGCTTAAATTCGTCAACCACGGAAAAGGCAGTCTTCTTGTAAGCGTCTGATGCATAGAAAGTAAGGGCTTTGCTTGCGATCTGCTTGATATCAGCGAAATTCAGTTTCGTTGTAAGAGAAAGGCCCGCAGCGCCCACCACAGAATTCAGGTCGTCGTCCGCAGCCACCGCGCCGGATACGCGTTTCAGAATCTCAAACTTGTTCTGCCCGCCAAATGAACCGAAGCGGGCTTTGAAGGCAGACTGCGCGAATTGCTGAATAGCGCTAGCGACATTTGATTTCTGGACGGCTTTCAATGCCGTATCGGCAACAGCGTTGATAGCTACCTTAATACCAAAGTCGCCTTCGACTTGATACTCGTTCAATAGCTTTGACCCGTATCCAAAGGTCACCGCGAATATACGTCCTGCCTCCTCAAAAATTACCACTGAGGCCGGACTACCCCTCTTGAATTGCGGCATGCTAAACACACCAGATAAAATCTGCATCCAGCGTGGCGTCTTAGCCTTAGACACCATGAAGTAAGCATCGTAGTCGGCGTCACCGGCGTTGTGCGGCACTAGCTTCTCTGCCTCGCCTTCTTCAATCTTGGTAAGGAATGAAGCAGAAAGAATCGTCTGTCGCGTCGCCGTTGCGGCGCCCAAATAAAGAGCGAATTTCCGTTTTTCTTCCAACACAGTCCCCTCCCAGCTAAATTCCGAATACACTAGTCGGCTGTGTACCGGATAGCAGCAAAATATCACTGCATACGTTCAGAGGTCAGAAACTCTGCGCCAGCCTAGCTTGGCGTCATTTGCATGGCACTCCGTCCGCCACCCATCGCCCCCGGGATTTGCGTCCTACGAAAACTGCTGTGGTAAGAGTTGCGATAACGCCCAATCTGACGCGCCTGGCGAGGCGGGACCGCGTCGGCCGCCTGGACGCGAAAATGATTCCGATGTCCCGTCCGATTCTCTCGCTGCTCACTCCTTGTTCCGAGTGGCAAGCGCGCCATGCGCGCGGGCCGAACCCACCATGGCGCGTTCGGTGGCGAGAAACTGGAGCCATAGAACCTGGCGCGGGCCTAAGAACTGGGCAGCCAACCTTAGCGAACTTCCCCAAAGTGGGCCCTAATCTGACAAAGCAATATCCAATTAAATCTAATATTTAGATGGTTAATTGTTCCGAAAGCTCTCCGGCGTAACCAATGTGCATTTACGGAGATATTAAGCGTGAATGAATGGGGTTTTGCGGCTGAGGTCAGCAAGTGGTGGGAGCAGACCGCCGCTGCCAATCCGGCGTGGCGATTTCACAAAGTGAAAGTCGAGGAACATGTCCCGGGCAGCCGGCAGCGGAGCGACCTGATCATACAAGGGGATCAAGCGGCGCTATGTGGAGAAATTCGGCTTCCTGATCACGCCAATCCGTCGCCGCTCGATTTTGAAAATCTCAGAGATGCCGTGTCGAAAGCTTTGGCGCACGGATGCCGATGGGCATTCACGTCCGATGCAAAATCACTCTACCTGATCGACACCCTGCAAACCGGTTCGCTCATTACAAAGATCGTTCATAAGGAGGTCCTGGGGGAGGCTTTTCTCCGCGAAGAGCTTGATGATCCTATCGTTCTCACCCGCATGTCCAAGGCCTGGGTAAGTGCCCTTCACGATCTTGCTCCGATCATTACGGGCCTCTCAAAACCTGCCGGAATGGCTCCTGATGAACTGTTTGTCGAGGCCTTGCGCGAATTGATGACTGCGCCCGTCGCGGCGATCCGAGATGCGATGCATGCACAGCGCGCATCCAATCCTGCATTCCAAGGTGCATTGATTCAATGGATGGTAGACGAGCAAGGATGGACGCACGATCCTGCAAAATGGGAAGCCGAAGTCAATCGCGCGGCGAAACTTACAGCCTACGTCTTTGTCACCCGCTTGTTGTTCTATGAAGCATTGAGGCGATCAAAATCTGGATTAGAGGCGCTATCCTTACCTGCACCTCCTTCCACTAATTCAAAGCTGGCAGCTCAGATGCTAAGCTTTCAATTCGAGGAAGCTCGACGAATTTCCGGAGACTACGAGACGCTGTTCTCGTGGGATCGTGTTTCACAGTATGCCTTTATAGCTGATAATTGTGTGCCGTTCTGGAGGAGAATGGTAGAGCATATCGAGCATTTTGATTTAAGTACTATCGATCACGACATACTCGGAAGGCTCTTTGAGCGCTTGATTGAACCGAACGAACGATACGAATGGGGTCAACACTATACGTCCTCGGACGTCGTCGACCTGATGCTCTCTTTTGCCCTGCCGAATGGCGGAGGAAATGTACTTGATCCCGCCGCCGGTGGAGGGACATTTCTCGTTCGCGCCTATACGAGAAAGAAAGCATTATGCCCGACGCAATCGCATCAAGATCGTCTAACCGAATTATTTGGTGTGGACGTGTCTCATTTCGCGGCCACAATCGCTACGGTTAATCTTGCGGCGAAGCAGCTGGAATTTGAAAACAACTATCCGCGCGTCGCGACGAAGAGCTTCTTTAGTATTGAGCCCGGCGACAAGTTCATGCAACTGCCGCTGGATGCCTCCGCAGAGCCGCGGGAGATAGTTACCATCGCCCTGCCTGCGATGCGAGCAGTTGTAGGAAACCCGCCCTATATCCGTATACACAAGCTGGGAAAGGAGCGTCAGGCGGAAGTTGCCGGCGTGCTCGGTAAAGGTAGTCGCGTGCGGTCCCCTCAAAAATTGCCAAAATCCGCGAACTACCATGTCTATTTCTGGTTTCATGGTGCCCAGTTTCTCGAGCCGGGAGGCTACCTGGCACTTCTAACATCTGGCGAGTGGCTCGACAGCGACTATGGTGCGCCGTTGCAGGAATGGCTTCTCAACAATTTTGCGATTGAAGCTTTTATTGAAAGCGGCGCAGAGGCTTGGTTTTCCGAAGCGCGCGTTGGAACTGTGGTAACAATCGCTCGGCAATGCTCCGACAAGGCAACGCGGGATGAAAACACGGTGCGGTTTGTCACACTGCGTAAGACCGTGCGCAACCTGATTGGACTGCACGATTCTGCGATTGAACACATGGGAGCGGTGGATAGGCTCCGCGATCGAATTCTAGCCCTAAGTGGAGATGGCGAGGGAGCGGATATGGACTGGAGTGCGGTCTCGCAAAGGCAGTTGCGCGTATTGGGCGCAAAATAGGTCCGCGATGGTGAATTCGTCCGACATCACAGACTCTTTGGCATTGGATGATCACAGCCCTGCCGTCGGCTACGCAGGATCGGCTTGGCGAGCTCGGTTCTTACGCGCCCCAAAGATGGCTTTGCAACTCGCCGTGCGGGAGGACTTTGTCCCTCTGCATACATTTGCCACCGTGAAGCTCGGCTTGAAGACGGGGGCGGATGGGTTTTTCTTCGTCGAACGCTTGCCGAATCCAAGTTCTGGCGGGGAGCTTTTGTCCCGCCGCGGAATTATTCTAGTGGAAGGCCAAGATGGCTGGCGTGGGGAAATCGCGTCTGCAGACTTGCGTCCCGCTATTCTCAATCCCCATCAGCTATTCGTCGGCGACACGCGGCTCTTCGCTGTTTCGAAGGACACGAAGCATCTATACCTGTGCCCGCAGTCAGGCAGGCTACGTCACGGATTGGCCGAGTATGTGCGTCTTGGTGAGCTAATCGGGATCCACCAGGGCGAGCTTGTGCAAAGTAACGGCAGTGACGCTGGCTGGTATGTGCAGGTTCGCTCCTTGGTCACAAGCGAATGGGTACTCCCCTACAATTCTGCCTATGACTATGGGGCCTGGCACAATCCGCATGCGGCGGTTCTGAACGGCCGCTTTGTGGGGGCAGAGCCGATCGACAAAAACAATTCAGAGCTTATTGGCGCCGTGCTCAACAGCACGTTTGCGGCGATGGGCCGCCTTATTGAAGGTGTCGCAACTGGCGTGGAAGGGGCTTTTGATGTTGGCCCGCCCGCCGCTCGCAAAATCAAGGTGCCTGATATTCGTCTGTTCGACGAGCAAGGACGAAAATTGGTGCTGGCTGCCTTCGAAGCGATCCGAGAGAATGGTGAGATGCTGCCATGTCCGTCGCGAACGGGGAACGTATTGCAGCTCAGGCGCGACCTCGATAGCTCGCTACTCGTCGCGCTGGGAATGTCTCGCGGCCTCGCCGCCGCCTTTCTCGATCCGCTATATGCCAGCTATGGCAGATGGCGCGGCAACATCGAAGATGTTGAGGCCCAGATGCGGGTTAACCGCCGCCAAATGAATGTCACGGGGCTAAATCGAAACCAGCGCCCAGCGGAAACAGCCGGCAAGCGCGTGTGGGAAGAATTGGAACATCTAGTTTCTCTTTTCCCGCGCGCTTTTTTGCCAAACGAAGAGATTTTGGAGTTGGTAAACATCCCGGCAGGCGCCTCGATCCAAGTGTCGCGCCCGCTTTTTGAAGAGGGAACGATACGAACGAAAACCAAAGCCGTAGACCTGAAGTCGTATGAGCGGGTGCGCTATGTGTCGATGTTGCGCCAACTCGGCTTGGTCGGAAACATTGAGGTGCCAACCTCCGCAACCAAAGCGGCGGCGATCGTCGAACTCTTTGAGAAGGACCAGCGACGCTTCCATGAACTGGCGTCTGAAAACGCGGCAAAATACGTTTCCGGCAAGGAGGCCATTTCAGAGGTTGTAGAAATTGCTAGAAGACACTGGTTCCAGGCTTGCCGAAAGAACGCCCTTGCTGGGCAAAAAACCGTAAAATCGTCTCGCAAATTGAATTAAAGTGCGTCGCGTCAAAACGGATTCATGCGACGCGCTCTATGGCATCGGTCAAGCGGAATCGTCTAGTCAGGCGAGAACGGATAATCTAACCGACGGTGAACTCTTGCCCGGCGTTGACGACGTAAAGAAGTTGGAGGAGCGTGCTAACGCGCGTTATCAGCAAGGCACCCGTGCCAGAGGTCGACACCGTCGCAATTATCCAAGAACCGAATCTAGTGCCCTACGTTGTCCATGAGCACCCGCAATTCGGGCTGAGGCGCGACCCAGAAAGTTCGAAAAGCTTCCAGGAACCCCAGCGCGCGCGCCGCCGGAACCTGGCCGAGAATGATGGCGGAACCGGCAGCAACGAAATTGATGGCGACGCCGGAGACAATCTGGCCGCCCCAATGGGTGATCGAGGCGAAACTGTGCACCAGCGCGAACAATGACGGCGGTGAACCGCGGCCGCCCAGGCGCCGCAACCGCCAGGCAGGCGAGCAGCAACGGCCCGGAGAACACCAGTTGGTCGGCGGCGATAGTGCGGGTCGCATCCCGCACCGCCATCATGACGGCGCCCGCCGAAGTGAGCATGGCGACTAATCGGACAGCAGGCACAGCATTCAATCCCCGAAGGCGTCAGTCGACGTTCGTAAGAGACATATGGCGCGGCGCGAGCGCTGCGGCTGTACGACAGACGAAAGCGGTTCTCAATCCGAGGCGATGCCGTTCTTGATCCGTGTGAGCCGGCTTTCGCCTTCCTCCGGGCCGAAGCAGCTTTCGAAATCATTGCATTCCCGGCAACTGGGCGCGCTGCACAGCGAAAAACCTTCGGCCTCGCAGAGCTTGCGGTAGAAGTATTTCTTCCATTTCATGTTTTGGGTGTTGCCGGCTGCCAGCGTCGGAAAATGCGAGGCGAGCAGGCGGCCGAGCTCGGTCCGATTAAAAAGGCCAAGCTCCTGCCAGAGGTGGTCATTGCGCATGGCACGCCGGGCGATGATCCTGGCGAAGCGGGCGCTCGTCGGGTCGCCAGGACGGGCATGCGCCAACAGCAGTCCATGCAGCAGTTCTTCCTCCAGATCCGGCTCGGGCTCGCTCACCTCTTTCAAGGCAAACGCGTTGATAGGAATAGCAGGAAAACAGCGGGACAGGACATCGCGCAGCTCGGCGCGCGAAAGTCCGGTTGCCTCCGTCACAGTCGCCTCGCCGGCCTCGATCTCCTCGAGCGCACGTGAAAGCACACAGGCAAGCACATGCTGGTCCAGCTCGATCTGCGGCGATTGGCCGGTGCTGAGCCGGGCATAATGTTGAGCAAATATGGTGCGTTCTCCTGGTTTGTCCCTATCAATTCATGCAGAGACCCGGCCTGCCGCAACATGGGTCGGGCAGTTCTTCGGATACGCAGTCGCGGATCGCCTCGCGGTCGAGTAGTTCGGCAATTTTCGTCTGTTCCATCGGCTCTGTCGCAAATTCTGTGATTGGCAGAGGCGTTTCGCGAGCCCCCGCCCTGCCGTCTGCGCCTCATGGGGAGCACCTCGGCGCCGGAAATGCCCCCGCGGAGTTGGACGTGGACTGTGCTGGGACAGAGGTCGCGTGCTGTTCTTTCCAGTGCGGCCAAATGGTCGACCCCATTCAGGCCCGCCAGACTCTCGGTTAAATGAGGTCCGGTTCAAAGCGTCAGCGGGTGAGTTCCAGCGCACGTTCAGGACAGGATCGCGCGCCTCGCGATGCAGGCAGCTCCTCCCCTTCCGCAACTTCAATGTCACCAGGCAGGATGTAACCCTCGTCATCAAGCTTGAAGATGTCCGGCGCTTGCGCCGCGCATCGCGCGTGACCCTGGCATTTGGCATTTTGGACGATGATGCGCATGGCGCTGCCTCCATTGTCTGTGGCTCGGGGCGTGCCTAGGACCAGTCCAGGATCAAATTTTCGATCCCGAACACATGGCCGCCAGAGGTTATGGGTGCCGTACCCTGCTTGATCCTGAAAGCCGGGATGCGCGCCAACCACTCCTCCAGGCCAATGACAATCTCCCGCCGCGCAAGGTGTGAGCCAAGGCAACGGTGGGGACCATAGCCAAACGCTGCGTGACGGTTGTCCTCCCGCTCCAAATCGATTGTGTTGGGGCATTCGAATTCCGCCGGGTCACGATTGGCAATCATCGTGGCGCAGGAAACATAGTCCCCCTTCCGGATCGGCGCGCCTTCGAAGTCGATATCTTTCGTAGCCACGCGGATCAACTGAATGGGCGGATAGGCCCGCAGCAATTCTTCGGTTGCGAGCGGGATGCGGTCCGGTTCGCTCCGCAGCAATTGCTGATCTTTGAGGTTGCGCGCGAGGTACGCCAAGTCAAAGCCTATAGCTGCTGCGACCGTGTCGAGCCCAGCGACGAAGACAAGCACGCCGATGCCGCGGACTTGGGTGTCCGTCAGCCGGCGGCCCTCGACCTGTGCCTGCACGATAAAGGTCATGAAATCGTCAACCGCCTCCTGGCGGCGCATGGCTGCAAGTTCGTCGATGAATGCCACGATCGTCCGGGCAGCCACAGGTCGTTCCTTATCGTCGCCGTGGAGCAGATCTTTCCCCCAGCGGACGAATGTATCGAGTCGGTCATCGGGCAACCCCAGAAAGCGAAGAAAGGTGCTCACCGCGAAAGGAAAGGCAAAATCCTTCATCACGTCGCAGCTTGTGCCCGACGCGGCGATCCTTTCGATCAGCTCGACCGCCCGTTCGCGGACAGCCGGTTCCAAAGCCAACACCCGCTTTGGCGAAAGCAGCGGATTGAGCAGTGAGCGAAAGACGCCATGGGCCGGTGGATCGAGCTCAAGCGGGATCGTCGGCCAGTTTTCACCCAGTATGGAGGAGAAGATGCTGCGATGGCTGGAAAAAGTCTCTGCGTCCTGCAGCACCTTCCGCTGGTCCACGGCACGGGTGATGACCCAGGTACCCCGGCCATCTTGCGTGTTGTAGCGGGAGTAAAAGATCGGAGGCCCGTCATGAACGCGAGCGACAGCTGCGTGTGGATCCCCGTTGAGTGTTGGTGGCATCCCTGGCGATGTAAACAGGCTGAAATCCCTCACCATTTCGGGCGGGACATGATCTGGAACGGGGTTGGTCGCCATTTTGTTTTCTCTACATTGGCGTTCATGGCTCGATCGAGATTGCACCGCTGTTCATAAAGTCGATTTCCAGCATGGGCACGTCTCTTGTCGGGCGCCTTCTAGATTCTGTCGCCTGATACAGCCCACCTGCACCAGCGCGGATGAGATGGGTTGCGAAGTCGATCAGAAGGGGCATCTCCGCCGCGCTCCGGTCATGAAGCAAAGCCGCCGCTTATCCCCGTTAGGGTTGAGAGACTGGTCAATCACCTCTGCCCGCTGATCAAATTGTCGAAGCAAGTCGCGTGCCGGATAGGCGTACCCATAGCGCTGCACCAAGCAATGCCAGCCTGCGCTGGGCCCGCCGCTGTGATCACCTGTCCATCATTCTTAGGACAACGTCCGACAACCGTCATCCGTGGTCGGTTTTGTCGAGTCCGCGACATCGGGCTGTTCGGCTTGGCTGTTGCTGCACAGCCTGCCGGTCGACGAGCGAGTAGATCGCTCGCACGGCCCGGATTGAGCAACGGACGCGATCCAGCGCAAGGATCGGGTGCGGTCCGAGAAGACCCGACGGCGCTTGCGCGAGATGATCGGAAATATCAACAAGGTCGAGCCGCGCTTCGGTTCGGCGCTGATGGCGTATGCGTTTTATCGCTCGCAGGCGCTGCAAGGATTTTCGGTCAGACGGCGATGCACTCGTGCGCAGCAGTCCGGCCGCGACGAGCTTGATGTATCGATGCGGTCTATTCCGGCGTGCACACCCAACCGTCCGTATGCGCTTATGAAGGCAAGCCTTTCCGCACATGGACCTAAATTCCTCGCGAGCCGCTGTCGGAACGTGCTGCCGAGTCCTATGGCGGCCGGTTCAATCCGAGGGCCTGTCGGCACTCTCCACATCCGGACCGGGAACACATGGCAGACTCTCGGCCAGAAACCGCCAGTCGCTGCCCTCGCGTTCGCCTTCCTTGCGCCTGCCGAAGAACTGGATGATCATCTTGCCGTCCGCGCCATAGGCTTCAATGGACGTGACGTGACCGTCCCTCGTCGGCTTGCGCACGGCCCAGACCTCGCGGATGCGATGGGTCCTAAGATGCAGATGGAAGGTCTCGTCGAGCACATTGATCCGCGGCCCGATTTGCTTGACCGACTTGATCGGGCCGGAATGGATCTGGATGCAACCACGATTGCCGACAAAGCACATGATCGGCATCTCGTCTTCGGCCGCCTGTTGGAACAGGGCGCCAACGGCATCATTGTCGAGCAGCCAAGCGTTATCCTCGTCGGCCATACGCATAGCCTGGCAGCGGCTGAGCTTCAGTGTCTTCAACATATGGTAGAACTGATGCACGTCGCTTAGCCGGCCCCAGTGCTCGCGTAGGTCGTCGACCGTGGCGGCGTGGTCCGGACTCACTGCGTTATCGCGCGCGCCGCTCGGCTCGAGCGATATGATCGGCTCCTGATCGGAGGATACAAGCTCTGCCGTCAAATCCTGATAGGCCTGCAGGTTCGAGGCGGGCCTGAGATGAGCTTTGTGCATCGCCTCGCCGGCGGCATCAAAAAATTGCAGGCTGCGGCGGATCTCGGCTCCCTCGCGCTTCTCGACGGCGAAGCCATACGCCCACGCTTTCGGGAAGATGCGCAGGTCGATCCCGTCGCCGAGCAATATGGCATGCTGGTTGCCGGTGACCACTTTGCCGTAGACGCCGATCTTTTGGTGCACGGCACTTTCGTTGCTGGTGACTGCCATCACCTCGCCGACCGCTTCGAGGCCGGTCAGCAGATCATCGACGCGCGGCTCGATGCGCACCGCGCCATGACCACAATGCGCCGCGACCAACTCGACTTCCGAAATGCCCAATCGAGCGGCGAGATCATGCTCCCGGATTTTCGGATTGTCTTTGCACGCCCGCCGTATTTCGTCGGGCGACGGTTTCTCGCGCTGGTCCATGTCTTACCCCTGGTTCTACCTACGTGTAAGGATCAGCTGCCCTGCCGGGGAATCTTCAGGCGATAGGGCGGCCGTAATGCTCGCCCCTGATCTGCTGCTGGCCCATGAACAAAGTGTCGCTGGACAGCGTGCGCACGGCGTCGCACCCGCGCGAAAACCGGCGAGCATGCACATGCCGATGGCAGCATCGCATCGAGCCTGTCGGCGGCTACTGGGCGGTGGTGAGCGAGTGGGTGTTGTCGCAATCGGCCAGGCGGGCATTCGGATGCCACGGGCGGCGCTGCTTTGCCAAACAAGGCGTATCTGACCCGGTCCTGACATGTTGCCCCCTTGCTTCGCCCCATCCATCGCGAGGGCACCCACGGCATGATTGTGGATCGGCATACTCTTGCCGCCTCGCCTAAACGGAGCTTCAAAAACCGTGCCAATTGCGCCGAAGCAAGCTCAGAAGACGTTCTGTATTTGCTGATGTGAGTTCAACCAAGAACTCAGGCCCAACATCCCTCGTGGCGATCCCGACAAACCCGACAGTACGTGTCGGTTGGCCGACAGCTTCGCAGCAATGCACTCACAAGAAGCACGGCAGTGTCAGAGATGCCGCGCTGTGTTGAAACGTTTCTTCGCTTTGGCACGGTGCATGCGACGTGATGCGCAAGCAGGTCCCGGACTGAGGAGAATGGAGCCATGATTACGCTCACCGACAACGCTGTTGCCGCCTTCAAGACTGCTCTTTCCCGCGCCAGCGAGCCGGCGGAAGGCTTTCGCATTATGGTCGAGACCGGCGGCTGCGCCGGCTTCAAATACTTAATGGGCCTGGAGAGCGTGTCGCGCGAGGGCGACGCGATCACTGACACAGATGGGATCAAGCTGTTCGTGGACACGGGCTCCCAACCCCATGTCGCCGGCATGACCGTCGACTTCCTCACCGGGCTCGAATCTTCCGGCTTTGTCTTCGATAACCCCAATGCGCGCGAGAAGTGCGGCTGCGGCAAGTCCTTCAGTTAAACGCCCAAAGCGCCTATGCGGCCGACGGACTGATTTTGCGGCAGAGGAGACTTATATGGCCGGCACAACAGATGTCCCCGTCCTAAAGAACAAGACAAGGTCAAAGCCGATCTCGGGACCGCCATTCGCTTCCAGTAGGATGCAAAGAACGTCGCCTCCCGAAACACCCCGGGTCCTGGTGTCACCCGAGCTGCTTGCGGACAGATCGCGCTGCTGTGCCAAATTCGGCTCATCGAAGACCTTATCGCGTTCGGGCCGTCCTTACCTGCGGGCTGACGGCGGCCACTGCGAACATGTCCATCTCGACGGAGATCCGGTCTGCGTCAAACACTCCGGGCGTCTGCGCGGGCTGCCAGTTCAGGCCCATTATCATCAACGGCATGCGCCAGAGGCTCAACGAGTCGGTCCGCGCCGCGTCATTCTGGTCAACTGAGGATCGCACCTATGAAGCCTGTCTACCTCGACAACAACGCAACCACACGGGTCGATCCTGCGGTCCTGCAAGCGATGTTGCCGTTCTTTAGGGATCAATTCGCCAACCCTTCGTCGGCGCACGCTCTTGGCGCCTCAGTCAGTGCGGCGGTGACAAAGGCGCGGAGGCAGTTGCAAGCGCTGATCGGCGCGGAGTTCGACGATGAGATCACCTTCACCTCGGGTGGGACAGAAAGCGACAATGCAGCGCTTCTTTCAGCGCTCGAGGCGGCGCCCAACCGAACCGAGATCGTTACGTCCGCGGTCGAGCATCCCGCCGTGCTGACGCTCTGCGCGCATCTTGAGAAGACCCGCCGCGTCAAGGTGCACAGGATCCCGGTGGATTGCCGTGGCCGGCTCGACCTCGACGCCTATATGGCCGCCCTCACCCCACAGGTGGCAATCGTTTCCATAATGTGGGCGAACAACGAGACTGGTGTGATCTTCCCCGTGGCCAGGCTTGCCGAGTTGGCCAAGGAAGTGGGCGCCCTTTTCCATACGGATGCTGTGCAGGCGGTCGGCAAGCTTCCGATGGACCTGAAGTCGACCGCAATCGACATGCTGTCGCTCTCCGGCCACAAGCTGCACGGGCCGAAAGGGATCGGTGCCCTTTTCGTAAAACGTGGCGTCAACTTCCATTCGCTGATCAAGGGGGGTCACCAAGAACACAACCGGCGTGCTGGCACCGAGAATACGCCCGGCATAGCCGGGCTCGGCACGGCGGCCGAACTCGCCTTGAAATTCATGGACGACGAGACCACACGGGTAAAGTCGCTCCGCGATCGCCTGGAGGGCGGGATCCTCCAGCGCATCCCAAGCACCTGTGTCACTGGTGATCCCCTGCAACGGTTGCCCAACACCGCAAACATCTCCTTCGAACATGTCGACAGTGATGGAATTCCACTTCTCCTCAGCCGCATTGGCATCGCGTGTTCCTCTGGCTCGGCCTGCACCTCCGGCTCTCTGGAACCAAGCCATGTCCTAAGCGCGATGAAAACGCCGCACGCGGCAGTCCGCTTCTCCTTGGCGCGGGACAACAGCGAAGAGGATATCGACCGGGTGCTCGAGGTCATGCCGGCAATCGTGGGGAAGCTGCGCAGCTTTTTCGGTTCTGGGCCGGGTAATCCGGTCTATGCGTGAGCGGCAGAAGAACAGGCTACCGGTCATGACCCGTCATGTCTCTCTCAACGATACGACCTTGCGCGATGGCGAGCAGGCGCCGGGCGTCGCCTTTACCACGACGGAAAAGCTGGAGATCGCTGAGTCTCTTGCGGCGGCCGGCGTGACAGAGATCGAGATCGGCACGCCGGTCATGGGCGCCGACGAGATCGAAACAATTCGCGCCGTGGTCGCGCGGCGTCTCCCGGTTCGGCTCATGGCCTGGTGCCGGATGACGTCGCTGGATCTCGATGCAGCGATCGAGAGCGGCGTCCACGCCGTCAATCTATCGCTGCCAGGGTCGGACATCCAACTTGCCGCCAAGCTCGGCCTCGACAAGGCGGGGGCGCTCCAGGTCATCGATCATATGGTCAGGCGCGCCGCCGCCGCCGGCTTCTTTGTCGCGGTGGGCTGCGAGGATGCCTCGCGGGCCAATCGGGATCATCTCGCCCGCGTCATCGAGACGGCTGCACGCGCCGGCGCAAGCCGCGTCAGGCTAGCCGACACGGTCGGTGTTCTCGACCCGTTTTCGACCTTTGAACTTGTCGCCCAGCTCGTGGCGCAGTCTCCAATCGACCTTGAATTTCATGCGCACAACGATCTCGGACTTGCTGTCGCCAACACGCTAGCCGCGATCCGCGCAGGCGCGCGCCATGCCTCCGTCACCGTCCTGGGGCTCGGCGAGCGTGCGGGCAATGCCGCGCTGGAAGAGGTGGCCGCCGCGATGGCGGTCTTCGGCGGCGCAGATACCGGCATCGAGCTGACCGCATTGCCCGGCCTCGCCGCCGAGGTGGCCTGGGCCGCCCGCCGGCAGACCGCGGCCACTAAGCCGGTCGTCGGCGCCGATGTTTTCACCCACGAATCCGGCATTCACGTCGCAGGGCTGCTGAAGGACTCGCGTACTTATCAGGGGCTTGATCCGGCTCTCGTGGGCCGCTGCCGGCGGATCGTCATCGGCAAGCATTCCGGCGCCACTGCGATTGCCCATGTGCTGAGCGAAAGCGGTCGCGATCTCGACCCGGATCTGGCAGCCGCGATGGTGGCCCGCGTCCGGCGCGAGGCGGCCGAGACCAAATCGACGCTCACTGCAACTCAACTGGTCGAGCTCTACGATAAAATGTGCAGCGAGGCGTCCCTGTTCGAGCTGTGCGGGTCCAGGTCAGCCGTGCGCGCGCGCGCAAAGGCCACAGTTTTGCGACCAGGGAGAATGCAATGAATTGTTCCGCTGACAGCCGCCCCATCGATGTCACAGACATCCTCGCACGACTGAAGCGCCTGTCGGCCGCGGAGGAGTTCTTCTCAGTCCTTGGCGTCGCCTATGACCCGAAGGTGCTGAATGTCTCGCGGCTCCATATCATGAAGCGCGTGGGCCAATACCTTGCCGAAGAAGATTTCTCCGGTCTGCCCGACCAGGTGATTGCCGCGAGGGTGCGCGCGACGCTCGAACGCGCTTACGAGGACTTTGCGATTTCCTCGCCGCTCACGCATCGGGTCTTCAAGGTGCTCAAGGACCACGATCCGAACAAACCTGCCGCGCCGGGTCACACCTTTGTCCCGTTCGACTCGGTACTGAAGCGGTTCGGACGGGAATGAGCGGCGACAAGGGTGCGACGCGACAATGTCGAGCAGCCGACAAATCCGGTCATCACCACAGCGCCGTCAGAAGCAACCAGCCGAAGTTGTAGGAAAGGGGGCAGCGCAAGAGACTTGGCACGAATTATGCGGATCAAGGAGATAACCGACAATGCCCGCACCCGGACAGGAGCCTAGAGAAACCGCCAATGCACATCGTAATCTGCATCAAGCAGGTGCCGGACTCGGCACAGATAAGGGTCCATCCGGTGACGAACACAATCATGCGCCAGGGTGTTCCGACCATCATCAACCCTTACGACCTGTTCGCCCTCGAAGAAGCGCTCAGACTGCGCGATGCCTATGGCGGCGAAGTCACTGTGCTCACCATGGGTCCGCCCATGGCAGAGGACGCGCTGCGCAAGGCGCTCGGCTACGGCGCCGACCGAGCGGTGCTCTTGACCGACCGCTATTTTGCCGGCTCCGACACGCTGGCGACCTCGTTCGCCCTTTCCCAGGCAATCGCGAAGGTCGGCGAGACGTTCGGCACGCCAGACCTCGTCTTCACCGGCAAGCAGACGATCGATGGCGACACCGCCCAGGTCGGGCCCGGCATCGCCAAGCGCCTCGGACTCCTGCAACTGACCTATGTCGCGAAGATCCCCTCTATTGACCTTGCTGCAGGCGAGATCAAGGTCGAGCGCCGCTCCGAAGGCGGCACACAGATGCTGAAGAGCAGGCTGCCTTGTCTCATCACCATGCTAGAAGGCACAAACGAGATCCGCCGGGGCTCGATCCACGACGCCTTGTGCGCCGCGCGCAGCCAGGTCTTGAAATGGAGTGCGGCTGACGCCGGCATCGAGGATCTCACCAAATGCGGCCTGCGCGGCTCACCGACGGTCGTCAAGCGTGTTTTCGCCCCTCCTGCTCGAGCTGAAAAGGCGGCAATAATCGACACCGCCGAGATGGCCTTGCGCGATGTCGCTGACGAACTCATCACCGCAATCTTCACCCGCCAGCCGGCGCTGGAACATGAGCTCGCCTTCAACGGCGGCGCGTGACGGCAAGGAGCAAAACGATGTCGACCGCGAACCGAGAAACCCCTCGCCCTGCCGCCGGCCGCGCCGGCATAAAGAAGGAGCTGCCCGCCCATTTCAAGGACTACCGCCACGTCTGGGTCTTCATCGAGCTCGAACGCGGCCAGGTCCATCCCGTATCATTCGAACTGCTCGGCGAAGGCCGCAAATTAGCAGACAAGCTTGAGGTCCAGCTTGCAGGCGTCGTGCTCGGACCGCCGGGAGAGGCCGTCGGGAACGCCGTTGCCGAAGCATTCGCTTATGGTGCTGACCTTGTCTACATCGCCGAGGCGCCCCTGCTCGCCGACTATCGGAACGAGCCTTTCACCAAGGCGATGACGGATCTGGTCGATACCCACAAACCCGAAATCCTTCTTCTCGGTGCCACCACACTCGGCAGGGATCTTGCCGGCTCCGTGGCGACGACCTTGCAGACGGGGCTCACGGCCGACTGCACCGAACTCGATGTGGATACCGACAGTTCGCTCGCCGCCACGCGCCCGACTTTCGGCGGTTCCTTGTTGTGCACGATCTATACGCTCAATTTCCGCCCGCAGATGGCGACAGTGCGGCCAAGAGTCATGCCCATGCCGCAGCGGACGGATAAACCGGTCGGGCGTGTCATCCGGCACAAGCTCTCGCTTGCCGAGGACGAGATCGCTACCAAAGTCCTCGGCTTCCTGCCGGACAATCAGTCGGCGAAGGCAAACCTTGCCTATGCCGACGTCGTGGTTGCGGGAGGCCTTGGTCTTGGCGCGGCGGAGAACCTGCAGCTTGTGAAGAACCTCGCGCGAGCAATCGGCGCCGAGCACGGCTGTTCGCGCCCGTTGGTCCAGAAGAGCTGGATGCCAGCTGATCGGCAGATCGGCCAGACTGGCAAGACCATCCGGCCGAAGCTTTACATAGCGGCCGGGATTTCCGGCGCCGTCCAGCATCGGGTTGGCGTCGAGGGGGCGGATCTCATCGTGGCCATCAACACCGACCCGAACGCGCCGATTTTCGATTTCGCTCACCTCGGAATCGTCACCGACGCGATCCGCTTCCTGCCCGCACTGACGGAAGCCTTCACCCGGCGGCTGTCGCCCCACAGTCGCGATAAGCTTGCGAGCTAAGGGACGGACATGATCGAGGAAAACTTCGACGCCATTGTTGTTGGGGCAGGCATGTCCGGAAACGCAGCTGCTTACACCATGGCCAGCCATGGCCTGAAGGTGCTGCAGTTGGAGCGCGGTGAATATCCGGGCTCCAAGAATGTCCAAGGTGCCATCATGTACGCGAACATGCTGGAGAAGATCATCCCGGATTTCAGGGACGATGCGCCTCTCGAGCGGCATTTGGTTGAACAGCGGCTTTGGGTGATGGACGACACATCCCATACCGGGATTCACTATCGGTCGGACGACTTCAATGAGGCCAAGCCCAACCGATACACAATCATCCGTGCCCAGTTCGACAAATGGTTTTCGCGTAAGGTGCGCGAGGCCGGCGCGACGGTTCTGTGCGAGACGACCGTGACGGAGCTCATCCGTGACGCCAAGGACAGGGTGGTCGGCGTCCGCACAGATCGGGCCGGCGGAGCCATCTACGCGGACGTGGTCGTTCTCGCAGAAGGTGTCTGCGGACTGCTTGGCACGCGAGCCGGCCTGCGCCAGATGCCGAAGCCACAAACCGTGGCGCTCGCCGTCAAGGAAATGCATTTCCTGCCCGAAGAGGTCATTGAGCAGCGGTTCGGTCTCAAGGGCGATGAAGGCTGCGTGATCGAGGCGGTGGGCACGACCTCCCGCAGCATGGCCGGGCTCGGCTTCCTCTACACCAACAAGGAGTCGATCTCACTGGGCATTGGCTGCCTCGTCTCCGATTTTGCCGCGATGGTCGAGAGCCCCTACGTTCTCCTTGATGCCTTAAAGAGCCATCCTTCGATCCGGCCGCTGATCGCCGGCTCGGAAGTGAAAGAATATTCCGCACACCTCATTCCCGAAGGCGGCTACAAGGCTATTCCGCAGCTGTTTGGCGACGGTTGGGTCGTGGTCGGCGATGCCGCGCAACTGAACAACGCCATTCACCGCGAGGGTTCGAACCTCGCCATGACCTCCGGCCGCATCGCGGCTGAGGCAATCATCGAGGTCAACAGCCGCAACGCTCCTATGACCAAACGAAATCTCGCTCTTTACAAAGCCATGCTGGACAAGTCCTTCGTGGTCAAGGACCTAAAGAAATACAAAGATATGCCGGCCTTGCTCCACACCAATTCCTGCAATTACTTCACAACTTATCCGCGGTTGATGTCGCAAGCCGCGCAGAACTTCATGCGTGTCGACGGCACGCCGAAGATCGAGAAGGAAAAGGCGACCACGGCGGCCTTCATCAAGGCGCGCTCGCGTTGGGGGCTGGTCAGCGACGCGGTCCGCCTTGCATTGGCGTGGCGCTGAAGGGAGACGAAATGACGATCGCAGTGACAAAGTCACGTGTCGAGGACAAGCTTTACCAGAACCGCTACTTGGTGGATTCCGGCCGCCCGCATATCAAAGTGCGACCGCACGAGAGGCCAAGCGCGAACTTGCTCGCGCTTACCCACGTCTGCCCGGCGAAATGTTATGAGTTGAACGACAAAGGTCAAGTGGAGATCACTGCTGACGGCTGCATGGAGTGCGGCACCTGCCGGATTTTGTGTGAGACCAGTGGCGAGATCGAGTGGAACTATCCACGCGGCGGTTTCGGAGTCCTCTTCAAATTCGGATGACCGACGCACGCACGTATTAAGAGGGTTGATCTTGATACAATTTAGGTCTCGCCCAACGCCAAGTCTATTTTCTTTGCTTCGATCGTCGCTTTGACGAAGAGAAGCTCGTGAATACTGTGCTTTCAGAATTCAGATAAAAAAGGAGGAGCACTCTGGACGACAACCCCTGAGGTGTTTCCATGACCCACGGACCGCAAGATCGGGTCGACGAGGTTGGACCTCGGGAGACCCGCCCTGAACCGCCCATCAAAAGCATGCCCCAATCAGATATCGCGCTCAGAGGACTCTACGAGATATCGAAGGTGCTGACCGCCCCCAGCGAGCTGGAGATTACGCTCGCCAATGTCGTGAACGTCCTGCCTTCATTTCTGCAGATGCGTCACGGAGCAATCGTCGTCCTGGACGCTGAAGGAGAGCTGGAGATTGCCGCGACTGCCGGCAATACCCACGTACATCAATCAGGCACTCGCCGCGTCATACCACAGGCCGTAACAGATCAAATCGTCGCTGCGGGGACGCCGCTCTTCATACCGGACGTGCGCAAGTCCCAACTATTTCAGGCTGACCTTCAAACGTCTTCGAGCATCGGAATCATCCCAATTGCCTTTATCGGTATCCCGCTAAAGGCTGATCATGATATCCTTGGGACATTGTCGATCGACCGCGCCGGAGACGGCGCCACCGACTTTCGCGACGACGAGGACATTTATTTCCTGACGATGGTCGCCAACCTTGTCGGCCGGACCATCCGCCTCCATCGCGCCCTGAGTACAGATCGTCAGCGGTGTGGCCATGAGCAATCGGGACGGGAGAAATCGCCCAACGAGGGGAGGACCTACGACCCTGCCCGGCATGCGGATGCCAAAATCGACGGGATCATCGGGGAAAGCCTCGCACTCAAGCAGGTGCTCGAAACCGTCTCGGTCGTAGCAGGGACCAATTCCACCGTGCTTCTTCGGGGTGAAAGCGGCACCGGCAAGGAATTCTTTGCGCAGGCCATCCATAAGCTCTCACGTCGGAGGAAGAAGTCTTTCGTCAAATTGAACTGCGCCGCACTGTCTGAAAGCGTTCTGGAGTCAGAACTGTTTGGGCATGAAAAGGGCGCTTTCACGGGTGCTATCTCCCAGCGCGCCGGTCGTTTTGAATTGGCAAATGAGGGAACGCTGCTACTTGATGAAATCGGCGAGATTTCGCCGGCCTTTCAAGCCAAGCTGTTGCGTGTCTTGCAGGAAGGCGAGTTGGAGCGAGTCGGCGGCACCAAAACGCTACAGGTCGACGTGCGCCTCATATGCGCCACCAACAAGGACCTCGAGGCGGCCGTCATAAAAGGGGAGTTCAGGGCCGACCTTTATTACCGCATCAATGTCGTGCCAATTATCCTGCCTCCGCTCAGAGAGCGAACCGGCGATATTGCACGCCTTGCGAACGCCTTCCTCAACCGGTTCAACAAGGAGAACGATCGCGCACTAGCCTTCGCGGCGCCGGCGCTTGACCTGATCTCGCAATGTTACTTCCCTGGTAACGTCCGCGAGCTGGAGAACTGCGTCCAAAGGACGGCCACACTTGCGCGCTCAAGGACGATCACTCCATCCGATTTCGCCTGTAAGAAGGGCCAGTGCCTTTCCTGGCTCCTCTGGAAGCGAGCCGACCGCTCGAATGGCGGCAATGCCATCGACGATCTCGCACGGGTCAACGCAGTGCCGGTCGGATTGCGGCTGCCGGCCAGTTGCATCGGTGCCTCCACAGGCAAGATATCTCCCCTTACGGCCGGCGATCCGAACGATCCCGCTTGTCCCCCGCGTCTGGCGGAACGCGACCGGGTGATCGACGCGATGGACAAGGCCGGTTGGGTCCAGGCCAGGGCGGCTCGTATCCTCGGCCTCACGCCGCGGCAAGTCGGCTACGCCCTGCGCCGGCATGGTATCGTGGTGAAGAAATTCTAGACGTCGTGATGACGTCAACCGTAAGCAGCCCGGAGTGGTCTCGCTCACACTCTGCGCGCCCGAGGCTGCTAGCCTCGCGACCCTATTTGCGTGTCCACTGTCGTAAGCCCGACAAAGGTTTGTCGGAGCAATCCGAAGGAATCTGACACGACAAGCCTATTCGTGAACCGAAACAGCTCTTTGAGCTGGCATAGCTCTTGCGCTTTGGACTGCGACATCACGCAGCAACGGAGCCGTTCATGTCCGCACCGGCAATTTCGCTTGAGAGCCTCAGCACGACATTCGGTGACCAGTTGCTTGGCACCATGAAAGCTGGTGGCTGCGCCTCTTCGTCCTGCGGCTCGTCGACAAAGCCCGACGACACGGATCCGGCTGTCTGGGAGAAGATCAAGGATCACCCCTGCTTTTCAGAAGAGGCGCATCACTATTTCGCGCGCATGCACGTCGCGGTCGCGCCGGGCTGCAATATCCAGTGCAACTACTGCAATCGCAAATATGATTGCGCCAACGAAAGCCGGCCTGGGGTGGCCTCTGAAAAGCTGACGCCCGACCAGGCGCTACGCAAGGTGATCGCGGTCGCCAGCGAGGTGCCGCAGCTTTCCGTGCTCGGCATCGCCGGACCGGGCGATGCCTGTTACGACTGGAAGAAGACGAAGGCGACCTTCGCCAGGGTCGCCAGGGAAATCCCAGACATCAAGTTTTGCATCTCCACGAATGGGCTCGCGCTACCGGACCATGTCGATGAGCTTGCCGACATGAATGTCGATCACGTGACGATCACCATCAACATGGTCGACCCTGAGGTCGGTACAAAGATCTATCCTTGGATCTTTTACGACCATCGCCGCTACGTCGGCCTCGAAGCCGCCCGGATGCTGCACGAGCGGCAGATGTTGGGCCTGGAGATGCTGACCGCGCGCGGCATCCTCACCAAAATCAATTCGGTGATGATTCCTGGCGTGAACGATGAGCATCTGATCGAGGTGAATAGATGGGTCAAGGAGCGAGGCGCGTTCCTGCACAACCTCATGCCGCTGATTTCGGACCCGGCGCACGGCACGCATTACGGACTGAGTGGGCAGCGCGGCCCAAACGCAATGGAGCTGAAGGCTCTTCAGGATCGTCTCGAAGGCGGCGCCCAGTTGATGCGCCACTGCCGGCAGTGCCGGGCAGATGCCGTCGGCATGCTTGGCGAGGATCGTGGCCAGGAATTCAGGGCCGACCGGATTCCCGGCGAGGTCACCTACGATGCCAGCAAGCGTAACGCCTATCGGGAGCTGGTCGCGCAGGAGCGCCGTGATCACGTGGCGGCCAGAAGTGAAGCGATCGGATTGGTCAAGGCAGCGAGGCCCGGCAAAGCCGTCCTCTTCGCGGTGGCGACCAAGGGCGGCGGCCGCGTCAACGAACATTTCGGCCATGCGAAGGAATTCCAGGTTTACGAAGCCTCGCCGAGAGGGATCAGCTTTGTCGGGCATCGCAAGGTGGAGAAGTATTGCCTCGGCGGCTTGGGCAAGGAAGCCGCCCTCGGTGGCATCGTCGCAGCCCTTCAAGGCATAGATATCGTGCTGTGCGCCAGGATTGGAACTTGCCCGCAGGATCAGCTCGCGGACGCTGGAATCAGAGCCACCGACGCTTGTGCCCATGACTATATCGAGACGGCAATCAGCGCGATTTACACCGCCGCGTCAGGGGCCCCCGCACTCGCGGCGACGGCCTGAGCTGTCTCATCCATTCGGACCAGGAGTTAAAATGGCTTTCAAGATCATCGCATCCCAATGCACCCAATGCGGCGCCTGCGAATTCGAATGTCCTTCCGGCGCGATCAAGTTCAAAGGCGAGAGCTACGTGATCGAGTCACAGAAGTGCACCGAATGCGAGGGGGTCTTCGATGCGCAGCAATGTGCCTCGGTATGTCCGGTGCCGAAGACCTGCGTTCCTGCGTGACCACATGGGCTGCCGACATGGGCGGGGCTGCCTACGCAGGACGCCTGCAACGCCGTGTTCACAACCTGCAGCCGCAAGAGAAATCAGGGAACGGACATGTCGCTCGGACGCGAAGAGGAGATCGAAATCCGCAGGCCTCCACGATTCATGCCGGGAGAGCGGGTACGTGCCACTCGCCACATAAAGAATGACGGCACCTATCCTGGCAGGGAGATCGGCGAAAATCTCGTGCGCAAGGGCGACGAGGGATATGTGCGCGACATCGGCACCTTTCTCCAGCAGTTCTTCATCTATGCGGTCGAGTGGATCGACCGTGGCACCGTCGTCGGCATGCGAGCGCGTGAACTGATGAGCCTCGAGAAAGCCGAGTCCTGCAGTGCTGAAAGCAATTCCAATGAAGGGACGGCCAGATGAAAGTCATGATCCGCAGGACCGATGCTGGCTTGTCGGCGTATGTCCCCAAAAAAGACCTCGAAGAGCCGATCATCAAGCTTGAGAAGGAAGAGTTGTGGGGCGGAACTATCACGCTCCGGAACGGGTGGCGGCTCGTCTTACCCGATCTCCCACGGGATACGCGTCTGCCGATCACTGTCGAGGCAAGGAAGGTTTCCGAAGAGGACTGATGCTGCCGCTAAGTGCGTCGCGAGGAAACGAGCATGAATACGATCCTGACATCGGGCCACCTTGTCATAGTGCGGGACAGTTTTGCCGATAAGCTGCTTGACCTGGCGAAGGCAGCGCTCGCCGCCGATGAGGTGATCCCCTATCTCGGTCCGGGTCTTCTTGGGTTCAACTGTGCGGAACCGCCTGTGCCGCATACTCCGGAGGTCGTTGCCGCGGCACTCAATGCACGGGCGCCCGCCCCTTCCAGGATCCGCACCAATATGTGGTCGGTTGCGCAGTTCATCGAACAGCGCCGGCATCGCCGGACGCTTCAAGCTTGGATGACCGAGATATTCGCAGCGCCGGTGAGGCCAACCCTCCTCCACGCCTGGCTCGCAAGGCTGCCGCTCTCCCTCATCATCGACAGCTGGTATGACAACGCGATGCGCACGGCTCTCGAGGAGACCGGCCGAACGGACGTCGTTGAGATACAAGGCGTCACGCGGGCGAACGAAATCGGCAACATTTGGACAAAAACCTACGATTTGTCCGGGAGGGAGCTCGACGCCCGATCGGGGGCAAAGACGGTCCTCTATGCACCTCACGGGAGTAGTAGGCCCTCGCAAAACTTTCTCGTCGCAGATTCCGACTATGTCGAAGTCCTGACCGAAATTGATATCCAGACACCTATCCCTGACGTGGTGAAGGAACGGCGCATCACCCGTGGATTTTTCTTCGTTGGCTGCCGCTTCAACGATCAAATGCTGCGCACCTACGCCAGACAGATCATGAAGCGCTCCCGCGGTCCCTATTGCACCGTAATGGACGCGGAAACCCTGACCAGAAACGAAGCGCGTTTCCTTGCGGCAAGCGGAATCACGGTGATCGACATGCCACTTAGTCAAGCGGCGGCTCGGCTTCTGGGAACGGGCAAGGCTGCAGGTTGTGGACAGGATTAAAATGGCGGTCGCCTTTGATGATGCGTCCTTCGGCTTTCCTCGAAGGCGCAAAATGCAGTCGGGAATACACCCGTGAACAGTGATGCTGTCGGCAGCGCAACGAACGCTCTGAATTCGTTGACCCATGTTGAAGCGGCGCGCTGGGGCCGGGATTTGAGTACGCTGTTGCGCATAACGCGCATGAATTTTCGGCATCCCTGGCAGGTCGCCTTCGCTATGGGCTCGACGATCATGGCGGCAATCCTCCAGTTGCTCATTCCCCAGCTTCTCGGCCGGGCTGTCGACCAGGCCCAGACAGCCATCGGGGGCGGTGTCGCCGGGAGCGCGGCAGGACAAGCGCTCTGGACCCCGGCTCTCCTGCTGCTCGCCGTCAGCGCGCTACGCGGCCTTTTCACGATGGCGCAGAACTATTTTGCCGAAGCCGTCGGGCATCATGTCGCGTACGAACTGCGGCTCGCCTACTACGACAAGATCCAGCGTCTCAGCTTTTCCTTTCACGATCGGGTCCATTCAGGCGATCTGATCACCATCGGAATGCTCGATCTCCAAGGCGTGCGGATGTATTTTTCCACCGCGCTCGTTCGCGTGGTCCTGCTCACCATGCTGATCGGGATCGGCGCCTACATGATGATCTCGATCGATCTCATGCTCGGCCTGGTCGCGCTGAGCTTCGTGCCTTTTGTCGCCTGGCGCTCATCGACCACACAGCTTAGGCTGCGCGCCACCTGGCTCGACCTCTATGAGCGCCTTTCGGTACTAAGCCGCGTGATGAAGGAAAATCTCGCAGGCATCCGCGTGGTCCGCGCTTTTGCGGCTCAATCCTATGAGATGCTGAAGTTCGACCGCGCTTCCAAGACCGCGCTCGGCCTCGCCAACGATCTCGTTGACATCTACGTACCCAGCACGTCGGCGATGACCTTGTCCTTCTTTTTCGCAATGGGATTGGTCCTTTGGATCGGTGGCAACAAGCTCATCGCTGGCGAGATCAGCGTCGGAACGATGGCGACCTTCCTGACCTTCATGACCATCCTGCAAATGCCAGTCCGCCAGATCGGCCTCATGGTCAATGCCTTTGCCCGCGCTTCCAGCTGCGGTTCGCGGCTTTTCGGTCTCCTCGATCAGGAGATCACGATCAGGGATGCTCTCGAGGCCAGACCGCTTGTGATAAGCGACGGCACTCTGCGCTTCCACAATGTCTCATTTGCGTACCCCAATGTCGAAAACCGCGCCATTCTGAAGAACCTCAGCTTTGAGGCCCGGAGAGGCGAGACGATCGCGATCGTCGGTCCGCAGGGTTCCGGCAAATCGACGATGGCTCATCTGATCCCCCGCTTTTACGACGTGACCGGTGGCGCCATCACGTTGGACGGCCAGGACATACGCAATGTCACCCTCGAGAGCCTTCGCAAGGCGGTTGCCGTTGTACAGCAGGATGCGTTCCTGTTCACCACCACGATTGAGAACAACATCGCTTATGGCGACCCCTGGGCGAAGAGACAGCGAATTGAACGCGCTGGCGAATTCGCCCAGCTCCACAACTACATCCTCGGGCTCCCAGCAGGGTATGAGACGGTCGTGGGCGAACGCGGCGTCTCTCTCTCTGGCGGCCAGCGCCAGCGTCTCACGATTGCTCGCACCATGATGCTGCGCCCCTCTGTCGTCGTTTTCGACGACTCGATGGCCGCGATCGATGCCGGCACCGAGCAGCGCATTCGCGCGGCGACGCGGCGCTTCGCCAAGGATCGGGTGACGATCATCATCGCGCACCGGCTGAGTGCGCTTATGCATGCCGATCAGATCCTTTTTGTCGATAACGGCGAAATCGTAGAACGCGGCAGGCATGAAGAGCTTCTGGCGAAGCGGGGACGCTACAGGGCCCTTTACGATCTCCAGACGCGCCCAGGTGATAGCATATGACCCAGTATGGGGGCGCCCGCTGATGGACCAGGGCCCCGGCGAACTCGAAGCCGAACGTGACGACGGCAGACGCCCTCCGCGCGCGGTCGTCGGCTCGCACCGGATCGAGGAGGAGATGTTCGGCCGGGCTTTCGACAAGAGCATCCTCCGCCGGATCTGGGGCTTCGTCCATCCCTATCGGGCAAAGGTAGTTGTCACGATTGTCGCGATGTTGATCTTCACCGGGACGCAGCTTCTCATCCCCTTGATCATCCGCTACGCGATCGACCAGGGCATGAACCCGGCAGCGAGCGATCGCTCAGCCCAGCTTGCGGCCGTCGGCGCGTTCCTTTCGGCGATTTTGGTCAATTTCGCCGCCGGTTACATGCAGGAAACCTTGGATGGGAAAATTGCCGAAACTGTCCTGTTCGACATCCGCCGCGCCATGTTTGGCCATCTGCAAAAGGTTTCGCTCTCTTTCATGGACAAGACTGAGGTCGGACGCCTGATGTCGCGCCTGCAAGGCGACGTTAACTCCATACAGGAGTTCCTGGAAACCTCGGTATATTCCCTAGGCGATGTTGCACTTCTCTTTGGCATCGTTTTCGTAATGCTGTGGCTCGACTTTCGCCTCGGCCTCCTGACGCTGTCGGTTCTGCCGATCCTGGTGATCGTCCGCATTGTCTGGCTGCCGCGTGCCCGCGACGCCTTCATGGCTGCACACGAAACCAATTCCGTCGTCAATGGCGCGCTGGCCGAAGCCATTCACGGCGTGCGGACCATACAGTCGATGGATCGCCAGCAGGTGAATTTCATTCTTTTCGACGACCGGGCCCATGCCAACCTCAGGACCCAACTGATCGCTGCCAGATATGCACTGGTCATGGTGCCTATCGTCGATGGCCTCACCGGCCTCGCCTTGGCCGCCGTTATTGTGGTCGGCGGCTCGATGGTCGTGAATAGCCGTATAGATGTGGGCGTGTTGGTAGCCTACCTGTTTTACATCCAGCGCTTCTTTGACCCGATCCGCTCACTCACCCTGCAATATTCGATCATGCAGCGCGCCATGGCCTCAGGCAAGCGCCTGACCGATGTGCTCGATGTCAAGATCGATGTTCAGGACAAACCCAATGCCGAGGTACTTTCGCCCGAAATGGACGGCTCGGTTGAGTTTAGGGACGTCACATTCGGCTACGATCCGAACCGTTCGGTTCTGAAAAATGTCTCCTTCAGGGTCAATCCCGGCGAGACGGTCGCACTGGTCGGACCGAGCGGTTCTGGCAAATCGAGTGCGATGGCCCTGGTCCACCGCTTCTATGATGTTCAGCAGGGTCAGGTGCTGGTCGGCGGGCATGATGTGCGCGACCTCACCCAGGAATCGCTCGGCCGCCAGGTCGCCATGGTGCTGCAGGAGCCATTCCTGTTCACCGGGACGGTCTTCGAGAACATTCGATACCAGAAGACGGAAGCCACGCGCGACAAGGTGATCGAGGCGGCGAAGGCGGTCGGCGCGCATGACTTCGTCATGAGCCTCGCCGACGGGTATGAGACCCAACTTGGCGAACGCGGCGACAACTTATCTCTCGGCCAGCGCCAGCTTATCAGTTTCGCCCGCGCCCTCGTCGCTGACGCCAAGATCCTCGTGCTCGACGAAGCGACCGCCAACATCGACAGCTATACGGAATTGCAGATTCAGAAGGCTCTGATCAAGCTGCTTGAAGGGCGGACTGGCCTCGTCATCGCCCACCGTCTCGCCACGATCCGGGGGGCCGACCGCATCATCGTGCTTCAGAATGGCCAAGTTGTTGCGACTGGCAACCACGATGAGCTAATAGCTATGGGCGGCCTGTATTCCAAACTCTACTATCTCAACTACGCCTCCTTCGACGACATCCCCGAACACGAGACCACCGTCCAAGCTGGCTCCCAGACCTGAGTTTTTGGCGGCCTTGTGGTAGTGGCGTTGACTTTCGGGCGTGTCGGCGGACCACTCAGGCCACCGCAGACGGCCAGCAGGCAGCATTCAAGGACAAGCACTCCTCGCAGTTCGTGAAGACCGGCTGCGAACGATTTCCTTCAGCATCGTATCCCGACCGCGGTGCACCCCATCATCGGGCGAGCTCGCTCCCGTTGGTGGCTGGGCGTAGCAAAGCCGCTCGCGAGCGCGCCCTCAACAGCGCCGTAGCGAGTGGCGGCTTTGCTACCGCCGGGCCGCTGATGAAGCTGGAGGCGCCGCACCGACGCCGCCCCGGGCGAGAAGAACCTCTGCGGCGGGCTATGGGCAACGGATAGCGCGAGCGCGACGAGCAGACGCGTGCCTGCATCGTGACGCGCTCGGCCATCATCTCCTTAGGATCATGCAGGTTCACACGATGGCCCGGACGCCAGCCAACGCACAAAGCTGGTATTCTGTGCCGCCGGCTCGTCGTCAGTTTGGCCTCCCTCCCGATTGCCCGTCCCCATCACGTGCACGCTCGAGCACGTGGATGTGAGGGAGCGCTGTACAACGATTCAACCTCAGACCGCGAATTTCATGGTCAGCCAAATCGAGCCATGATTTCGGATTGAATGGTCGTCGCAGTGTACAGGGAAGCATCTAGCGGCAGATTTCCAAATGCCAGTTGACAAAGCAGGTAGTTGGCACCTGCCTCTTCCAACTGACCTAACAGAGCTTTTCGCACAGATTCTGCTGATCCTACCACGCACAATTCACTCTCGACTGCCGCATCGAAGGTCAGCGGCAGGTTTGGTGGAGTGGGGATAGCGTTAAGCTCGTAAAGGAATTGGAAGCTCTTGAGCCAGCGTTCGTAAGCAGGTGCCGCGAGCGAATAGGCATGTGTGTCACAACGCCCAACCACGACCATGCGGAGCAATCCGATAAATTGCGCCTGATCCCCCGCGCCAGCGTTGTCCTCTCGATAGGCGCGGAACGCATCAGTAGTTTTGCGAACAGAAGAGGAAGGTCCTACACACGCGATATTGGTTCCATTCGCAGCCGCCCAAGCTGCGGACTCGGGTCGATTGGCAGCAACCCATGTCGGCGGATGTGGACGCTGATGAGGTCTTAGCGTCAAAGGAACGTCATTGAGATCAAAATGGCGGCCTTGATAGCATAGCGTGCCGACCTTCATCGGATTAACAAGTATTTCCATGAGGATTTCGCTGGCTTCAGCATAACGGCCCGGCACCGCGTCCGCACCAATCCCGAAGTAGCCCAATTCGATCGGGAGAGCACCGCGCCCTATGCCCAGTTCGAGCCTGCCACCGCTCAACTGGTCCAGCATACAGATCTCTTCGAACGCACGCAGCGGATGATAAAGCGCAAGCAGCATCACCAAGGGTCCGAGACGCAAGCGCCGGGTGCGCTGGGCGACGCTCGATAAGAACAGATTCGGCGATGGACCTCTCCCATGGGGAGTACAGTGATGTTCTGCGAGATGATAGGCATAGAACCCTAGCTGATCGCACGCCTCTGCTAATATCAGGCGATCTTCGTATTGCCGACCGATGTCGAGGCCATCCTCGTCCAGATGATCGAAGATGCCGAACGCTAGGTTTGAAGGAAAGACGTTTGTCACTCGATAAGTCCCCGATTTTAAAAGCAGGCTGTTCTCTTGCTGGGATGACCAAGCAAGTCGGAAGAGATGTGTGTGATCGCCGATTAGCGTCAGCGTAACGAAGAAGCAGAGCCTGACGCTTCCCTGCCCTTGGAGCTTGGCACCGTTAAGCTTCCAGCAATGTCGCCAGCGGCAGCAAGAAATGCATCCATCTGCTCTTTTGTGCCGATGCTAACGCGGATGCAGTGTTCCAAGCCTTTGTCCGGAAAAAACGCGACAAGTATCTTTTGCCTTTCCAATGCTGCTTGCCACCATGAGCCGTCCTGTCCCGCGGGCACACGGGCCAGCAAGAAATTTGCGCGGGAGGGCGTTACGGAAAATCCGAGTTGCGACAGCGCGACTGTCACTCGCTCTCGTTCATCCTTGATGTGCTTGTGGTTCTCTGCGTAGGCGCCGCGATGCGCAAGCACGCTGATACCAACGGCATGCCCGATGACGTTCATGTTGAAGACGTTCTGGATGTTTCGCAGCCTGCCAATAATTTCAGGGTGACCGAAACCGAAACCGACGCGAATGCCGGCGGCGGCATAGCTTTTCGAGAATGACCTCAAGATCAGAACGTTCGGATACTGGTTGATGAGGCGCAGGCCATGATCGGGTGCAAAGTCGACGTAGGCTTCATCAAGGACAACCAAGCGGTCTGATTGTGCTACGAGGCGTTCGATATCGCTTATCGGGAGGAATGTTCCGGTCGGATTGTTTGGATTGGCCAACATAATGAACTTGGCGTCTTTTGCCGGACCGGAAAGCAATTGCTCCATTGGCAGGGAATGAGCTTGACATCCGATTTCGAGAAACTCGGCGCCCTGAATCATGGCAAGTTTGCGGTTGAACGAAAACCCTGGCGACATCATCGCAACCTTGTCGCCAGGCGCGAGGAAAGCTCTGTAGATCAGTCCGAGCAGTTCAGACGACCCGTTGCCTGCGATGACCTGATCCCTGGAAACGCCATAGGTGCTGGACGCCGCTTCCCTCAAGCTGATGTTATCGTCATCCGGATATAGATACTGGCACTTGAGGGCCGCCACTGCACTTTGCATTATGATTGGCGGCAACGGAAACGGGTTCTCATTCGTATTCAGCTTGACAAAATTTCCGTCCGGTGCTGGTCCGTTGGACGGCAGAGCATCTAAGTGTCGCGTCACTGGCGGAAGAGCCGAAAGCACAGTTTGCAGTTTTGCATCGGACATATTTTAACTCCGTTTTAGTCACCAGGGGCATCCGTATGAGCTCGCAACGAGAGCAACATGGCGGACAGGATTGACGATGGAAGCGTTGCCTCTCACACGATGGTCGCAACGCAGACACGGGAATTCGGCCAGGCTGTCCTCGATGAATCGAGTGGAAGCGGACGCGGACCTGCATCGCTGCCGCAAGGCGCTAAGCAGCTCAGCTCATCGCCTCGGTTTCAGATACGCTTGATCTCGACGCCGTATTTCCTCAGCACGTAGCCAATCTGGCGCGGGGTCAGTCCAAGGAGGCGCGCTGCCTTTGCCTGCACCCAGCCACATCTTTCCATGGCAGCAATGACGCGCTCTATGTCGGGGGTCCTCGCACCAATTGGGTGTGTTGCGCCGGCACGCGGGACTGTGGTCGCGGCCGAACAGGCTGCCGCATCCGGCGGCGTGGCCGGATTCGCTGACTCCGGCAGGATCGGCGCTGGTTGCATCGCGGCCTTGCCCGAGCTGCACTTCCACAGCGCCTCGGCAAAGCATTGGCCTTGGGAGCAGGCAAAGTCGTTTCTCCCGATTGATAGTCCCTCGGCCAGGATCGCTGTCCGGTGCACGCAATTTTCAAGCTCGCGAATGTTGCCGGGAAACTCACATTTCATCAGCACTTCAATCGCACACGGATCGAAGGTAAGCGTACAGCCGTTCTCGTCGTTGAACTTCTTGAGAAACTCAGTTGCGAGCAGCGGAATATCGCTGCGCCTCTGGCGCAATGCTGGTACCAGCAAGGGAACCACGTTGATGCGGTAGTATAGGTCGGCGCGGAACTCATTCCTTGCAACCGCCTCTTCCAGGTTCCTGTTCGTGGCGGCAATCACGCGAACATCGACCTTAATGGTCTGATTGCTGCCGACGCGCTCAAACTCCTGCTCCTGCAGCACGCGCAGTAGCTTTGCCTGGAACGAGGCCGAGATCTCGCCAATCTCATCCAGAAACAACGTCCCCTTGTCAGCGAGCTCAAAGCGCCCCTTGCGGGAATTGAATGCGCTTGTGAAGGCACCCTTCTCATGACCGAACAATTCGGATTCCAGGACTGTCTCTGGGAGCGCTGCACAATTGAGTTTAACGAAGGGCCGCTTGGCGCGCGGCGACAACTCGTGAATTGCCTTGGCAGCCAGCTCCTTCCCGGTACCGGACTCGCCTCGCAACAGAACCGTGGTTTTTGCCTTGGCTACGATCGCGATCTTCTCCAGCAGCGCGCTTATCGCCGGACTGTCACCAATCATCCCCTCGACATGAACCTTTTTGCGCCGGGGTGCAGGGTGCTTAACATCGGAAAATTTCGTCTGCAGCCGATCTTCCAACTCCGGCGGTCGCTCGCGGTCCCCCGCGCAGAAGCGGTGCAACTTGACTGTCTGTCCCACCATGTTGGCAATCATGGTGAGCAGTCGGACATCGTAATCGAGCCGATAGCTTGACCTGCTTTCCAAAGCCCTGTCCACAGTCAGCGCGCCTACGGCGTTCCCATCAACACGAATGGGAACGCCGATGAACGACACGGCGTCGGAGGCCCCAAGCACCTCAATGTCAGCGGCAGTGAAGGCCGGATGCATCGCTATGTCCTCGGCGATGAGCGGCGTGTCCGTCGTCACAATCTGATCGATGGCGTTGCGCGGCACGCGCGACCGGGAGGGCTCATTGCTGTTCGTGTCGCAGTCGCTGGCCACGGTGATGTCCAGTCCGGCCTCGGCATCGCAGAGAGTGATGATGCCGTGCCGCATCTGCACTAACGAGTGCAGGAGATCAACGACCTTGGCCAACGTGAGTTCGAGCCGGGCGGGACCGGTGAGTATTTTCGATATTTCGAAGATTCCGGTGAGGGCGCGCTCGTGCAATGCCCCATTCGCAGGATTCGTCTCGGACGTTGGACAACCCCTTATCGCATCCGGCAGCGATATGCCGCACTCGCTGGCATTTTGTTCTGATTTGCGAATGTTGTGGTGCATGTGATCCTCGATCTCGCGCCATCAAACGTAGGCCGGCGGCATGTGCGCCCGCGACGTCGCGAGCAAGCGCGAAAATACTCCGACGTGAACTCGTGCCGCCGCCGTTTGGTCGAGTGCAAAGCGGATCGAACCCTGATGCATCGCTTGGCTCTCCCCTCCACGAAGCTTGGCCATGGTCTCGGCTTGCACCAAGGCAACCACACGTTGTTTTCAACAGACTGGAGCGAGGCGGGATAGTCAATCGAGCTTTCTTTCATTCGTGAAAGGAAACCTCGCGGCATATGATAGAATTCATCAATTCTGTTTTTGCCGTTGAACGACGGAAATACTTGCGCCGGCGATGCGGTGCCCGAGCGGCTGACCGCGCCGAGTGTAAAAGCCGGCCGTGCCATTCACCAGCGCCCGCGAAGGAGGGGCGGAAGCGATAATAACCGCCAACGGCACTGGTCGTTTGCGGCAACCGCCATTTTGCTCGAGTTGATCATGCGGCGGCGGTGTCGCGTGTGAAGGCGCGAAGCTGGCGTCGAGTACGGCTTGGTAGGCGGTGCTCGCAATTTCCAGATCGCATCGTCGTGGTCAGCGCCAACGGCGTCAATCTCTATCTCGACATGGCTTTCATGCAGCGGGAGCGCTGCAAAGAGCACAGCCATTCTCGGCTCTGATGCCACCGATGAACCGCGAGCCAGAGGGATCGACCGGCAGCACTCTGTCAGTGAACATCAACGGGTCGTGCTGGACCCTCGTCGTTCCCGCCTTGTGCCAGCGCATTCATTCCATCATGGGTGCCACGGCTAGTCAGGGAAAGCGAAGCTCTCGGCCTCCTCTAGACCAACGGATTTGGTCATGTGGCGCAGGCGTTCCGGCGAGAGAAACTCGCCTCTCACAGCGCTTCCGAACAGGGGTAAGTTAGCCTGTCATCTGGACGGGCTTATGAACAGGCGACCTATTTGGTACGCGCTGGCGCCAGCGATGCGGCCCGGTCCAAAGCCGGCTAAAACGAGGAACGCACCACGCTCTGTGCAGCAAAACCGCTAGCTGATGGACCGGCAGCACTCTGCCAGAAACATCAAGGGCGTGCCGGACCGCGGCCTATCCCGCTGGTCTGACACCGCATTCCTCCATCATTGGCGAGCCCACGTCAGTTCAGGTCATGCGGATTCATCTGGCATGGGTATTGCGGCGGCGTTGGTGCAGCGTTCGACCGGAGCGCCGCGATAGGGAGAAGTCACGCCACCTCGATCCGGTCAGGGAGAGAGAACCAGTGTCAGCTGCACAAGTTCGCGGCGCGAGTCCCGCGCCCCGCAAACCCTTCTACACCAAGCTCTACGCCCAGGTGCTTGCCGCCATCGCGCTCGGCGTCGCAATTGGCTATTTTTATCCGGAGACCGGCGAGAGCCTGAAGCCGCTGGGAGATGCCTTCATCAAGCTGGTCAAGATGATCATCGCGCCTGTCATCTTCCTGACAATTGCCACCGGCATTGCCGGCATGAACGATCTTCATAAGGTCGGCCGGGTCGCCGGTAAAGCAATGGTCTATTTCCTCACCTTCTCGACGCTCGCGCTGATCGTCGGCCTCATCGTCGCCAATGTCGTCCAGCCTGGCGCCGGCCTCAACATTGATCCGGCGTCGCTCGATGTCCAGGCCGTGAATACCTATGCCGCAAAAGCCAGCGAGCAGTCGGTCACCGGCTTCCTGATGAACATCATCCCGCCAACGATCGTCGGTGCCTTCGCGGAAGGCGACATCCTGCAGGTGCTGTTCTTCTCGGTTCTGTTCGGCATGGCGCTTGCGATGGCCGGAGAGCCGGGCAAGCCTGTCGTTTGCTTCCTTCAGGCGCTCATCGCGCCTGTCTTCAAGCTCGTTGGAATTCTGATGAAGGCCGCGCCGATCGGCGCTTTTGGCGCAATGGCCTTCACCATCGGCAGATATGGCATCGGTTCGGTGGTCAACCTCGCGATGCTGGTCGCGACGTTCTATTTCACCGCCTTCCTCTTCGTGTTCGGGGTTCTCGGCGCGGTCTGTCGCTACAACGGCTTCTCGATCTGTTCTCTCATTCGCTACATCAAGGAAGAGCTGCTGCTTGTCCTCGCAACGTCCTCCTCGGAGGCGGCGCTCCCTTCGCTGATGCAGAAAATGGAGAAGGCGGGCGCCAGGCGTTCGGTTGTGGGTCTCGTCATCCCGGCCGGATACTCATTCAATCTGGACGGCACGAATATCTACATGACGCTGGCGGCCCTCTTCATCGCGCAGGCGACGAACACGGATCTGTCCATCGGCGATCAGGTGCTGCTGCTGCTCGTAGCAATGCTTTCCTCCAAGGGCGCTGCAGGTGTCACAGGCGCGGGCTTCATCACCCTGGCGGCTACGCTCGCCGTAGTTCCGAGTGTTCCCGTTGCTGGGATGGCACTGATACTCGGCATCGACCGCTTCATGTCCGAATGCCGGGCGCTGACGAATTGCGTCGGCAACGCAGTGGCATCCCTCGTCGTCGCCCGCTGGGAAGGAGAATTGGACCGAGCACAGATGAAAGCCGCCTTCTGCGGTCATCAGCTTGCCGAGGCATCAAACCGGCTACCCTCCTCCCAATAAGGTGGGCGGCCCACGACCTGTTAAGTCGCCTAGCTGGTCACATGAACTGAACGACCGACCCGCAGCCTCTAAACGGCTCCTCACGGACCATGTAGCCGAAGCGCTAAATGTGTGAGTGCAAACCGTCACCGCCCTTTAAGCGAATGAGCCTTTCAGTATACCCGGCCGGTTTACGTCTGGAATGATGTTCGTCCAACACGCTGTTGGCCATTCGTATGGGACGTTTTCACTTTGCCACCCGAAACCGAAACGCGTTAGGCGACAGAGAGCCGGCCCGCGTCAAAAACCGATCAGAATAGGACCTATGACCAAGCGCCCCACAATTGCCGATCTCGCCCGCGAAGCCCGAGTCAGCGTAGCAACGATCGATCGGGTTCTGAACGCCCGCCATCCGGTGCGCGAGGAGACCGCGCGGCGGGTCCACGACGCCGCCCACGCGATCGGCTATCATGCTGCCGGGCTAATCAAGCAGCGCTTGCGGCGAGACCTACCGCACTACCGTCTGGGCTTCATCTTGAGAAAACCGGCCCAGCATTTCTACCAAGATTTTGCGCGCGAGGTCGAAGCATCGGTCAATTTGGCCCGGTCCTTCCACGGAATTCCGCTCGTCGAATTCGCCCGGTCACATATGCCGAGCGACCTGATCGCGCCGCTCAAGGATTTGGGCGCACGCTGCCATGCGATCGCGATGGTGGCACCGGACCACCCGAAAATTACAGCAGCGGTTGAGGACCTCAAGGCCAAAGGCATTCCGGTTTTCTCGCTGCTTTCCGACTTCGCCGCCGGCGTGCGACAGGGGTATATCGGCCTTAACAACCGCAAGGTGGGGCGCACGGCCGCCTGGATCGTGTCGAAGGTCGCAAAACGGCCCGGCAAAGTGGCGGTTTTTGTCGGCAGCCATCGTTTCCAGGGGCACGAGCTCCGTGACGTCGGCTTTCGCTCCTATTGCCGTGAGAACGCGCCCACGTTCGAGGTGCTGGATCCTGTCATGAACCTCGAGAAACGGCAGATCACCTATGAGGCAACGCTTGATCTCATGCAGCGAGAGCCCGAGCTCGTCGGCTTCTATGTCGCCGGCGGGGGCATGGAGGGCGCCATCTCCGCGCTCCGAGAAGAGGGCAAAAGTCGCGATCTCGTCGCGATCGTGAATGAAATCACGCCGGAGTCTCGGGCGGCGCTCGCAGATAATATCGTCACGATGGCGGTCGCCACGCCAATGCGCCGACTTTGCCAGGAGCTGATAACGCTGATGACGCGGGCTATCGAGACCGGCACCGCTGAAACACCCGGACAGACATTTCTCCCGTTCGACATCCATCTGCCGGAAAATATATGAAACTCATGGACTCTATCGTAAGTCGGGGAGTTGAATGATGATCCCATCCCGCGGGGTGGCCGCACCCACGGGCCTCAGCCGGGCAGGATGAAGCGCCGATTAGATGAACGGATCGGCCACGCGAAAGCGCGGGGTCAATTGCCTGGGTCCGCAGCGTCAAGCTCCACCGGCTTCATTGCCAAGTGCCCGACTTTCTCGGTGCAGGGCACTGTCGTCAACGCCAGTAGCCGAGCGAGGCTGGCACAGATTGGATCGACCACGTCGACCGCCATCTCCTCGCCTGGCCGCGCGTGAAAAGCCGCGGCAAGGCCTGCGACGTTGGCATTTAAGTGGGGCTGAGCATCTTCTGGGACTCCGCAAGCAAAATCGGAGGCGGCAGTCATTCAGTAGCAACCCCGGGCGTGTGTTCTGCTCGTTCCTGGCCCTCGTACTTGACAAGCAACTGCGCCGCTCTGCTGGTCAAAGGCCCGGTGTTTAAGTGGGGCTTAACATCTTCCGGGACTTCGCACGCGAAATCGCGGTGGCAGTCGGTACCAACAACCGCAAGGTCGGATCGGCGTGCCCTACACGCTCAATGATTTCAGGCAAAGGCGCCAGGCAAGATGCCTCCTGCAACAACATTTCCCGCATCCACATGCTTGCCGGATCAGTATTGTGAAGCTCAGGCCATTGGACGGCCTCCGTGAATGCGGCAGGAAGTGGCGGCGGAAGTTGGACAATCCGGAGGGGTGTTGTTTTTGCGAAATGCTGCGCCAGCCGCAACGGCATGGTCCCGATGCGGTTGGTGCCTGACAGGAAGGGCGCGATCAGGCTAAAGCCCTGTACGACGACCTCGACACGTCTCTCGAAACCGTGCTCGAGCAAATACCATTCCTCCATGGTGGGCTGCCGGGTGTGCCTGAATTTGAGCACGACATGCCCCATGGACATGTATCGCTCGAATGTAAGTGGCTCTGACAGCTGCTTGTTCGTGCCGCAGCCTACGCATACGAGCATATCTTCGAACAGGGCTGCGCGAGGATGTTTCGACATGAACACTTCCGGCATAATCAGAAAATCAAGGTCGCCGCGCCGGAGAAGCTCCTCGGGGTCGTCGGAAATAGGCAGACATTCAAAGCGAACGGCGGGAGCTTCCCGCGCAGCACGCTCTACGATCTTCTTAAAAAATACGAGCGTGATGTAATCGGAAAGCATCATTCGGAAGAGACGATCCGATTGGGCCGGGTTGAAAGCGTCGGAGGAAATAATCGACAGCTGGATGTGCAGCAATGCCTCCCGGACTGCTGGGGCGAGCCCGTCGGCGCGCGGTGTCAAAAGGAGCTCGCGGCCGTTCATCGTAAATAGCTCATCGTTGAAATAGGCGCGTAACCGACCGACGGCGGCGCTCATGGCCGGCTGGCTCAGGTTGATACTGCGAGCCGCGGCAGTGACTTTACGCTCCCTCATCAGAGCGTCCAGCACAACGAGGAGATTTAGATCGAGTCCCTTGAAACGCATGTCATGTTCTATCCAACGTGTGGATGCGTATCATTCAAACAATCAATTTTACGAATTTACGAGCCATGCATTAGAGGAACGTTAATGAGCGACGTCAAGCTCAAATCGACGACACGGGCCGGAACTTCGAGAGAGCGTCTGGCTCACCTTCGCCAACGACAACGGCTGAATGCAGCCAACAGCGCCGCTTTGGTCGGGTAATGCGGCCCGCAAAAAACTAATATGAAGAGAGGTCCTGAATGCGCCATCAGGTGCAGTGGAAGTTGTGCTGGGAAAACGAGTTGCAGCTCTCCGATCACGTTGAGCTCGCCGAGTTCTTTCGTGATACGTACGGGCCGACTGGGGCGTCCAACGCAGAACCGTTCGAAGGTAGTCGAAGCTGGGCCGGAGCCAGGCCTGAACTCCGCGTGATCGCCTATGATTCAAGTGGTGTAGCGGCTCACATGGGCATACTGCGCCGTTTCATCAAGGTTGACGCGGTCGACCTGTTGGTGGCTGAGCTGGGCCTGTACGGGGTACGCCCGGACCTTGAGGGTCTCGGAATCGCCCATTCAATCCATGTCATGCTTCCAATACTGCAGGAGCTTGGCGTTCCATTCGCTTTCGGAACGGTCCGGGACGCGCTGCGGAATCATGTTGAGAGGTTCGGGCGGCGATACAGGCCTTTGGCCGTTTTGTCGGGAATTCGCGTGCGCTCGACCCGACCAGAGGCCCGCCTCGACCTGCCGCCCACACGCATCGATGACGCACTCACCATTGTTCTGCCGGTTGGACGGCCGATCAGCGAATGGCCCACGGGCACGATGATAGATCGGAACGGACCAGAGCTATGAGCCGTCCCGATTGCTTGTACGAAGTGCGCCGTGAGTGCTCTGACGGCACCGGCCGTCGCAGCGTTTATCTGACGTTTGACGACGGTCCCAATCGACTTTTCACACCGGAGATTCTCGATGTGCTGGCAGAGCAGCGGGTGCCGGCGACTTTCTTCGTCATCGGCGCCTACGCCTTAGAGCACCCAGATCTAATCCAACGGATGGTCGCAGAAGGGCACGAGGTAGGCAACCACACGATGTCTCATCCGGATCTGTACCAATGCGGTTTCGGCGAAGTGCAACGTGAGGTCTTTGAAGCGAACGACGCCATCATGAGAGCGTGCCCGCAGGCCTCGGTGCGCTATGTTCGCGCGCCCTACGGCGCCTGGAGCGAAGAAGTCTTCACAGCCTCACAGATCGCCGGGCTGGCGGCCCTCCATTGGTCCGTCGACCCTCGAGATTGGTCTCGCCCTGGGGTCGACGCGATTATCGATAAAGTGCTCGCCTCTGTCCGGCCGGGCGCAATCGTACTCTTGCACGACGGATGCCCTCCCGGCGAGTTAAGCCAGGGCGCTCACGCCGGTCTGCGCGACCAGACGGTCACGGCGCTGTCCCGGCTGATTCCAGCATTGCGTGAGCGCGGATTTGTAATCCGCTCACTTCCTCAACATCACTGAACAAACGAGATCCCATGACTCTTCTTGGTACAACCAGCACTGTGGCCATATCGCTTTATGCGCTGCTCTCGACTGCTTATAAGAGCATGCAGGGGATTTATGCTCTGCCGACAAACGACTCATCGGCGTTCGAGGTTCTCGTCGGCTCCGATCAACTGCCCAGCGTGGATGTCATCGTCCCCTGCTTCAACGAGGATCCGCGCACGCTTTCAGAGTGCCTGGCTTCCATTGCCGACCAAGAATACGCCGGAAGACTTCGGGTCTATGTGGTTGATGACGGTTCTGGAAATCGCGAAGCCTTAGGAACTGTCCACGAAGCCTACGCGCGCGACCCTAGGTTCGACATCATTTTGCTTCCCGAGAATGTTGGAAAGCGCAAGGCGCAGATCGCCGCGATACGCCGCTCATCAGGGGATCTGGTGCTTAACGTTGATTCAGACACGTTACTCGCGTCCGACGTCATTGCCAAGCTTGTACCGAAAATGCGAGATTCAGCGGTCGGCGCAGTCATGGGTCAGTTGACGGCCAGTAACCGGACCGAGAGCTGGCTGACCAGGCTGATAGACATGGAGTACTGGCTGGCTTGCAACGAGGAGCGCGCGGCGCAGGCTCGCTTCGGTGCCGTTATGTGCTGTTGCGGCCCATGTGCCATGTACCGCCGGTCTGCGCTCCTTTTGTTACTGGACCAGTACGAGTCGCAGTTTTTTCGGGGCAAGCCAAGCGACTTCGGTGAGGATCGCCATCTTACTATCCTGATGCTGAAAGCAGGCTTTCGAACCGAGTACGTTCCGAGCGCCATCGCGGCCACAGTCGTCCCGAACAGACTCGGACCGTATCTGCGCCAACAACTCCGTTGGGCACGAAGCACATTCCGGGACACGCTGCTTGGGCTGCGCTTGCTGCCCAGCCTGAATAGCTATCTCACGTTGGACGTGGTCGGACAGAATCTCGGCGCGCTACTCCTCGCCGTATCGGTATTAACGGGCCTCGCACATTTCGCACTGACAGGCTCTGTGCCTTGGTGGACAGGACTGATGATTGTGTCCATGACCATGCTCCGATGCAGCGTGGTAGCATTTCGTGCCCGACAGTTTCGATTTCTGGGCTTTTCGCTGCACACGTTCATCAACATCTTTCTCTTGCTTCCGTTGAAAGCCTACGCGCTGTGTACATTGAGCAATAGCGATTGGCTGTCGCGAGGCTCTGCTGTCGCTACATCGAACACTGGGGGAAAACAGGCCCCCACCCAAACTCCGATCACTGGTTCCAGCAGGGCAGAATTCTCGCCGCATGCGGCTCCGCTTCGCAAGCTCAATCTTGCGCGGGATTCTTCGGAATTAGTGCTGTCGGGCAACATTTGCGGCGACGAGTGATCGCTAATTACCTAGTGGACGAGAGGTGCACGAGTTTGACCCAGAACGTGAATCATCAGTTGCTTGATCGGGAATTGGCCGCAGACGATCCGTGGCTTCTCGACGGCAATCCGTTCGAGCGGAAGCGCCACACGCAAATGCTCCAGCTGGCGCTTGCCCAAGGCTCCATTTCAAATGCCCTCGAAGTCGGGTGCGCTGCCGGCGCATTCACGGAAAAACTAGCCCCCTACTGCCAAGGGCTCACCGTCATCGATGTCGTGGCGCAAGCGATTGCTCGAGCACGTCAACGGATAAACGAGCCGTCGCGCATCAACTGGATAGTCTCCGATGTTCAACAGTTTTCGACCGACGAGTTGTTTGACCTGATCGTTGTGGCGGAGGTCCTCTACTATCTCGAAGACATAGCCGAGATGCGCGCGGCCGTCAAAAACCTGGTGCGGGTGCTTGCGCCAGGCGGGCATCTGATCTTCGGATCGGCAAGGGATGCTAATTGCCGTCGCTGGGGTCACGCCGCTGGTGCTGAGCCGGTCATCGCCATGCTGAACGAAACGTTGATCGAGGTAGAGCGTCTTGAGTGTCGGGGCGAGTCGGTCAACGAAGACTGCTTGCTCGTCCGTTTCCGGAACCCGCTTTCCGCTTCCTGATGAATCGAATCTATCGCCGTTAACCTGGAGACACTATGCGCATCTGTGGTACCAAGCTGACCCATGATGGGGCGATCGCCCTGGTCGAGGATGGACGGCTCGTCTTCTGCGTTGACCAGGAAAAGCGGCACAACGATCCGCGTTACCAAGCCATCGATAATCTCGACGCAATTATCGCCGCTTTACCGGAACAGGGGCTAAATCCTTGTGATGTCGATCAGTTCGTTATCGACGGCTGGGATGGCGAAGACGAGTCACAGTTTCAGGTCCGGCAGGCAACCAAGCAACCGCCAGTCTTGGCGTCCCTCTCGGTAAAATGAACCCATGTCCATGGTAGCGATCGATCTTACTGACGTAAGCAAAACTTATGACAAGCTCGTTGTCGACAGGCTGTCGTTCCGCGTTGCGGCGGGGGAATGCTTCGGGCTCTTGGGACCGAACGGCGCGGGCAAAAGCACGATTGCGCGTATGGTCCTCGGCATGACATCGCCCGATGCGGGGAAGATTACTGTGCTCGGCGTTCCAGTGCCGGCGCGCGCGCGTTTGGCACGTATGCGCATCGGCGTGGTCCCGCAGTTCGACAATCTTGATACCGCGTTCACTGTACGCGAGAACCTGTTGGTGTTCGGGCGCTACTTCCGGATGAGCAGACGCCAGATCGATGCGGTCATACCATCGCTGCTTGAGTTCGCCCGCCTCGAGAACAAAGCGGATGCGCGCGTCGCCGAACTGTCCGGCGGCATGAAGCGGCGCCTGACGCTCGCGCGTGCGCTGATCAATGACCCGCACTTGCTGGTGATGGACGAGCCGACCACCGGCCTCGATCCGCAGGCCCGCCACCTGATCTGGGAACGGCTGCGATCGCTGCTGGCGCGGGGCAAGACTATTCTTTTGACTACCCATTTCATGGAAGAGGCCGAGCGGCTGTGCGATCGGCTGTGCGTTATGGAGGAGGGGCGCAAGATCGCCGAAGGCCGCCCGTCCGCACTCATTGACGAGCAGATCGGCTGTGACGTGGTCGAGGTCTACGGCGGCAATCCGCATGAACTGGGTGCGCTGATCCGGCCGTACGCACAGCGCATCGAGGTGAGCGGTGAGACGCTTTTTTGCTATGCACCCGATCCGGAGCAGGTGCTGGCGCAGCTACGCGGGCGCGCGGGTCTACGCCTTCTGCAGCGTCCCCCCAATCTCGAGGATGTGTTTTTGCGGCTAACCGGGCGCGAGATGGAGGACTGAACAATGGGCGAACGTTATGCGGCGGGCATGCCCGCCAATGCGTGGAATTGGGTCGCGGTTTGGCGCCGCAACTATCTTGGATGGAAGAAAATCGGGCTTGCATCGGTGCTCGGCAACCTCGCCGATCCGATGATCTATCTGTTCGGTCTCGGCTTTGGAATCGGAACAATGATAGGTCCTGTTGAGGGCACTTCGTACATTGCGTTTCTCGCGGCTGGCATGGTTGCCACAAGCGCGATGGCATCGGCGACCGCTGAAACGGTTTACGGGAGTTTCGGCCGCATGGGCGACCAGCGCACCTGGGAAGGAATGCTATGCACTCAGCTGACGCTCGGCGATATCTTACTCGGCGAATTGGCGTGGGCAGCCACCAAGGCCCTGATGGCGGGCACAGCAATCACTATTGTTGCCACCACGCTCGGCTACGCATCGTGGCCATCCATCCTCTGCTTGCTGCCAGTCATCGCTCTCAGTGGCCTCGCCTTCGCAAGTCTAGCGATGGTCGTCACGGCGCTTGCGCCCAGTTATGAATATTTCATATTTTATAATACGCTTGTTATAACACCCATGCTCTTCCTTTGCGGCGCGATGTTTCCGGTCAACCAATTGCCCGGCGCTTTTCAGGACGTCGCCTCCTTGTTGCCCCTCGCACATGCAATTGACCTCATTCGTCCGGCGATGCTTGGCCGTCCGGCCGGCAGCATGGGCCTGCATATCGGCGCGCTTTGCATATACACGGTTTTGCCGTTCTTCCTATCGGTTGCTCTGTTTCGTCGTCGGCTGATGCGTTGACGCTCTCACCATTCGTGAAATTGATTGTTTGGGCGATACCCATCCACGCGTCGGATAGGTCAATGCATGCGTTTTAAGGGACTCGATCTAAATCTCCTCGTTGTGCTGGACGCTTTGATCAGGGAGCGTAAAGTCACCGCCGCAGCCCGCAGTATTAACCTGAGTCAGCCGGCCATGAGCGCCGCTGTCGGTCGGTTACGCGCCTATTTCAGCGATGAGCTATTTACGATGAACGGCCGCGAACTCATTTTGACACCGCGCGCGGAGGGGCTCGCCACAGCAGTCCGGGAGGCATTGCTGCACATCCAGCTGTCGATTATTTCCTGGGACCCCTTTAACCCGGTCGGATCGGATCGTCGCTTCCGCATCATCCTTTCCGATTACCTCACACTCGTATTTTTTAAGAAAATCGTAAAGCGTGCTGCGCGGGAAGCTCCCGCCGTCCGCTTCGAATGTCTGCCTATTTCCGACGACCCCGAGGAGCTTCTCCGGCGCGGCGACGTTGATTTTCTGATTATGCCGGAAGTGTTCATGTCGAAACATCCTCGCGCAGCCCTGTTCGAAGATATGCTCGTATGCGTAGGCTGCGGCACGAACAAGCAGCTGTCAGAGCCACTTACATTCGACCGATACTTGTCGATGGGGCAGGTTGTGCTCAAATTCGGAGACACCCGGCAGCCCTCCATCGAGGAATGGTATTTGCTCGAGAACGGTTTCGAGAGACGTATCGAGGTCGTCGTACACGGCTTTAGCATGATCCCGCCCCTTCTATCAGGCACCAGCCGCATCGGGACCATGCCGTTGCGGCTGGCGCAGCATTTCGCGAAATTAACACCCTTGCGGATTGTCGAACTTCCGCCGCCACTTCCTGCCGCATTCACGGAGGCCGTCCAATGGCCTGCGCTTCACAATAATGATCCGGCAAGCCTATGGATGCGGGAAATGATGTTGCAGGAGGCATCTCGTATGATTGCCCTGCCTAAGAGCACCGGACGTCTCAGTTGTCGGCCGAATTGAGAAACTGACCCCTCGGTTATGAGAGGAGGCATGGATGGCGATTGGGATTGGGCGATTCCTGCATTGTCGAGAACGATGCAGGGAGAGCAGATCCTTCAGCCTGAAGAGGTGGCAGCGATGCTGCGGCGGCATGAGGTTGGCGGGGAACCGACGGGCAAAGGAATTCGGGTGCGCGCGCAACACGAAGCCCTGCGCGTCGCGCTGGTCGTGCACCGAAATCTCCTGAAGGTGTGGAGGCGGAAGCCTGTCCGGGCCCTTGCGGCCGGCCACGATGACGTTGCCCTTCCAAACCTTCAGCCGGACGGTGTTGTTGACCCGCTCCATTAAATGCCGGGACCAAACATATTCGGCGGGAGCACTGATCCTGAACCAGCGAGCGGATGCAGTCGGTCGCTGGTCGGGGAGCAATATGGGGCTGAGTCGCCAGCCTCCGGAACTTACGTAAGTAACCATTCCTTGAAGGATTCAGCTTTGAGACCTTTCCCTCTGACTTCCGCTATTTGGGGCGTTGTGTTGATCAGCGGCGCGGTCAACGTGCTTGCGCTGATCTCGCCGCTGTTCATGCTTCAGGTCTATGACCGCGTTCTGGCAAGTGGCAGCGTATCGACGCTGGTGGGGCTCGTCGTGCTTGCTGCGGGGCTTTATGCGTTCCAATGCCTGCTCGACATTTTGCGCGCCCGCGTGCTGCTGCGGATTGGCGAGCGTTTCGATGGAGAGTTTTCCGGACGCGTTCACGATGCGATCGTTCGCCTTCCGCTTTCAACGCGCATGCCGGGCGACGGCTTGCAGCCGCTTCGCGATCTCGACAATGTTCGCGGCTTCTTAGGTGGAAACGGTCCGACAGCGTTCTTCGATCTGCCATGGATGCTGCTTTATCTTGGCATTTGCTTCCTCCTTCATTTCTGGATCGGCATGACGGCACTTATCGGGGCGGTCGGCCTCACATCTCTGACACTCCTTGCCAACACTCTCTCGCAACGGCCGATAAGCGATACCGTTGCCCACAACATGGCACGCAATGGTCTGCTGCAAGCAGCGCGTTGCAATGCCGAGGTCGTGCAAGCTCTCGGTCTTGGAAAGCGGATCGCTGCCCGATGGCAAAAGGCCAATGCCAAGTGTCTGGCCGCCAACCGGAAAGCTGGGGACGTGGCAGGTGGGCTGGGTGCCATTTCAAAATCGCTGCGCGTGCTGCTGCAATCGGTCATTCTTGCCGTCGGCGCGTACCTTGTCATCAGACAGGAGGCTACGGCCGGGGTTATGATTGCCAGTTCGATCATGATGGGGCGTGCGCTGGCTCCGGTCGATCTGGCCATTTCAAGCTGGAAATCCTTCCTCATGGCGCGCCAGGGTTGGGCGCGGCTGGAGGACCTCTTGGAAAAGGTTCCTGAATCCGCTCCTGTTATGCCATTGCCTGCACCTGAACGCGAACTGCGCCTCGAAGGCGTGACAATCGTTCCGCCCGGCGAAAGGAAGCCGACCGTGACCGGCCTTGC
>NZ_JAMYKW010000021.1:0-102602 GCF_040317555.1 Mesorhizobium sp. M1406 | reverse complement strand
TGTTCGTGTGGTTGGGGGGGGGTGTTTTTGTTAAAATTTCCCGGGGTTTTTTTGGCCGGGCCGCCGGGCGTGGCACCCGGGCGGCACGCGCGCGGTCTGACTAGATCAGCCCGGGGAGGATCAGTTCGTTCCCTTGCCGCCGCACTTGCCCGTGGCGACGTTGAAGTTGCCGCAGGACAGAGGCGCGCGCCAATCGGAGATCAGGTCCTTGGAATCAGGCAAATAGTCGGACCACTCGTCGCCCATCACCAGGCCCGGCGTGCGCGAGACGGTTTCGAACTGGCCGTCGGCCTGGATTTCACCGATCAGCACCGGCTTGGTGATGTGGTGGTTCGGCATCATCGTCGAATAGCCGCCGGTCAGGTTAGGCACCGAAACACCGACCATGGCGTCGATGACCTTGTCCGGATCCGTGGTGCCGGCCTTCTCGACCGCCTTCACCCACATGTTGAAGCCGATGTAATGGGCCTCCATCGGGTCGTTGGTGGTGCGCTTGTCGTTCTTGATGAACTTGTGCCAGCCGGCGATGAACTTCTTGTTCTCGGGCGTGTCGATGCTTTCAAAATAGTTCCAGGCGGCGAGATGGCCGACCAGCGGCGCGGTGTCGAGACCGGCAAGTTCTTCCTCGCCGACAGAGAAGGCCATGACCGGGATGTCCTCGGCCTTGACGCCCTGGTTGCCGAGTTCCTTGTAGAACGGCACGTTGGCATCGCCGTTGACGGTCGAGACGACGGCGGTCTTCTTGCCGGCCGAACCGAACTTCTTGATCGCCGAAACCTCGGTCTGCCAGTCGGAGAAGCCGAACGGCGTGTAGTTGACCATGATGTCTTCGGCAGCGACGCCCTTGGCCTTCAGATAGGCCTCGAGGATCTTGTTGGTGGTGCGCGGATAGACGTAGTCGGTGCCTTCGAGCACCCAGCGCTTCACCGAACCGCCGTCCTCGCTCATCAGATAATCGACCGCCGGAATGGCCTGCTGGTTCGGCGCCGCGCCCGTGTAGAACACGTTGCGCTCGCTTTCCTCGCCCTCATACTGGACGGGATAGAACAGGATGTTGTCGAGCTCGGAGAACACCGGCAACACCGATTTGCGCGACACCGAGGTCCAGCAGCCGAACACCGCCGCGACCTTGTCCTTGGAGATCAGCTCGCGCGCCTTTTCGGCGAACAGGGGCCAGTTGGAAGCAGGATCGACGACGACCGCCTCGAGCTTCTTGCCGAGCAGGCCGCCCTTGGCGTTCTGCTCGTCGATGAGCATCAGCATGGCGTCCTTCAGCGTCGTCTCCGAAATCGCCATGGTCCCCGACAGCGAATGGAGAATGCCGACCTTGATGGTGTCGTCGGCCGCCCTGGCGGGTGCGGACATCAACAGGCCGGCGGCAACCACGCTCGCCGAAAACATCTTTGTTATTGTCGAGAAATTACCCCTCATATTACAGACTCCCAAGCTGGTTGATTGCACCGCAACACTACAAAGCAACCCCCATGCCAATCGCCTTGGCGACACCAAATGGAGACGAATAGTCCAGCGTTATCAGCGTGTTGAAATGCCAGGCTTATAGAAACAAAGAGAGCTGGTTAAAAATTGATTGAGAGAAATTTGCGCAGCACACGGGGCATCTGCCTAATTTTCGCTCATTCTTATCAAATGCCTAGATTTTGATCTTCATAGGCATGTCGCAGACGACCGGTGTTGCGACACGGTGCAAAAATAGGGCAAGCTCGCGCCTCAAACGAGCGACGTCATGGTTTCAGGCATTTCACGCATTTTTATGGGTATATTGCTTGCGGCGGCGGCAAGCGGAGCCGCGCGAGCCGACTTCAGCGACGGCAAGCTGCCAGACGGCACCTATCGCTGCGAAGTGTATCTGCTTGGCATGTTCCTCAACCTCGGCGACATCACCATCAAGGGGAACGTCTACACTGGCCCATTCTACACCGGCCTCGGCACCTTCGGGACCGCGCAGCAGGGGTACAATTATCAAATGGATGCAAACGGCGGGATCTCCTGGCTCGGGCCATTGGGCGGCTATACCGCCGGCGGCAACTCGCTGTCGCTGACCCAGGCAACGTTGGACGGTCAGACCCCGCCCTCCTTCGACATCATCATGAAGCAGCCCGACGGCGCCTTCACCGCCTCGACCTGCACCAAGCAATGAGGCGGCAAGAAAAAGACGCGGAACCTTGCGGGTTCCGCGTCGTCAGGTCGTCGGGAGGATGTGACTAGATCGTCTTGGCCGACATCTGCGCGGCGATGTAATCGGCCTGGCGGATTGCCAGCGACACGATCGTCAGCGTCGGATTTTCGGCGGCGCCGGTCGTGAACTGGCTGCCGTCCGACACGAACAGGTTCTTGATGTCGTGCGCCTGGCCATGCTTGTTGACGACGCCGTCTTCCGCTTTCTCGCTCATCCGGTTGGTGCCGAGATTGTGGGTCGACGGATAGGGCGGCGTCGGGAAGGTGCGCGTGGCGCCGACTGCATCGTAAAGCGCCGAAGCCTGCTTGTAGGCGTGATTGCGCATCGCGGTGTCGTTCGGATGGTCGTCGAAATGCACGTCGGCGATCGGCATGCCATGCGCGTCCTTCTCGTCGGCATGCAGCGTGATGCGGTTCTCCGCGCGCGGCATGTCCTCGCCGACGATCCACAGGCCTGCCATGTGGTCGTAGTGGTCGAGCGCGGTGGTGAAGGACCGCCCCCAGGCACCCGGATCGAGGAAAGCCGCCATGAACGGCAGGCCAAGTGACAGCGTCTCGAACTCGTAGCCACCGACGAAACCACGCGACGGATCGTGGCGCGCCTCGTCGCGGATGATGCCGGCCATGGTGGTGCCGCGATACATGTGCACCGGTCTGTCGAAGATGGCATAGACCGAGCCGGTGGTGTGCCGCATGTAGTTCTTGCCCACCTGTCCCGACGAGTTGGCGAGACCATCGGGGAATTTGCCCGATGCCGAATTGAGCAACAGGCGCGGGCTTTCGATCGAGTTGCCGGCGACGGCGACGATGCGCGCCTTCTGCTCCTGCAGCTTACCGTCCTTGTCGGCATAGACGACGCCAGTCACCTTGCCCGTGGCGTCATGGTTTATCTTGATCGCCATGGCGTTCGGCCTGACCTCGAGATGGCCCGTCGCCTCGCCCTTGGGGATCTCGGTATAGAGCGTCGACCATTTGGCGCCCCATTTGCAGCCCTGGAAGCAGAAGCCGGTCTGCTGGCAGGACATGCGGTCGTCGCGCTCGATCGAGTTGATCGCCATGTTGCCGGTGTGGCATTCCTTGTAGCCGAGCTTGTCGGCGCCGGCCTTCAACACCTTGAAATTGTTGTTGCCCGGCAGCCTCGGCCAGTCATTGGTGCCGGTGACGCCCATCTTGGCTTCGGCCTTGGCATAGTAGGGCTCCATCTCGGCCAGCGTGATCGGCCAGTCCAGCAGGTTGGCGCCTTCCAATTTTCCGTAGGTCGACAGCGTCTTGAACTCATGCTCCTGGAAGCGCAGCGAGGCCCCGGCCCAATGCGTGGTCGAACCGCCGACCGACTTGACGATCCAGGCCGGCAGGTTCGGAAAATCCTTGGCCACACGCCAGGGTGAACGAACCCCATTCGTCGTTGATGAAATCCTCGTATTCGTGGCGCGCGCCGGCTTCCAGGATGACGACGTCGACACCCTTTTGGGCGAGTTCGTTGCCGAGCGTGCCGCCGCCGGCGCCCGAGCCGATGATGACGACCACGCCATCGTTGTTCAGATCAAATGAAGCTGCCATGGTTTCCTCCCATGATTTCTGTTTGCGGGTTCAGGAACGACGGGGCTCAGAGCCACTCGATGTCGTCGAAACCGCGCGCGATGTAGCCGCCCTTGGAATAGGATTCGCCCTCGTAGCCGAAGATCGGCCACACCTCTTTTTGGTTGTAGAGGCTGACGACGAGGCCGCCACGGATGGCCTGGAAGAACGGCGTCGCCTCGACCTGCTTCAGCACACCGACGCGCTGGTCCTCCCAGCCGAGGCCTCGATAGCCGCCGTTACCGGCCTTCTTGTCGAGGTCGGCGATACCGTCTTCGATCATCGCCTTGTAGGCGGCATCCTTGCCGGCTTCCTCGTCATGGCCCTTCACGGCAATGGCGTAATATTTGTCGGGGACCTGATCGTGCGGATAGATGTCGCGCGCCATCTGGATCAGCGTCGCCATGGTTTCGGGCTTGAGCGCCGATGTCTCGAGCCCCCAGGCATGTTCGGGACTGATGACCGCACTGCCGGAGATGACCAGCAGCGCGCCGATGCCACCGCGTTTGAGAAGCTCGCGACGTGAAAGCCCAGGCTTCGCGTCATAGATCGGGACCATTTTGTTCCTCCCTGCTTGCTATTTGCACCCCTTGAGCACGTCACAATTGACGGGCTTCAAGACCTTGTTTGTGCATGTCGTTATCCCAAAACCGCTGCGCACTTTTGGGCGACATGCTTGAGGATGCCGTTGCTGGCGCCGCCCCCGCCGGTGCGGTTGCTATGTCTCCTATTGGAAGCGACCTCCACGCTGCAGAACCTCGATCTTGTAGCCGTCGGGATCCTCGATGAAGAAGAAGCGGGCGATCAGCGACCCGTCGCGGTTGAACTCGACGATCTTCTTCGGGTTGAGGCCGATCGCGCCGAGACGGTCATGCTCGCTGTCGAGGTCGACGACCGAGACCGCAAGGTGACCGTAGCCGTCGCCGAGTGCGTAAGGCTCCTGCCGATCCTTGTTCACGGTCAGTTCGAGCTCGAACCCCGTCTCGGCATTGCTGAGGTAGACGAGCGTGAAAGTCTCGAAGTCCAGCCTGTCGGCGACATCGAGCCCGAAGGCATTTCTGTAGAAGTCGACGGATCGGGCCTCGTCGAGGACCCGGATCATGCTGTGGATCGCCTTGGGCAAATCAGTCTCCGCGATGGTGTGCAGGCGATTATGCGCGGCGCGGACAAAAGGTGGTGGCAGCCGGTTACCCCGCCCGAGGCCGTAACCGTCCTGCATCGCCGACAGGGACAAAAGTCCGATTGCCGTCGCGGCGATTTTGCCCGAGAATGCACATGGGGACAGGTTAAGCAGTATCAAACCGCAGGCCCGTCCACCCAAGACCAACAATCATGGGAGGTTTGTCGGATGTGCAGGGTGTTTGCGGGCCAGGATCCCGAAGGCTATCGCCAGATCAACCGGTCGATTCGCATCGACGGCCACTCGACCAGCATCCAGCTTGAAGCGACATTCTGGGCCTTGCTGGACGAAATCGCTGAAAACCAGGGTTTGACGACGCCGAAATTCATCTCCAAGCTTTATGACGAAGCCATCGAGATCAACGGAGCCATTCCGAACTTTGCGTCGATGCTGCGCACCACCTGCGCGCTCTACCTGCGTGGCCACCGGCCGAGCATGGAAGAGCGGATGGTGCCGAAGCGGGAAGCCGCCTAGGGCGCTTCCACGGCGACCGCGAGCGCTAGCCGGGTCATGTCGGCGAACAACTCCTGGCGCTCGGAATAATCGATCTGTTCGCCGGTCTCGATGTCGTCGACCACGACGCAGATCGACAGCGCGCGAGCCCCGAAATGCGCGGCGATGCGATAAAGAGCGCTGGTTTCCATATCCACGGCCAGGGCTCCGGCCGCCCGCGCATCGGCAAAGCGGCCGGCTCCTTCGGGGTGATAAAAGATGTCACTGCACACCGTTGGGCCGGTACAATGGTCGATGCCAAGTTCGGCCGCCTTGGCAAGCGCACAGGCGAGAAGCGCCGGATCCGGGCCGGCGGGTTCATAAAGGCCGAAGACCTGACCACTCTGCGCGCTTTCCGCTTGTGCCGATTGCGAGATGACCAAGCTGCGCAGCTTTGCCTTGGCGGTCAGGCTGCCGCAGGTGCCGGTGCGGATCAGCGTCCGGGCGCCATAATAGTCAAGCAATTCATGCACATAGATCAGAAACGACGAGACGCCGATGCCGGTCGACTGGATGCTGACGGGCTTGCCGCGAAACAGTCCGGTAAAGCCAAGCGCGCCGCGTCGGCGATTGATGCAGCGCGGCACTTCCAGGAAGGTTTGCGCCATCCAATCGGCGCGCTGCGGATCGCCCGGCAACAGCACCGTGTCGGCGTAGTCGTCCTTGTCCGCTTCGTTGTGCGGCGTCAATCGCTGCTCCCCAAGCCCGCTTGCCGTTTCACCCGCGATCATGGCGTTGTCACAGCGTTGTGCAAGGGAAGAAAATAGAGGAGTTCTAAGACTCCAGCATGTCCTTGACGATCGTCGCCAGCTGCTTGAGCGAAAACGGCTTTGGCAGGAAGCCGAAATGCGCGTCGGCCGGCAGGTTTCTGGCGAATGCGTCCTCGGCATAACCGGACACGAAGACAAACTTGATGTCCGGCTGGCGCTTGCGCAACTCACCAAGCAGGGTCGGTCCATCCATTTCCGGCATCACCACGTCGGAAACGACGATGTCGACCTTGCCGCCCAGCGCCTCGAACACTTCCAGCGCCTCGACGCCCGAAGACGCCTCATGCACGGTGTAGCCACGCGACACCAGCGCGCGCATGCCGCCCATGCGCACGGCATCCTCGTCCTCGACGAGCAGCACCGTGGCCGAGCCAGACAGGTCCTTGGCCGCATCGGCCACCTTCACCGGTGCCGCCGGCACATCGTCGGGCTCGCCCGCTTTTTTCAGCTCCGCGATATGACGTGGCAGGAAAATGCGGAAAGTCGACCCTTTGCCGACCTCGGAATCGCAGTAGATGAAGCCGCCGGTCTGCTTGATGATGCCGTAGACCATCGACAGGCCAAGGCCGGTGCCCTTGCCGACTTCCTTGGTGGTGAAGAAGGGCTCGAAAATCTTCTTCAGCACGTCGGGCGCGATACCGCTGCCGGTGTCCTCGACTTCGACCACGACATAGTCGGCCGGGGTGAGTTCACGATAGGAAAAGGCCTTGCATTCCTCGGCGGTCACATTGCGGGTGCGCACGGTGAGATCACCACCCCCCGGCATGGCGTCGCGCGCGTTGACCGCGAGGTTGACCACCACCTGCTCGAACTGCCCGATATCGACCTTGACCGGCCACAGGTCGCGGCCATGGTCGACCTTCAGCTTGATGTCGTTGCCGACCAGGCGGGCCAGCAGCATCCTGAGATCGGCGAGCACGTCGGTCAGGTTGAGCACTTCCGGCCGCAACGTCTGCTTGCGCGAGAAGGCCAGCAACTGCCGCACCAGCGAGGCCGCCCGGTTGGCATTCTGCTTGATGTTCATGATGTCGGGGAAGGACGGGTCCGACGGACGGTGGTTGGTCAACAAAAGGTCGGACGCCATGATGATGGCGGTCAGCACATTGTTGAAATCATGCGCGATGCCGCCGGCAAGCTGGCCTACCGCCTGCATCTTCTGGCTTTGCGCCATCTGCCCTTCGAGCGCTTTCTGCTCCGTCGTCTCGACGGCGTAGACGATGGCGGACTCCTCGGCGCCCTCGCCGCCGGTACCGTCGGCGACAGCGTTGACGTAGAAACGGATGTGCCGCTCGTCATTGCCGGGCAGAAGCGTATCGATCGGCTCGATGTCGGCCTGCCGCTGCTGCGCCTTTTCGAAAGCAGCCGCGAAGGCCGGCCGGTCGCGTTCATGGATGACCGTGTCGAGCCGCACACGGCGATCGACGGCGTCGCGGTCGACGACGGATGAAAACAGCGACAGGAACGGCGCATTGGTGCGCAGGATGCGCCCGTCGTGGTCGACGCCGGCTATCGCCATCGGTGTCGAGTTGAAGAAGCGGGTGAAGCGCACTTCCGAGGCCCGCAAATCGGCAGAGGAGTCCTCGCCTTGCGTACGGTTGAGCACGATCGTGCGTGTCGGCCCGTTGAGGCCTTCGCGGCTGGCCGACACGCGATGCATGAAGCGCACCGGCAGCGCCTCGCCCGTCATCGTCGTCAAGTCGAGATCGATGACCGCGTTGCGCGTCGTGCCGGGATCGGCCTTGACCGAACGGACCAGCGCCATGCCGTCGCCGGCCACGATCTCGGCCAGGGAGACCGCACCGGGCGTGAAGCTGGTGAGGTCGATGCCCAGCCATTCGGCGAGCGTGGCATTGATGTAGGTGACGCGGCCCTCCTGATCGGCCGAAAAGAAGCCGGCCGGCGCGTGGTCGAGATGATCGATCGCCTGCTGCAAATCTAGAAAGAACCGCTCCTGCTCGGCCCGCTCCTGCGAGATGTCGGCAAGCTGCCAAGCGAGCATGGGCAGCCGCTGGCCCGGAACGCTGAAGGTGCGGGCGCGCGCCCGGTACCAGCGGGCGCCGGGCTCGGCACCGGGCCGAATGGATTGCGCGAGCCGAAACTCGCCATCGCCCGGCTGGCCGTCGCGCAGGCCGGACGCCAGGCGATAGATCGTCACCGACGCTTCGGGGACATCCGAGAGCAACCCCTCGACCGTCTTCAGGTCGGCCGCCGACGACGCTCCGGTCATATCGGCATAGGCGCGATTGGCGTAGACGACACGGCCCTTGGTGTCGGTGACGAGAAGGCCCTGCGACATCGAATCGACGAAGGATTTCGACAGTTCGTCGCCTGTCGAGCGCGGCGTGACCTGCACGAAGCCGATCGCCGTGGCAAACAGGAAGCCGACGCCGATCATCGCCAGCACGCCGAGCATGCCGAGCAGGAAAGGATCGCCGAGGCGCTCGCGGAAAAGGCCGAAGACGATCGCCGCCCCCGTCAGAACGACGATGAAAATGATGAGCCGGGTGACCGCGCCCGGTCGCGTGTTCTGGTCGACGATCGGTACCGGATAGAAATCGCCGCGCGCTTCCTTGGCCATATGCCCCCTGCTCGTGAATTCCGGTGTTCCGACATCCGCCCCTAGCGGGTTGAATCACATTCTCCTAGTCCGGAAAAGGCCTTGGCGGCAAATGTCGGATAAAAATGATGTCTTCAAGCCTTCGGAGTTTTTCTAGCTGTTCACCAGCGTGAAACGCAACTTGCGGTGGCCCGCCGCAACGGTCTAGTGTCGCGTCACTTCCAAGGGCAATCAGGGGAAACCGATGCAATGGCTGGATAGCGTGGCGGGTCCTGGTTATGCCGCGGCACTGTTGTGGACGTTTGCAGCACTTGTCCTGCTGGTCATCGTTCTCATCATCGTGAAACTGGTGCGCAATCTGACGTTCGGAACCTTCGTTGCCGGCGGCAGGAACCGCAAGACACGGCTGGCCGTCATGGACGCCACCGCCGTCGACAGCCATCGCCGGCTGGTGCTGGTGCGCCGCGATGACATCGAGCATCTGCTTCTGATCGGCGGCCCGACCGACCTCGTCGTCGAGCGCGATATCCGTCTTTCGGCGCCGCGGCGGCCGGCATTGACCGGAGACGGCGGCTTGCAGCCGGTGCCGGCCGCCGCGGCCCCGGCGGCAAGGCCGCGTCCGCCGCAACCCGCTCCACCGCCGCCAAGACAGGCACCGGCTCCGCAGCCGGCGAACACAGCGCCGCCCGCTCGCCCGCGCCAAACAGCACCGGCACCGCCAACCGCGGCGCAAAGCTACCAGCCGACCAATGTCACGCCGCTGCCCGCCTACGGCTCCGCGAATGCCAATGTCGTCCGGCCTGCACCACTGCCGCCGCCGAGACAGGAGAGCATCGACGACACGCTGATGAGGGAACTCGAAGTGTCGCTCGACCAGCCCCGCTCCGGCAGCCCGGCGGGCAAGCCGGCGGCCAAGACACCACAGTCGCTCGACGATGAAATGACCAAGCTTCTCGGCGAACTCTCCAGCCAGAAGCGATGAGCGGCCCCTGATTAGCTATCCCAAGCGAAAATCGTAACCGGTTTGGCTGCCGAACCACCTTTCGGAAGGCCCATACGTCAAGGGCCATGGGGTCAAGAGCCCATGCTTCAAGGTTTTGTGGATTTCGTGCGCCCTGACCGGTCTGCCGCGCCAATGAAAATGGCCGGAAAACCGGCCATTTCAAAATCAACGTCGCCATGACGGCCGGTCGTGCGCCGCCGGCTTTGACTCTCAGTCGTCGACTCTCAGTCGTCGCGGTAGACTTTTTCGCGGCGCTCATGCCGCTCCTGCGCTTCGATCGACAACGTCGCGATCGGACGTGCATCGAGCCGCTTCAGCGCGATCGGCTCGCCGGTCTCTTCGCAATAGCCATAAGTGCCTTCGTCGATGCGCTGCAGCGCGGAATCGATCTTTGCAATGAGCTTGCGCTGACGGTCACGCGCCCTGAGTTCGATGGCGCGGTCGGTTTCCGAAGAGGCGCGATCGGCCAGATCGGGATGGTTGGCGTTTTCTTGTTGCAGGATTTCCAGTGTTTCGCGCGCTTCGCGCAATATGTCGTTCTTCCAGGTGACGAGCTTTGAGCGGAAATAGGATTTCTGCCGCTCGTTCATGAACGGCTCGTCTTCGGAGGGTACGTAATCGGCGGTAACGATGTCGTTCATTCGACTCACCCAAACTGCCCCAAATTTGGCGCCTATATATTCGCCGTCCGACGCCTGCACAAGCGCAATCAGCCGCTGTCTCACGCAATTGTTAATGTGCGCCGGAGCGCACCTTTGCAGCGGTGCGCGGTCGTCTTGATACCAAACTACGCTGTGACACGTTGGATCCTGTGAAACATGGTTTCGGAACATCGGCTGTGATCTTCGGCCGATGCACTATCGCCTTTTGCGGCACCGCATCATGGGTGATTCGGGTATTCGAGGCACACGAGCCATTGTGCGCAACGCGTTCTCGTGGCTAATCCCGGAAGGCCACGGCATTCGGAGGTTGGGTGAGCAGGCTTTATCTGTTGCGACATGCCAAGGCTGGCTGGGCACTGCCCGGCATGCGCGATTTCGATCGCCCGCTCGATGCATCCGGCCGCGCCGACGCCGAAATGATGGGCGCCGCCATGCGCTCCCGCTCCTATGTTCCGGACCTGACGCTGTGCTCCAATGCCAAACGCGCCAAGGAGACGCTGGAAGGCCTGGCCGGCCAGACCGACACCGGTCGGGTGCTGTTCTTCGACACGCTCTACAGCGCGGACGCGGCCGGCTACCTCCATCTCATCCGCGACAATGGCGGATCGGGCTCATTGCTGGTTATCGGCCACAATCCGATGACGGAAGATCTCACCATGGCGGTTTCGGGCGATGGCGACGAGACGGCGCGGGCAACACTCAACCATGGGTTCCCGACCGCGGGCCTGGCGGTCGTCCGCTTCGACGGCGATCTTGCCAAGGCCGCCCAGGGCACCGGCTATCTCGAAGCGTTCCTGACGCCGGCCAATCTCTGAAGCCATTTCAAACGCGGGTTGCAGAGCCTATATCGGGCGGAGGCAAGCCCAAGAGAGCACATTTTGGCATCATCGCTGACCACCTTCACCGACGAGGCGAGGATTGCCCTCGACACGCTGTCGGGACGCGCTACCGGGCTTTTTTCCCCATCGCTGCGCCTCGGCGTGACCGGATTGTCCCGCGCGGGCAAGACGGTGTTCATATCGGCCCTTGTCCACAACTTGATCCATGGCGGGCGCCTGCCGCTGTTCAAGGCACAGAAATCAGGGCGCATCGCCCGCGCCTTCCTTGAGCAGCAGCCGGACGACGCCGTGCCGCGCTTCCAGTACGAAGACCACATCGCCGCCTTGGTCAACGACCGCGCCTGGCCCGATTCGACGCGCGCCATTTCGGAACTGCGGCTGACCATCGAATATGAATCGGCCTCCGGCTGGAGCCGCATGTTCTCCTCCGGCAGATTGTCGGTCGATATCGTCGACTATCCCGGCGAATGGCTGCTCGACCTGCCGCTGCTCGGCAAATCCTTCGCCGATTTTTCGCACGAAGCATTCGAAATGGCCGTTCTGCCGGTGCGCGAGGACCTGTCGCAGGCCTGGCGGGCGCTGTCGGCGGAGATCGACCCGAACGCCGATGCCGACGAGATGACGGCGCGCCGCCTGGCCGAAAGTTTCGCCGCCTATCTGAAGGCATGTAAGCTCGACGAGCGGGCGCTTTCGACCTTGCCGCCCGGCCGCTTCCTGATGCCTGGCGATCTCGAAGGCTCGCCAGCACTGACCTTCGCGCCTCTGGCTGGGATTGGCGACAAGCGTCCGCGCCCAGGGTCGCTGCACGCCATGATGGACAGGCGTTACGAGGCCTACAAGACGCATGTCGTGAAACCGTTCTTCCGCGAACACATCACCCGCCTCGATCGCCAGATCGTGCTGATCGACGCCATGCAGGCGCTGAACGCCGGTCCCGGCGCCATGGCCGACCTGGAGCGCGCGGTGACCGAGATCCTCAGTTGTTTCCGTCCCGGCCGCGGCAGCTTCCTCACTGACCTGTTCTCGCGGCGCATCGACCGCATACTGGTTGCCGCGACCAAGGCCGATCACCTGCACCACGAAAGCCATGACCGCCTGCAGGCGGTCGTGCGGCGGCTTGCCGACCGCGCCGTGGCGCGCGCGAATTTCACCGGCGCGGATGTCGATGTCGTCGCCATGGCGGCGATGCGCGCGACACGCGAAGGCACCGTCAAGCAGGGTCGAGAGACGTTGCCAGTCATCATCGGCACGCCGATCGCCGACGAGAGGATCAACGGCGAAACCTTTGATGGAAAGACGGAAACAGCCATATTTCCCGGTGACTTACCGGAGAATATTGATGCGGTGTTCGATGTTTCGGGCCCCGACCATAAGCAGGACTCCGCGGATCCCGCAATTCGCTTCGTCCGTTTCCGTCCACCAAAGCTCGAACGCACGGCCGAAGGTGTCACGCTGTCGTTGCCGCATATCAGGCTCGATCGTGCCTTGCAGTTCCTGATCGGAGATCATCTGGCATGACCGCGCCCCGCAAGCCGGCGGCATTCCGCATCGAGCCGGAAGCCACATCGAGACAATCGGCCCCTGGACCGCGCAACGACCAGGCTGAGACCCGTGCCCAGGCCGTAACCCGTGCCCAGACCGACACCCAACGCAAACCCCGTGCGATGAAAACCGATGTCGCGATGGTCATACCGGCGGATGTCGATGTCTTCGACGAGCCCGACATCATTGCCGCGGAGCCGCCAGCAATGGCCCCCAAAAAACGCTCGCTGCTCGGCAGCATCTTCTTCGGCGCTTTTGGTGTCCTGGTTTCGCTGGCTGTCGGCCTGTGGACCGACCAACTCATACGCGACCTCTTCGCGCGCGCCGAATGGCTGGGCTGGCTGGCCGCGGGCATGGCTGCCATCGCCGTGCTGGCGCTTGTGGTGATCCTGATTCGCGAGTTCCTGGCGATTGCCCGCCTCGCCGAGGTCGAAAAGCTGCAGAAGCGGGCGCTCGACGCGATCGCGCGTGACGATCCCAAGGCAGCACGATCGGTCGTCGACGAACTGTCGGCCTTTGTCGCGGCCAAACCCGAGACCGCGGCCGGCCGGCGCGCGCTGGCTGAACTGCGTGGCGAAATCATCGACGGCGGCAATCTTGTGCGCCTGGCCGAGGCCGAAATTCTCGGCCCCCTCGATGCCAGGGCGAAGGTGATGATTCTCGAGGCCGCCAAACGCGTCTCGCTGGTGACGGCGGTCAGCCCGCGCGCGCTCGTCGATGTCGCCTATGTCGTGTTCGAGGCCGGGCGGCTCATCCGCCGCCTGTCGGAACTCTATGGCGGACGGCCGGGAACACTGGGTTTCTTCCGCCTGGCGCGCAGCGTGCTGGCGCATCTGGCGGTTACCAGCTCGATCGCGATCGGCGACAGTTTCGTCCAGCAGATCGTCGGCCACGGCCTGGCGGCGCGTCTTTCGGCCAAGCTTGGCGAGGGCGTCGTCAACGGCATGATGACGGCGCGCATCGGCATCGCGGCGATGGAGACGGCGCGGCCCCTGCCCTTCAGCGCCGCGAAGCGGCCCGGACTGGGCGATTTCCTCTCCGCGCTGACATCGTTTGCCACCAGGAAAGACAGTGAAGCAGCCCCGCCTGGCAAGTAAGCCGGGCCGGAGCGTTTGGACCTTCGGAATTGTTGCCGGACTGCTTTGTGGCGGCCCCGTAGTGACGAAGCATTAACCAATCTTGTTCATGGTCAGACGGGTTCCAAACAGCCTCTTTGTTGCCGGGTGTCGTCGATGAAAAGCGTAGTACTATCCAGCGTCCTGCCCCTGGCAACCGTGATCACAGCTCTCGTCGGCATTGCCGCAGCGGCCTCCGCGGCGGAACCGGACAAGCAGTTCTTCCAGTCGGCCGAAGGCAAATGGATCGGCCCCGGCGAAATCGTCGCCGGCAAGTACAAGGGCACCAAATTCAACTGCAGCTTCACCGGCTCGACGCCCGACGGCAAGGTCGGCATGTCGCTCGACGGCGGCTGCCGGGTCGGCATGTTCACCCAGCAGATGTCGGCCAAGATCGAGCGCAAGGGCCGCGAGGGCTACAAGGGCAGCTTCATGGGTGGTGCCACCGGCTCCGGCCTCGACATCATCGGCGGCAACGTGGTCGATGCCCGCAAGGTGGTCTTCACCATCAACCGCAACCAGTTGCGCGGTGTCATGCAGGCCCGCATCCCCGACGACAACTCGATGACGGTGACCATTGCAGTGCGCGTCGACGACCAGTTGGTGCCGGTGATCGGCATGAGCCTGAAGCGCGTCGACGCCGTCCAAGTCGGCTCCATCGCCCCGAACTGAAAAATCCAAAAAAGGCGGCGACCTAGCGGTCGCCGCCTCGTTTGAATCATCGAATCAGGCGCTTAGCCCTTGATCTCGAATCAGGGCGTTAGCCCTTGATCGCGGCCGCCACCTCGTCATAAGCCTTGCAGGCGTCGGCCAGTGTCGTGGTGCCCTGATACTTGGTTGTCACCGCCTGGACCTTGGCGGTCAGATCGGCCGCCTTGGATGGGTCCTTGGTGATCGCCTCCTGCAGCGCGGCGGCCATGTCCTGCGCTTTCTTGGTTGCGATCTCCGCCGTGCACTCAGGCGCCTTCGAGCAAGCCGAACCGGCTAGTTTAGGTCAGCTAGAGCAAGGTTCAGCCGCGAGGCTGTAGCAGCGCCAGCAGGGCCGTCGCCGCCGCAAGGACAGCGGTCAGAGTCAAGGGCGCCGTGGCACCATAGGTGTCCACGACATAACCACCGACAACCGCGCCGATCGTGATGGCAACCTGGAAAGAGACGACCATCAGGCTACCCGCCGCTTCCAGCGCATCAGGCGCCGCACGCGACAGATTGGTCGGCAGCACCACCGGCCCCATGCCGAAGGCGAGGCCCCAAAGTGTAACGAACCCGAAGGCAACGCCGATGTGCACGCCCCAAAGCACCAATGCCAGCGCCGCAAACGCCATCAACGCGGCGGTCACCACGAGAGCAATGCGGATATTGGCGTCGGCCATGCGGCCGCCGGCAATATTGCCAATCACGGCGGCGATGCCAAATCCGAGCAGAGCCAGGGCAATTGACCCGGTTGCAAGGAGCGTCACGTGTTCGAGGAAGGGACGCACATAGACAGAGCCAGCAAAATGCCCTGTCATCAGCAAGACAATGGCAAGCATGCCGAGTTGAATACCACGCCGTCGTGTCAGCCGAAATACGTCCGCAAGACTGTTGCTTGCTGCTGCAGGCAAGGTCGGCAGGCTAAGCAACTGCAAAAGCATGGCAATCACGGCCAGCCCCGCCGTCATGGCCATGGCGCTGCGCCATCCCAGCCAGTCGCTGATCAACGCACCCATCGAGGGCGCGGCAATGGTGGCGAGCGAGACCCCGAGGGTGACGATAGCCATGCCTCGACCTGTCGCATTGGCGCCGACCAGCCTCGCAACGACAGCAACCGAAAGTGCCCAGAAAGCGCTGAGAGCAATCCCCAGTCCGGCCCTGCCTAGCAACAACAGCCAGAAATTGGGCGCCAGCGCTGCAAGAATATTGGAACCAACCGCCAAGGCCATGAGGCCAACCAGCACCGTCTTGCGGTTCAATCGGCCGATGAGAACATTGCTCAACATGGCCGTCACGGCGCCAACGGAGGCGGTGGCGGTGACGACCTGTCCAGCCGTCCCCTCGCTGATGCGGAGATCACGCGCCATTGGCGTCAACAGACCTGCCGGCAGGAATTCGGCTGATACAAGGGCAAAGCTGGTGGCCGCCAATGAAAGGACCGCGAACCAAGTGGCCGCGCTCCACGCGACCGGCGCGTCGGCATCAAGGCCAATCGCGGCGTCTTCAAGCTGTAATGTTGTGTCAGTCACTGAAGGATCTCCAAAGTTTAGAGATCTTCATAGACGAGTCCCTCCGGATGATATGTATCTCAAAATCCGAAATTCATGTCTATTCGTCCGGGAATTGTGCGGCGCACAACGCCCGGCGAGACATTGGTGATGCGCTTGAACGCGCGAGCGAACGATGCCTCGGAATCATAGCCCAAACGGGTAGCGACTTCGGCAACCGACAAGCCGTTTTGCTCCAGCAACTCGCGGGCAAGCTGCATACGCAGGCGAGCGAGGTAGCGTGCAGCACCCTCCCCCAATACAGCGCTGAAGCGCTCGGCGAAAATCGAGCGCGATTGGCCTGCCACGCCGGCGAGGCTTTCCAGCGTCCAGTTACGGCCGGGGTCTCGGTGCATTGCTGCCAGCGCGCGGCCAATATGGGGATCGCGGATGGCTGCGAGCCAACCCGTGGTCGAGGCTCCCGAGCAATTGACCCAGCAGCGGATGAGCCGGGCTGTCAGCAAGTCCGCCATACGCGACAAGATGGTGGCGCTGCCCATCTGCGGATGTGCGGCCTCCGCCGTCATGGCCGCCAGCAAAGGACCAACGACCGGGTCATTGCCAGCCACGTCGCAACCCTTGATGATAGGCGGCATCAACGAGATCAATGGGTTAAGCGCACAGGAGCCCAAGGTCATGGAGCCGCAGAAAAGGGTGCTCGTCGCGCCCGTTCCTTCCCGCACCACCTCGCAGACGTTGCCCCCCAACTTGATCACCTGGCAACCCTGGAGCGAGTCGCCTGCAACATCCGGCGCACTCGCCAACCGATGGGCGATGCCTTGCGGCAGCAGCACCAGATCGCCATTGCGCAACTCCTGCCAGCCTTGCGTTTCGGTATGAATCCAGCATGGACCCTGGCCGACAAAATGGAAACGAAGCAGCTTTTGTTGCGGAAAGTCTATGCTCCATGGATGCCGGAGCTCGCAGCGGCCATAGTTGACACCACTCAAGCGAAAGTCTTGCAGAACTTCGCTAAGCGCGTCCATCGGGATGTGCGGCAACGACGGGCGGGACGAATAGTCAGGCATATGGCTGATATAGATGCCGAACGTCCGGCAGGCAAGCGGAGACCGTTGTTCCACCAAGGAAATCGCGTCAACGGCACCCTACCCTTCCTGTCAAGCTTTGTGCCCTTGCCTCCCGCTTCCAGTGCATGCAAGGAGTGCTGTCAGACACAGGGAAAAGAGGCATGGCGGTAGAGGCATCGAGCAGCGATCTGGTTCAGGTGGTGGCGCTGCTTGCGGCCGGCGTCGTCGCCGTTCCGATCTTCAAGCGCATGGGCCTCGGCTCGATTCTCGGCTATCTGGCCGCCGGTGTGGTGATCGGCCCGTTCGGCCTCGGCGTCTTTTCCGAATCGGAAGCCATTCTTCATGTCGCCGAACTCGGCGTGGTGATGTTCCTGTTCATCATCGGGTTGGAAATGCAGCCGTCGCGGCTGTGGGGCCTGCGCCGCGAGATTTTCGGCCTCGGCGCCCTGCAGGTCGGCGTCTGCGCGCTTCTGCTGACTGGCATTGGCATGGCGGGAGGATTTCCGATCGCGCAATCCTTCGTCGCCGGCGCCGGCTTCGTGCTGACCTCGACGGCGATCGTCATGCAGCTTCTCGAGGAACGCGGCGAAATCGCCGCGCCGAAAGGCCAGCGCATCGTATCGGTCCTGCTGCTCGAGGACCTGGCCATCGTGCCGCTGCTGGCCCTGATCGCGTTCCTGGCGCCTGGTGGAGCCGACACCAGCCTGTCGGAGCGGCTGACCGAGGTCGGCATCGGCCTCGCCGCGATCGTAGGCCTGGTGGTGGCCGGCCGCTATTTGCTCAATCCGTTCTTCCGCATCCTGGCGGATGCCCGTGCCCGCGAGGTGATGACGGCGGCGGCGCTTCTGGTCGTTCTCGGATCCGCGCTCGCCATGCAGCTCAGCGGCCTGTCGATGGCGATGGGGGCCTTCCTGGCCGGCGTGCTGCTGTCCGAATCGACTTTCCGCCACCAACTCGAAGCCGACATCGAACCGTTCCGCGGCATCCTGCTCGGCCTGTTCTTTCTCGCGGTCGGCATGTCGCTCGACCTGCATGTGGTCGCCGCGAACTGGCGGCTGATCGCCATCTATGTCGTCGCCTACATGGTGATGAAGGCGTTTGGCATCTACATCGTCGCCCGGGTCCTGAAGTCAGGTCATCGCGAAGCCTTGGAGCGCGCGATCTTCATGGCGCAAGGCGGCGAATTCGCCTTTGTCCTTTACTCGGCGGCGGCGGCCGTCGGCATCATCGACGGCAACGCCAACGCGACGCTGACGGCGATCGTCATCATCTCCATGGTACTGACGCCGCTGGCGATCATCGCCTTGCGGTATCTGACACCACGCGACGAGCAGTCGCTCGACGGGGTCGATGTCGCCGATGGCCTGACCGGCAGCGTGCTGATCATCGGTTTCGGCCGCTTCGGGCAGATCGCCAGCCAGCCGCTGCTGCTGCGCGGCATCGACGTCTCGATCATCGACAATGAGGTGGAGATGATCCAGGCGGCGGCCGATTTCGGCTTCAAGGTCTACTATGGCGACGGCACCCGGCTGGACATCCTGCATGCGGCCGGCGCCGGCCGGGCGCGCGCCGTACTGATCTGCGTCGATAAGCCGGATGCCGCCGTCCGCATCGCACAGCTGATCAAGGCTGAGTTTCCTTTGCTCACAGTGCTGGCACGCGCTTTCGATCGTGGTACCGCGCTGCAACTCATTCGCGCCGGCGTTGATTACCAACTGCGTGAAACCTTCGAATCCGCACTTGTTTTCGGCGGCTCGGCCCTGGAATCGCTGGGTGTCGATCCGGAAGACGTGGCTGAAACGATCGAAGATGTCAGACGCCGCGACACCGACCGCTTCGAAACTCAGCTCGCCGAAGGCATTCGCGCCGGACAGCGCTTCTTGAAAGGCAATATCGGCACGCCGATTCCGACACCGCTCTCCACGCCACGCCGCCCTGGTCAGGCGCTCAACGAAGAGACGGCCGGCGTGCTGCACAAATCCGAACCCGCTGACTGAGCAAGGAATCAGGCATGGAATTGGACAGCACAGCCCTGTCGGTCACCAAGTTCTGGCGCGATGCCGGCGAGGACGCGTGGTTCGAGAAGAATGAGGCATTCGATGCCGTCTTCCGCGACCGCTTTCTCGATCTGCACTACGCGGCGGCGCGGCGTGAATGCGACGGCTGGCTGGAGCATGCCGAAGGCTCGCTGGCGCTGATGATCCTGCTCGATCAGTTTCCGCGGAACTGCTTTCGCGGCACCGGCCATATGTACGCGACCGACCCGCTCGCCAGATATTTTGCCGCAAAGGCGATCGCGGCTGGCCATGATCTGGCGCTCGAGGAGGAAGTCCGCGTCTTCCTCTATCTGCCGTATGAGCATTCGGAATTGCTCGCCGACCAGCACATATCGGTCGATCTGACCCAGGCCAGGGCCGAACCCTATCTGAAGTATGCTGTCGAACACCTTGATATAATTCAGAATTTCGGTCGTTTTCCGCACCGAAACAGGATGCTTGGCCGCGAAACCACCCCACAGGAGCAGACGTTCCTGGATGGCGGCGGATTCTCGGGCTAAAAGTCCGGCCGCCGCCTCGTCCGGATTTCAGGCCAGCCACCAATCCCGGCCGGACGACAATCGCTCGATGCCAGAGGTGTCGACGGCGACCAGCCGGTCCGTGATGCTGCGACCATTGACAACCAGGCTGGGCGCGATCTCGGCCAGCGGCGCCAGCACGAAGGCACGCTCCAGCATGCGCGGATGCGGCACCTCCAGCCCCGTCTCGTGAATGACGCGGTCGCCGAACACCAGAATGTCGATGTCGATCAACCGTGGCCCCCAGCGCTCCTCGCGCACCCGCTTCAGCTTGCGTTCGGCATCGAGGCAAAGGTCGAGCAAGGCACGCGGCGCTAGCCCGGTGGAAATTTCCGCAGCCGCATTGAGAAAATCCGGCTGATCGAGCTTGCCCCAGGGCGGCGTGCGATAGAGCGAGGAGACGCCGGTGACACGCGTGTCCGCGTCGGCATCCAGCATGCGCAGCGCCGCGCCCATCGACTTTGCCGGGTCGCCAAGATTGCCGCCAAGGCTGAGATAGACCGTGCTATTCGGGCCAGACAACGGTCACCTCGACGTAATCGAGCACGCCGGGCACCGGGGCGTTCGGCTTGCGCACCGTGATCTCGGCTTTCTTGATCTGCGGAAAACGCGCCGTCAGCGCACGGGCGACTTCGAGCGCCAGGGACTCGATCAGGAAACGGCGCTGCCCGGTGATGATCTTTTCGATCACCGTGAACGCAATGCCATAGTTGACGGTGTCATCGATGGAATCCTCGACAAGCGCGCGGCCGGGATCGACGGTGAGCGCGGCATCGACATAGAAGCGCTGGCCGAGCCTCTCTTCCTCGTCCAGCACGCCGTGCCGGGCAAAGAAAGCGCAGTTCTTCATGCGGATGACATACATCGCTCAGTTTCTCGCCCGGTCGGTTTGACGCGCCAGCATAGCATCCGCGAGCGCCAATGCGTCCACGTTGAATGCGACATCGTGGACGCGAAACAGATCGGCGCCCTTGAGCCGCAAGATGACGCTGGTCGCCGCTGTTCCAACCCCTCTGTCGGCGGCATCGCGGCCGGTGACCGTGCCGATGAAGCGTTTTCGCGACGTACCGGCCATCAGCGGCAAGCCCAGTATATGCAGCTCGGAAAAGCGAGCCATCAGGTCGAGATTTTCCTCCGCCGTCTCCTTGGCAAATCCGAATCCCGGATCGAGCACGATATGGTCGTCGGCAACGCCGTTCTGGCGGGCGATCTCCAGCGATTTCCGCAGAAACGCCAACTGATCGTCAATCACGTCCGGCAGCTTCTTGCGATCTCGTCCGGTATGCATGATGACCAGCCCGGCGTCGGTATCGGCGGCAACACGCGCAATGTCGGGCTCACGCTGCAAACCCCAGACATCGTTGACGATATGCGCACCGGCGGCAACCGCGAGCCGCGCGGTGTCGGCGCGATAGGTGTCGACCGAAATCAGCACCTCGCCAGTGCTCGCCAGTGCCTCGATCACCGGCAGGATGCGGGCCTGTTCCTCGCTTGCCGATACCGCGGCGGCACCGGGGCGGGTCGATTCTCCGCCGATGTCGACGACCAATGCCCCTTCCGCCATGATGCGCCGTGCCTGGGTCAGCGCCGTTTCGGGGGCGTCGAACAGACCACCGTCGGAAAAGCTGTCGGGCGTGACGTTGAGGATGCCGACGACCACGGCCTTATCGCCAAGGTCGAGATGGCGCCCATGCGCCAACTGCCACCGCCTAGCCGTCATTGCTCATCAACCATGGAGTTCATCAATCATGTGTGATCCCCGGCGGATCAATTCCGTTGCGCCGGCAACGGCCGTAAAGCAAGGTGGTCGAAGAGGCAACATGATGAAACCATCCATGCTTGGCATGAAACAATTCCTGCTTGGCGCGCTGCTCGCCCTGACCCCGATCCCGGCGGGTGCGGCCAATCTCGTCAAGACGTACAGCTACTTCGCCGTTGGCGGCAGCACGCTCGATGAAATCGAGGCACAGCTCTTCAAACGCGGGCCGGAGGTGAAAAGCACGGGTACGCGCCACCCTGGCGCCACGCAAATGGCCTTCACCACCCGCATCAGCTATGCGCGGACATCGAGCTCCTGCCGGATCGCCGATGCCGTGGTGACCGTCAAAGTGAAGGTGATCCTTCCCGAATGGCGCCGCACACGCAAGGCCGATGCCGATGTCAGGCTGTTCTGGGATACGCTCTCGGCCGACATCAAGCGACATGAGGAGCGCCACGTCGAGATCGCGAAGAACCATGGCCGCGAGCTCGAACAGGCGCTGGAAGCCACCTACCCGCAAAGGAACTGCGACGCCGCCAAGGCCAAGGCCGCCGCCATCACGGCGGCCGTGCTGGCCAGACATGACCGTGCCCAGGTCCAGTTCGACCGTGTCGAAAGCGTCAATTTCCAAAGCCGCATCCTCAGGTTGCTGCGCTACCGGATGGAGCGCATCGGGAACGGTAAACTGCCGCCAGCCTGAATCCCGCCGAGGCGTTGAATGGCGGCGCAGGCCAATTGCGCTGAAGCGTAGTGCCAGCTTCGAAAAATTTCCGAGTACCGGTCGAAATCGGCCTATACGGGACGACATATGTCAGGTTCGCCAGGGCGACCTTCGAAAGATCAATGCGGCCAACGCGATCAACACGCTGGAATGGCTGAATGGGGCCGGCCAGCCGCAAGCATACGGATGAATGGACATGGACCAGACTGTCGATAGTCGGACGGCGGTGAAGAGCGACGCGCCTCTCAGCGAAAGCGAAAAGAACGCAATCATCGGTGGCGTACTCCTGTCGATGCTTCTGGCAGCGCTTGACCAGACCATCGTCGCGCCGGCGATGCCGACCATGGCGCGCTTGCTCGGCCATGCCGAATATCTGCCATGGATCGTGACCGGTTACCTGTTGACCGCCACCGCGATGGCGCCGCTCTATGGCAAGATATCGGACGTTTATGGTCGCCGGCCAACGATTTACGCGGCAATCCTCATCTTCCTTGCAGGATCTCTGGTTAGCGCCATGGCGCCTAACATGCTGGTCCTGATCGTCGGCCGCGCGATCCAGGGCGCCGGCGGCGGCGGCCTGTTCGCGCTGGCGCAGACCGTGATCGGTGACCTCGTGCCGCCGCGCGAGCGCGCGCGCTACTCGGCCTGGATCGCGGGAACCTGGGCGGTCGCCAGCATCGCGGGCCCGCTTTTGGGCGGCACCTTCGCCGAGCATCTCCACTGGTCGCTGATCTTCTGGATCAACATCCCGCTTGGTCTCGTCGCCATGGCCATCATCAACAAGCCGCTGAGAAAGCTGCCGATCGCGGCAAAACACCATCGCATCGATGGCCTAGGCGCGTTGCTGCTCGTCGCGGCCACCGCCTTGCTGTTGCTGGCGTTGAACTGGGGTGGCAGCGAATATCCATGGCTGTCACGCGAAATCTTCGGGCTGCTCGCCTGCTCGGCTGTCATCTGGAGCGCCTTTGCGTTGCGGCTGCTGCGTGCGGCCGAACCGCTGATCTCGCTCGAAGTGCTTGGCAACCCGATCGTCCTTGCCGGCACGTTGTCATTGTTCCTGCTGCAGGCCGCCAATATCGGGCTCGCGGTCTACCTGCCGGTCTATTTGCAGTCCATCCTCGGGCTTTCGGCCAGTGAATCGGGAACCGCCATGCTTGGGCTCATGCTCGGCACCGTTGCGGGCGCGACATTCAGCGGCCGCACGATTCCCCGGTTCGCTCACTACAAGCGGATCGCGATGGCAGGGGTGACCTTCGCCATCCTGTGCCTCGGCATACTCAGCCTGGTGGCGGGACATGCTTCCCTGCTGATCGTCGAGATTCTGACGACCTGCATTGGCCTGGGCAGCGGCACGACATTTCCGGTTGCCACCGTATCGGTTCAGAATGCCGTCGATCAGGCCCATCTCGGCGTCGCCACCGGCGTACTGACCTTCCTTCGTTCTTTGGGCAGCGCGCTTGGCGTCGCCATCCTTGGCGCGGTCGCGCTCGGCTACGGCCTGCCGCTTGCCGGAGAAGGGACCCAGGCGGCCAGCACCGCCGTCGAGGCACTGGCATTCGTGATGATCTTCTTCACCGCGGCAGCGATGCTGGTCATGGCGCTCGTCGCGCTGGTGCTGATGCCGGAAAAGCCGCTGCGCGGCCATCCCGAGGCTCCGGTGCTGGCTGACTGACAAAAGACGTGAAGCGCGTCGGCTGCATTTGATTATTCAAAGCGACGCGTTTCAAGAAGCTTCCACCACGCCGAGCTTCTTCTGCAGGCTGGTCGACGAGGTCGTGTACTGGAACACGATACGCTCGCCGGGGCTGATGACGCGCTTGGCGGCCTGCGCCATCAGCGCCACCTCGTGGAAACCCGACAGGATCAGCTTCAACTTGCCCGGATACCAGTTGATGTCGCCGACCGCGAAGATGCCGGGCACCGATGTCTGGAACTTCTCGGTATCCACCGGAATGAGGTTCTCGTGAAGATTGAGCCCCCACTCCGCGATCGGTCCGAGCTTCATGGTCAGGCCGAAGAACGGCAGCATGCGCGTACAAGGCACCTCGACATCGCCGTCCGGCCCCTTGATGGTGGCCGATGACAGCTGGCCGTCGGCGCCGGTCAATCCGGTCACCTGCCCGACCTGGAAATGCAGCTGCTTCATCTCCTGCATGGCATACATCTTGTTGACGCTGTCGGGCGCGGCACGGAATTCAGGCCGCCGGTGCACCAGCGTCACGCTCTTTGCCACAGGCTGCAGGTTGAGCGTCCAGTCGAGCGCCGAGTCGCCGCCGCCGACAATGACGAGGTCGTGGTCGCGAAAATCCTCCATCCGCCGCACCGAATAGAAGACACTCTTGCCTTCATAGGGTTCGATGCCCGGGATCGGCGGACGCTTGGGCTGGAAGGAGCCGCCGCCGGCGGCGATCACCACCACCTTGGCCTCGAACACTTCGTTCTCGTCGGTGGTGACGCGAAAACTGCCGTCCTCCAGCTTTTCGAGGCTGGAAACCATGCGGTTGTAGGTGAAATCAGGCTTGAACGGCGCGATCTGCTCAAGCAGTTTGTCAACCAGCCCCTGCGCCGAGATCGAGGGCCAGCCGGGAATGTCGTAGATCGGCTTTTCCGGATAAAGTTCCGCGCATTGGCCGCCGGGCCGGTCGAGGATGTCGATCAGGTGGCACTTCATGTCGAACAGGCCGAGTTCGAACACGGCGAAGAGGCCGACTGGCCCTGCGCCGATAATAAGCACGTCTGTCTTGGTGGTCTCGGTCATGCGATGTGCCTCGCTGCGAAGAGAGCAGGACACTGCATGACCAATGCTCCGCTGCCAAGCCGCGGCGGGAAAAATCAGTTGGCAAGGATCCTGCGCTTATCCCTGGCGGGCGGGCACGCGGACAACCAGGCCGTCAAGCGCGTCGCGCACCTTGATCTGGCACGACAGGCGTGAGTTCGGCTGGACCTCGTAGGCGAAGTCCAGCATGTCCTCTTCCATCGCTTCCGGCTCGCCGACCTCAGCCGTCCAGGCTTCGTCGACATAGACGTGACAGGTCGCGCAGGCGCAGGCGCCGCCGCATTCCGCCTCGATCCCGGGCACGGCGTTGCGGATCGCGTTCTCCATGACCGTCGAGCCGTTCTCGGCGTCCACGTCGAAATGGGTGCCGTCATGGGCGATGAAAGTCAGCTTGGTCATTTGTCACCTGAAGGGAGTTGCAGCCGAGATAATCACTCCGGCGAGCAAGTCAACTGCCGCGCGAAAGCGCCGCCCCGTGACGTTTTTCCGCAAACCGGCTTTAGCGCCGGATTCAGCGACTGATGGCGGCGATGAAATCGCGCACTTCGTCGATCAGCGTGCCGAGCCGCTTGAGCGTCTGGTTGTCTTCCGGCCGGCGCTCGATCTCGGTGACGCAATCGGCAATGGCAAAGGCACCCACGCCCCGTGCCGAGCCCTTGAGCCCATGGGCGAGCAGAAGCCGGTCCTTGATGTCGGCGTCGACTATTCGGTCGCGCACCGACAGAGCCTGTTGTACAAACAGCGCCAGCACCTCCTGCTCGAGGCCGCGGTCGCCCATCGTCTGGTGGGCAAGGTGTGCCAAATCGACCGGCCGCGACCGCCTCGGTCCGGATACGTCGCCCCCGGGCATTGAGAAGGCAATGCCGCTTTCGCCACGCATGAACTCGAACTCCGTTTCTTCAATCGCCCCAAAACCTAGGCGAATCCAGTGGACAACGGGTTAATGGATGGCCCCGAAAAATGTTGCGAAAACGGCGCCGAAATCACGGTTGCGTTAACCTTATATTTAAAGTTTTACGTATCCCGCGGAATGCATGTTTTCTTTACCCCCCTGTGTCATTACGATACGAGGGGTCCATTTTCAGCCTCCTGCGCGTGGTACGACAAACAGAATTATAAGCCCGCGGCAGCTAGGTACAGGGTAGCGAAGGCATGGCAAAGAAACCAACGACGACGAGAACTCTCGACAGCGACGTGGCCAGGGAACTGGAGAAGGCGCTTGATATCGACCTCAGCAATGACGTCGGCAGCGGCGACCTCGACATCGCGGCTTCGATGGAGGATCTGGAAGCACAGATATCCCAGGCCGCCGACGAGCTGGCACGCGAGGGACGCAATCAGAAACCAGAGTCCGTGGTCAATCAGGGCCAGGCCCAGAGCCAGGCCACAAAACCCGCGCCAAGGGCCAAGCCCGCCGAGTTGCGCCCCGTGGAAACACGCAATGGTGCCCAGCCCGCGGGCTTCGCCCCGGCCAATGACGATCGCCAGAAGGACTACAAGACGCTCCTGCACAGCCTCAACAGGCGTGCCTCGAACACCATTTACTGGGTCGTTGCCTTCGTTTCGCTCGCCTGGTTCGCCGGCGCCGGCGGATTGGCCAATCTCCTTTTCGGACCGAGCATCTGGAGTATCCGCACGCTCGACCAGTTCCTTGCCCGTCCGGAACTGATCGGCCTCGCCGTCGCGGCGATCGTGCCGGTCATCCTGTTCTGGGCCTTCGCGGCCATGATCCGCCGCGCCCAGGAAATGCGCATCGCCGCCCAGTCTATGACCGAAGTTGCCTTTCGCCTGACCGAACCGGAAAACCTTGCCCAGGATCGCGTCATGATGATCGGCCAGGCCGTTCGTCGCGAGGTCGCGGCCATGGGCGAAGGCATCGAACGCACGCTTGCCCGCGCCGTCGAGCTGGAAACGCTGGTGCACAGCGAAGTCAACCAGATCGAACGCTCCTATTCCGAGAATGAATCCCGCATCCGTTCGCTGGTCGACGGGCTCGGCAGCGAGCGCGAAGCCGTCGTCACCCACGCAGAGCGCGTCCGCGCGTCGATCACCGGTGCGCATGAGACGCTGAAGGACGAGATCGGCGCCGCCTCCGACATCATCCGCGACAGCATCCTCAATGCGTCGACCAAATTGTCGATGACCATCACCAATTCCGGCGACACGCTCATCGACCGCATCAACGAAAGCTCGATGTCGATCTTCGATTCGGTGGAAGGCCGGCTCGATTCGATCACCGACCGGCTGTCGACCTCGGGCGAGGCCTTCGCCAGCCTTCTCGACACCCGCATCGCCAAGCTGACGGACACCACGGACGGCCTGACACGGTCGTTGACCGATCTGCTCGACGATCGCACCACCGGCATGGTGTCGCTGCTTGGCGGCGCCGCGCGCACGCTCAATTCCGAATTCGAGGCCAGCCTCAACGGCATCGAACGCACGCTCGCCGAACGCGGCCAGGCGCTGATCAGCGAGTTCCAGACCCGCGCCGAGGCGCTGGATACCGGAACGCAGAAGCTTAATGCGGCCCTCGAGGCCCGCGCCCGCCAGATCAACGAGACACTGGTCGAGCGCGCCCGCGAAATCGCCCATACCTTTGCCGAGAGCAAGGACACGCTGTCGGCGATGATCGATCAGGGCAAGACCCAGATCGGCGCCGATATGGCCGACATCGTCACCTCGACCTCCTCCATGCTCGAAGCCCGCGCCAGCGACTTCGCCGGGCGCATGGAAGCCGCCCGTCACGTCGTCTCGCGTTCGTTCGACAGCGACATCCAGCGGCTCGCCGACGCCCGCGTCGGCATCGAGGAAGCCGTCGAGAACCACAGCAGAAAGCTGTCCGAAAGCCGCGAGCGCATGGCCGAGGCCATGCAGGCCGATCTGGCGAAGTTCGCCGAGAGCCGCGCCGGTATCGATGCGGCGGTGACAGACCAGGTGCAGAAGCTGGCCGAGGGCCGCAGCCTGATCTCGCGCGCTCTCGAAGAGGATCTGCGCAAGGTCAATGAATCGCGGGCGGCCATCGACGCATCGCTCGGCAGCCATCTCGAAAGACTGGAAGAAGGCCGCAACAGGCTCTCCGCCGCCCTGAACGAAGACTCAGGGAAACTGGTGCAAGCCCGTACGATAATTGATGAAATGGTTGCCGGCCATGTCGGAAAACTCGCCGAAGGCCGTAACATCCTGTCGCGCGCCCTGGAAGCCGATCTCGGCAAACTGTCCGACAGCCGTGCCGACATCGACGGTCTGGTCGCCGGTCAGGTCGAAAAGATCGCCGAAGGCCGCGCCGTGCTCGCCAAGGCGTTGGAAAACGACATCATCGGCATCAAGAGCCTCATCGAAACCCATTCCGCCAAGCTGGCGGAAGACCGCACGCAGCTTTCCCATTCGCTCGACGACGATCTATCCGGCATACGCGGCCTGATCGAAAGCCATTCGGGACGGCTGGCCGAAGACCGCAGCCTGCTGTCACAGACCCTCGAAGCCGACCTTGCCAAGCTGGCGGAGAGCCGCTCCAGCATCGACGGGCTGGTCGCCGGCCAGGTCGAGAAGCTGGCCGAAGGGCGCGACATTCTCAAACGCGCGCTTGAATCCGATCTGAACACGATCAAGGGCGTCATATCGAGCCAGTCGGAAAAGTTGGCCGAGGATCGCGGCCAGCTTTCGCGGGTGCTGGAAACCGATCTGCAGAATGTGAACAGCGTCATCGCCGACCACATGAACAGGCTGGTGCAGGATCGTTCGACCCTGTCCAAGGCCCTTGAGGACGATCTCGCCAAGCTGGCGGAGAGCCGCTCCAGCATCGACGGGCTGGTCGCCGGTCAAGTCGAGAAGCTGGCGGAAGGCAGAGATATCCTGCGGCGCGCCCTGGAATCCGACCTTAATGCGATCAAGGGCACCATTGCCGACCAGTCGCAGAAACTGGTCGATGACCGGGCACAGTTCGCCCGGGCGCTCGAGGCTGATCTCGAAAGCGTCAACGGCCTCGTCAACAGCCATTCCGAACGGCTCGCCCAGGATCGTTCGACCCTGTCGAGATCACTTGAGGCCGACCTCGACAACGTCGCCGGCCTGGTCGACAGCCACGCGGAAAGGCTTGTCCAGGAACGCTCGACCCTGTCGAAGGCGCTTGAAGACGACCTGGCCAAGCTCGCCGAGAGCCGCTCCAGCATCGATGGCCTTGTCGCCGGCCAGGTCGAGAAACTCGCCGAAGGCCGCGATGTTCTCAAGCGCGCGCTGGAAGCCGACCTTGCCAAGCTGGCCGAGAGCCGCTCCAGCATCGACGGTTTGGTCGCTGGTCAGGTGGAGAAACTGGCCGAAGGCCGCGATATTCTCAAACGCGCCCTCGAAGCTGACCTGCAGAAGCTGGCCGAAAGCCGCGGCGATATCGACGATGTCATTGCCGGACATGTCGGCAAGCTGTCCGAAGGCCGCAATATGCTGACCCGCGCACTGGAAGACGATCTGAGCAAGCTCGTCGAGACCCGCAGGGACGTCGACCGCTCGCTGTCGGGCCATATCGACCAGATCGCCGCCAGGAGCACCGATATCTCCGCGGCGATCGCAAGCGATGTCGAGAAGATCGAGCAGGCGTTCAGCCGCCAGACCGGCATCATCGAGGAGCGCGCCGGCACAATGGAGCGTGCGCTCTCGACAGGCGTCGACAACGTCCGCGCCGTGCTCGAAAAGAGCGCCGTGTTTGTCGCCGGCGCCCTGCGCGAAAAGGTGCTGGAAGTCACCAGCACGCTGCACGAGCAGGCCGGTGCCGCTTTCAGCGACGCCGACCGCAAGATCGCCGAGCGCGCCGAGCAGACCTCGGCCGCCCTGCTGGCACGGGCCGAAGACATCGCCCGCACTTTCGAGGACGCCGACCGTCGCCTGCACGCCCGTGCGGAAGATACGTCGAACGCCTTGCTCGCCCGCGCGGAAGATACGTCCAGCTCGCTGCTGGCCCGCGCCCATGAATCCGCCGATCAGCTGGCTGCTCGTGCAAGCCAGATCGCCGGCGCCTTCGACATGGCGGACCAGAAGCTCGCCGCCCGCGCCCAGGAAACCACCGACCAGCTGACCGCCCGGGCTCAGGACGCCGCCGATCATCTGGCCGCCCGTGCAAGCGAGATCGCCGGCACGTTCGATGCGGCCGACCAGAAGCTGGTCGCCCGCGCCATCGAAACGGCCCAGTCGCTGGCCGCTCGCGCCGGCGACATCCTGCGCAATTTCGAAGGCGCCGACCAGCGGCTCGGCATGCGCATTGGCGAATCGGCCGAAGCGCTTGCCTCCCGTGCATCGGACCTCGGCCGCATCTTCGACGCCGCCGACCAGCAATTGGTCTCGCGCATCGCCGAAGGTTCGGAAGCGCTGTCGAGCCGTGCCTCCGAAATCGGCCGCATCTTCGACGACGCGGATCAGCGTCTGGTGTCGCGCATCGCCAGCAGCACCGCCACGATCGGCGAGCATGCCGAGACCATCGTCGGCGCCTTTACCGACACCGAGCAACGGGTCGCCGAACGTGCAAGGCGGACCGGCCAGGAAATGGCCGTGCATGCCCGCGAAATCGAACAGGCGCTTGCCGGCGCCGATGAGCGGCTTGCGTCGAGCGCCGCGGCCGCGGCCGCCCGTGTCGAAGAGCAGGTCTCAGGCGTCGAGAACCGCCTCGCCCATACGGCCAAGACCATGGGCCAGAAGCTCAACGAGCAGGTGTCGAATGCCGAGGCCCAACTCGTCTCGCGCGCCAATGTCATCGCGGAAACGTTCACCGCGGTCGGCCAGCATATCGGTCAGAGCACCAACGATGCCGCCAAGACGATCGGCGCCAACACCCGCGAACTCAACACCATGCTCGCGGCGCGTTCGGCCGAAATGTCGAAGATCCTCGACGAAACCGCGCGGCCTTTGGTCGAGCGCTTTGCCCAGGGCGGCTCGGAACTGCAAAAGAGCATGGCAGAGGTCACCGAACGCGCCACCGAGAAGCTGCGCAGCGAGAATGCCGCCCTTGTCGACGCGCTCGCCAGCCGTACCGCCGAGACCTTGTCGGCGGTCGAAGGCGCTCGCTCGTCGCTGTCCGACAGCGTCGCCGATCTCATCGGCCGCATGACCAAGTCCAGCTCGCAGCTCGGTCAGCTGATCGAGCAGGCCGCGGTCAATCTCGGCCAGGTCGATGAACGCCTCAGCGGCAGCACGCAAAGCTTCGCCGCCACCACGGAGAAGGCCGCTCAGACCTTCGCCAGCTCGGCGCGACTGGTCGATTCGAACACGACAAGGCTGACGGAACTGTCGTCGTCCACCTTGCGCGAGGTCGCGTCGATCGCCACCAAGTTCGACGAACATAGCCGCCTGCTGTCCAGCGCTTCGGACCTGTTGAGCTCGGCCCAGAGCAACCTCGAACACACGCTCGAACGGCAATCGTCGCTCGAGGATCTCGCGGTCGGCCTGGTCAAGAAGTCCGAAGATCTCGAAAGGGTGATGCGCTCGTTCGAAAACCTCGTCGGCCAGACGCTGCAGAACGCCGAGGGCAAGACGATGGAGTCGGCCGACAAGATCCGCAACGCCATCACCGACGTCGTCGATTCGGCTACCAAGCGCTTCGCCGATGCGACCGAGGAGATGCGGCGCACCGCTGGCTCGATCAAGAGCGAGCTCGACCTCACCCGCGCCGAGCTCAAGAAGGGCGTCATCGAAATGCCGGAGGAGGCCAAGGAATCGACCTCGGCAATCCGCCGCGCCGTTTCCGAGCAGATCAATGCGCTGAAAGAGCTTTCCGAGATCGTTGCGAAATCTGGCCGCAATGGTGACGGGTCCGAGCCACGCAATCTGCGCCCGGCGCCGCAAGCGCCGACCGCACGCGCCGCCGAACCACCGCGTCGCGCACCGGCAGCACCGCAGCCGGAGCTGCGCACGCCTCAGGCGCCCTTGGGCGGCCCTGCATTGCGCGGCACGCTCGACCTTGAGCGTCCGGCCGAGGCGGCGCCGCGCCAGCGTTCGGACGCCAGTGCCCGCACGCCGCAAGGCGGCTGGGTGCGCGATCTCCTGACCGCGGCGTCGAACGACGAGGACCTGAGGCCCGCGGCACCCTCGGAAGGGCCGCGCGCGGCCCCTGCCCAGCGCTCGCCCCTGCATGTCGTGGAATCGCTGAACTCGCTCTCCGTCGATATCGCGCGGGCCATCGATCACGAAGCGTCGATCGAGTTGTGGAACCGCTACCGGCGCGGCGAGCGTGACGTGTTCACGCGGCGGCTCTACACGCTGAAGGGTCAGCAGACGTTCGACGAGATCCGTCGCAAGTATCAGGCGGAGGCCGAGTTCCGCGCCGCCGTCGACCGTTACTGCGACGATTTCGAGAAGCTGCTCAAGGATGTCTCGCGCAACGACCGCGACAACATCATGGCGCAGACCTACCTGACGTCGGACACCGGCAAGGTCTACACCATGCTGGCCCACGCCAGCGGCCGCCTGCACTAAGACAGCAATTGAATAGGCGGGGCCATGGGTCCCGCCTGTGACTGCCTTAACATCCAGCACGCGCTGAACCTGGATGCGTTCGGGAATCGTCCAAAGTCCGATTCCCAACGGCACCAAGTCCACTGGCAAAGCTCCGCCTACGCTCAAAGGATGTGATCGTGAAGACGGCAATCATATTCGACTGCGAGTTTTTTTGCCTCGAAGGTTCGCAACGTCGATTCTGGTGTGCGGCCCACGACCCCGACCCGGTGATCGTGCAGATCGGCGCCGTCAGACTAGGACTCGGGGACGACTTTCCCCTGTTGGGCACGCACAAGGCCTATATCAGACCGGTCGACCGGTTTGGCAACAGATACGCCCTCGACCCGTTCTTCACCAAGCTGACCGGCATCACCGAGGAAGACTTGGAGACCGAAGGGGTAGACCTCGGGGAAGCCCTCGCGGACGTCGATCGCTTTTCCGATGGAGCGCGGTTCTGGTCCTGGGGCAAGGACGAACTGAACATGGTCGCCATCAGTTGCTATATCGCGGGCATTCAAGCTTCGATCCCGGCCACCCGGTTCGACAACGCCGTCAGGCTGCTGGTCGAGGCTGGGATGCCGACCGAGGATCTGGCGAGAACGCCGAGCAACAAGCTTGCGGACTACTATGGTATCGAACACCCGCCATTGCAGGGGCACGACGCGCTCGATGACGCGCTGTCTGTGGCCTACACCCTGCAGCACGTGATGAAGACTGGAAAGCTCCGGCCGGACATCTTCGACCGCTTGTAGGTAGAAGAGTTTGATGGGATTCCGGCGCCTCGCGCTCAGATGACCGAATCCGTCCAGCGCACGATCTGCCTGGCGGCATCGCCGAACGCGTTGTCGAGCGCGTTGACATAGGCTGGATTGCCGCTGCCCGAAACCGGCGCGGATGCGGTGAAGCTCTTCGAGGCACGCACCTCGCCATTGCGGTCGTTCAGAATGCGCACGAACAGGTCGACCTCGGCATGCTCGCCGCCGTCGACGCGCACCTCGAACGAACGTATCTCGACGATCACCTGATAGTCGATGGCCAGGCCCTCGCCCGGCTTGCCGACGCCGGCAAAGCTGCCTGAGCGCTGGAACGTCTCGGCCAGCCGCGCCTGCACGATCAGCGGCAGCCGGTCGGCCCATTGCGCGCCCTTGAGATACTGGATCGAGCGATCCGACGGCTTGATGACGATGTTCTGGCTGTCCAGCGCCTTGAGCGCCGATGGCTGCGCGATCAGGATCTGACGGCGGCTGTGGCCATGCGCATCGACCGAAGGCGCCGACAGCTCAAAGGTGTCGAGTGGCGCAGGCTTGCCGCCCAACACCGCGCAGCCGGCCAGCGTTAGGGCAAGCAGAGCCGCAGCCGATGTCAACCCGCCCGTTCTCACCCACACAGACTTCACACGCGATCCCCGTTGTCCCCGGATCGTAAGATCAACCCGCTTTCGCGGCTCATGTTCTTGCGGCGCGCCGACGCCGAAGTCAACGCCGCGCCCTGCCATTGAACTGCCGAACCTCGCCCTCGCCACCCGAAAGGATGCGCTGCGGATTGCGGCTGAGATCGGTCACCGCCTCCTCGATGCGGCTGATCGAGCGGCGGCTGTCCTGCACCAGTGCTTCGACATTCGACAGCCCCTGGCCCGAGAAACGCGTCAGATTGTCGGTTATGACGCCAAGGCGGGCATTCAGCGTGTCGGCAACCTGCTTGAACGATTTCAGTGTGGCCCTGGCGTCGGCCATCACCCCATCGGCCTGCCCTGAACCGAGCAAGTGGTCGACCCTGGCGAGAATGCCGTCGACACGCACCGAGGCGTCGTTGAGGCGTTGCGCCAGTTGCTTGGCGTCCTTGATCGTCTGGTTGATGTCGTCGGCGCGGTTGGCGAACTTCTCGGTCACCTCCGCGATGTCGGCGGCGGCCTTGTTGGCGTTTTCGCTGGCCTTCTGGATGTTGGCAAGCGCCGTGCGCACCTGCGCCGGATCGATGCCGTCGAGCACGCCGTCGACCTTGGCCAGCGTGCCTTGCGTCTGCTTGGCGAAATCGTTGACCGACCCGACCGCCGTGTCGACGTTCTTGATCACGCCGTCGAGCTGTTTCGAAGTCTCCTTGAGGTTGCCTGTCACCGTATCGACGTTGGCGACAATGCTCTTGATCTTGTCCTTGTCGACGGCGTTGAGCAGGCCTTCGGCTGCCTTCAGCGTGCCGTCGAGCTTGCCGGAAACGCCTTTCAGCTCATCGGACAGCGCACTGGCGGCGGACAGGAACTTGTCGATGCCGTCGGAATTCTTGGCCAGCGCGTCGGAGAAGGTCCGCACGTTCTGCACGGTCTGCGTCAGCGGCCCACGAACGTCCTTGGTGAAGCCTTCGAGCTCCGTGAGCACCTTGTCGGCGCGAGTGAAGATGTTCTGCGCTGTCTGCAGGAGGTTGGTCACGGCAGAGGGATTGGCGACGATCTCGGCGACCTTGCCTTCCTTTTCCGCCTGGTCGAGGAGTTTCACTTCCTTGGGATCGGCGCCCTTGAGCTCGATGTTGGCCTGTCCGGTGAGGCCGGCAAGACCGATATCGGCCTGCGTCGACTTGGTGATCGGCGTCAGGCGATCGATCTCGGTATCGGCGATGGCGACGGTCGGATTGTCGACGTCGATATAGACGCGCCTGACATCCCCGACCTTGACGCCGTTGAACAGCACGAAACTGCCGCGGCCTAGTCCGGACGCCGAACCCGGAATGCGCACGCGCAGCACCGTCGTCTCGCCCTTGTCGCCGATCGCAGCCGTCCAGTAGACGAAGGCGAACGCCGCCAGGATCGCGGCCAGCGTGAAAATGCCGACAATGACGTAGTTGGCTCTGGTTTCCATTGTCCCACTTATGGCTATGCGCGCGCCGCAAGATCAAGTTGCCGGGCGCGTTTTCCGCGGAAATAGGACTTTACCCACGGTTCCTCGCTCTTCAGCATGTCGTCGATGGTGCCTTCGACCAGCACTTTCTTCTTGCCGAGCACGGCCACCCGGTCACACGCCGTGAAAAGCGTGTCGAGATCATGCGTCACCATATAAACGGTCAGATCCATCGTATCGCGCAGCTTGACCACCAGTTCGTCGAATTCGGCCGCGCTGATCGGATCGAGGCCGGATGTCGGCTCGTCGAGGAAGACGATATCGGGGTCGAGTGCCAGCGCCCGCGCCAGCGCGGCGCGCTTGATCATGCCGCCGGAAAGTTCGGAAGGGAATTTCTGTGCCGCGTCAGGCGGCAATCCGACCAGTTCGATCTTGAGCAGCGCCAGCTCATCCATCAGCTTTTTGGGCAGGTCGAGATATTCGCGCATCGGCACCTGGACGTTTTCCTGTACCGTCAATGCCGAAAACAGGGCGCCGTGCTGGAACAGCACGCCAAGCCGCATGTCGATGCGCAGACGCTCCACTTCGCTGATCTTCTCGACATCGACGCCGAACAGCTTGATCGTTCCCGACTGCTTGCGCGTCAGGCCGAGAATGGTTCGCAGCAGAACTGACTTGCCGGCGCCCGAGGCGCCGACAAAGCCAAGGATCTCGCCGCGCCTGATATCGAGCGACAGTTTGTCGAGGATGAGCTTGTCGGCGAAGGACACGCTGATGTCGTGCGCGGAAAGCACGATGTCGCCCTCGCCCGTGTCGTCAGTCAGCGCACTTGCCTTTTTCCGGTCTCGCAGCTTCATCTCAAAACTCGATCGCTGCGTAGAACATGGCGAAAAGCCCGTCGAGGATGATGACGACGAAAATCGACTTCACCACCGAGGCTGTCACGTGCTGGCCGAGCGATTCCGCGCTGCCGCCAACCTTCATGCCTTCGACCGAGGCAATCGTGCCGATGATCATGGCCATGAACGGCGCCTTGATCAGGCCGGCGAAAATCGTGCTGAGATCGATGGCGACGCGCAGCCGGTCGATGAAGGCGGCCGGCGCGATGTCGGAATAGAGCCAGGCAGCCAGTATGCCGCCGCCGAGAGCGGCGAAATTGGCGATGATCGTCAGGCACGGCAAGGCGATGACCAGCGCCACGAGCCGTGGAAAGACCAGGACGCCGATCGGGTTGAGCCCGATGACCTTCAGCGCGTCGACCTCCTCGCGCATCTTCATCGAGCCGATCTCGGCGGTGATCGCGCTGCCGGAGCGGCCGGCGATCATGATCGCCGTCATCAGCACGCCGAGTTCGCGCAGGATCAGCACGCCGACCAGGTCGACGACGAATATATCGGCACCGAAATAGCTGAGCTGATAGGCGCCTTGCTGGGCGACGATGGCGCCGACGATCGCCGACATCAGCACCACCACCGGAATGGCGCCGACGCCCATGCGGTCGATCTGGTTGAAGATCGCCGCCGGATTGACGGCATGACCACGACCGAGCTTCATCTGCGCGCCGCGGATGGTGGCGCCGAGGATGTTCATCGAGGCGAGGAAGTCGTCGCGCATCTCGTAGACGCGGCGGCCGACCGCCTCCAGCGCGCGGATGACGATATTGGGCGGACCGGCGGCGCCGGATTCGGGTTCGCGTCGCACGGCCTCGCCCACAGCGTCGAGCAGGATCGAAGCGATCTCGCTCTGGCCTTGCATCTGGATCTCGACGCCCTTCTTCTCGAAGGCGCTTACCAGCCGGTCGATCAGCCAGGCGCCGGCGGTGTCCATCTTCTCGATCTTGGAAAGATCGAGCGCCAAAGTTTTGAAGCCGCTTCGTTTTTCGATCTTGCGCATGTCGGCGTCGATCAGCGCGACGGTCCGTGTCGTCCAGATTCCGGAGAAGGCGCAGCCGAGAACGCCGTCCTCCTCGCCGATTGCCACGCGCGGTTCGTGGTCAGCCTCCCCCGCGGTCGTGCCGCTTGCGTCGCGCTTGCCAATGGTCAACATGGCGTCCTGTTTAGCCTGACGGGTCTGACCTGTCGATTTGCCGACAACGCTTGTCGCATAGCAGGAGCAGAAAAATATGGCGCGTGTCATTTCGGTCGAGGCCGAGCGTTTTCCAATCGCCGGAACCTTTACGATTTCGCGCGGTTCCAAGACCGAAGCCGAAGTGATCTCCTGCACGATCAGCGACGGCGGCAACGCCGGCCGCGGCGAATGCGTTCCCTACAAGCGCTATGGCGAGACGATGGACGGCGTGCTCGAGGCGATCGAAGCCATGCGCGACCGGATCGCCGGCGGCATCAGCCGAACCGCCTTGCTCACGGCCATGCCGGCCGGAGCCGCCCGCAACGCTATCGACTGCGCGCTGTGGGACCTCGAAGCCAAGCTGAGCGGCAAACCGGTGGCATCCAGCATCGGTGCCGCTCCACTACGGGCGCTCGAAACCGCCTACACGCTGTCGCTCGGCGAACCGGAAGCGATGGCGGCGCAGGCCCGCGCCAATGCGGCGCGACCCCTGCTCAAGGTCAAGATCGGCGGCGACAACGACATCGCCCGCATCCGCGCGGTCAGCCAAGCGGCGCCCGACAGCCGCATCGTCCTCGACGCCAATGAGGGCTGGACCGACGATAATATCGTGGCAAACCTCGCTTTTGCCGCCGAGCAAGGCATCGCGCTGATCGAACAGCCGCTGCCGGCCGGCCATGACGAGATCCTGCGCCATATTGCGCATCCGGTGCCGATCTGCGCCGATGAAAGCGTGCACGAGGTGAAGAATCTCGGAGCTCTTATCGGCCTTTACGACGCCATCAACATCAAGCTCGACAAGTCGGGCGGCCTGACAGCTGCCCTTGTGTTGCGCGATCGCGCCCGCGAACTCGGTTTCGGCGTGATGGTCGGTTGCATGGTCGGTACGTCGCTGGCGATGGCGCCGGCGGTGCTGCTTGCTCAGGATGCCGATTTCGTCGACCTCGACGGTCCGCTGCTGCTTGCTCGCGACCGTGTGCCCGGCCTTGTCTACCAGGGCTCGCTGGTGTCACCGCCTGATAAGGCGCTGTGGGGCTGAGCGCGCCGCAAGCCCGATCAGCACCAGGCCGATCAAGGCGATCGGAATCATGGCAAAAAAGCCGTCGACGCCGAAACGCTCGTATAGCGGGCCGGACGCCAACGTCGCCACCGCCATGAAGAAGCCGTTGGAGAAATAGGCGATGCCTTGCGCGGCACCTGTCCGCTCTTCGGACACCGTTTCACCGATCATCTTCTGCAGGCCGATCAGCACCAGCGCCACAGAGACCGAGTGCAGCGTCTGGACGCCGAAAAATCCGGCAACGCCGAGGCCGAGCGGCCAGACCAGCGGAAAGGCGATCCAGCGCACGATCGAGCCGATCCCTGCCATCACCATGATCGACACGACGGAGAACCGGTCGAAAAAGCGGGTGAACATCATGAACATGCAGACTTCCGAAACCACGCCCCACGCCCACAAAAAGCCCACAACCGAATCGCTGATGCCGATCGATTTCCAGTAGATGGAGACGAAGCCGTAGAGAAATGCGTGGCTGGCGGTGATGACGCCGACGCCGATGGAAAAATACAGGAAATACGGGTTGAGAAGCTTCGGTGCTGAATGCTGGATGTCGGTGGCCGACAGCGGCGAAGCGCGCCGCGGACGGCCAAGACGCGGCGCCAGCAGCCCGGCGGCAAGGGCCGCGACAAACGCCACGAGAATGATCACCGGAACCGCCCGCGAGCCGGTTGCCGACAGGATGAAGCCACCGGCGACATTGGCGAGCAGATAGGAGATCGAGCCCCATTTGCGCATGCTCGTATAGTTCGATCCGAAGCGGCGCACGCCTGAAAGCGCCAGCGAATCGGCGATCGGCGAATGCGGCGTCCAGACGATGGTCAGCGCCAGCGACACCGCCAGCACCATCGCGTAGGTCGGCGTCAGGAAATAACCGGCCGACAAAAGCAGCGACGCAGCCACCAGCGCGACGTAGACATCGGCGCGGTCCCTGGCACGGTCGGCCAGCGCGGTCAGCAACGGCGTCGTCACCACGCGCAGGAACATGGGGGCCGCCAGGATGACGGCGATCTGCTCGGCATGAAAACCCTTGGCCTGCAGCCACAGCGGGAAATACGGCAGATGCGTTCCGAGCGGCACGAACAGCGTCGCGAAGATCAAGCTCATGCGCAGTTCGAAATGACGCGGCTTGACGAGTTGTTCGGGCGAAAGCGGCGGCAGGGACATGAATCGATCCAATCACGCTGCACTTGGCCGGACGGCAACGCGTGTCGATCCCTTAACATGCGCGAAAACCGGGCGAAACCGGTTGGACCAATCGATTGCCGCCGGAGCGGGAAGGAACGCCGGCGCTATGCCGCCTGCCCTACCCGGTCTTCGATGAGCAACGGGATAAAGGGCTCGTCCGGCGCCTCGGGCAGCACCTGTGCCCAGGTCAGGATTTCCATCCGGCCATCAAAATGCTCGACCACCGCCGTGCAGCTTTCCACCCAGTCGCCGGTGTTGATGTACTGGACATCGCCAAAATTCTCGATGACGGCATGATGGATGTGGCCGCAGACGACGCCGTCGACATGCGAGCGGCGCGCCTCTTCGGCAAGCATCGTCTGGAACGAGCCGATGAAGTTGACCGCTTTCTTGACGTTGACCTTGGCCCAGGAGGAGAACGACCAATAAGGCAGTCCGAGCAGCTGGCGCAGCCGCGTCACCACGCGGTTGACCAGCATGGCCGCGTCATAGGCGTGATCACCAAGATAGGCCAGCCAGCGCGCATTGTGGACGACGGTGTCGAACTGGTCGCCATGGATGACGAGCAGGCGCTTGCCGTCGGCGGTCTCGTGGATGGCACGGTCGGCCACGACGATGCCGCCGAAATGCACGCCCTGGAACTGGCGGGCGAATTCGTCATGGTTGCCGGCGATGTAGGTGATGTTGGCGCCCTTGCGCGCCTTGCGCAGCAATTTCTGCACGACGTCGTTGTGGCTTTGCGGCCAGTGCCAGTTCCGCCGCAGCCGCCAGCCGTCGACGATGTCCCCGACCAGATAGATGATGTCGGCGTCGTGATGTCTAAGGAAATCGATCAGGAATTCGGCCTTGGCCGCCTTCGAGCCCAAATGGACGTCGGAAATGAACATGCTGCGGAAAGTGCGGGGCTCTTGGCCGGACATCGCGATTTTTCACCGTTGCCTTCGCGAGAGCCTATGCCCCGATTCATGCAACAAACGTATGACGGTTGCGATTGGTCCAGCCGAAGGACTAGCTTGCCGCCGGCTCACAAGGAGAAATCATCATGGATCTCGGTATCAGCGGGAAGAAGGCCATTGTCTGCGCTTCGAGCAAGGGACTTGGGCGCGGTTGTGCCATGGCGCTGGCGGAAGCCGGCTGCGACGTCGTCGTCAACGGGCGCAATGCCGAACTGGTGGCGAAAACCGCTGCGGAACTGCGCCAGCGCTATGGCGTCACGGTGACGGAAGTCGTTGGCGACGTCTCGAGGCCCGAGGTGCAGAAGGCGCTGCTCGCGGCCTGCCCGGAACCGGATATCCTCGTCAACAACAATGGCGGACCGCCGCTTCGCGATTTCCGCACGCTCGACCGCGAAAAGATTCTCGAAGGCGTCACCCAGAATATGGTGACGCCGATCGAACTGGTGCAGGCTGTCCTCGACGGCATGGCGGCGCGCGGCTTCGGCCGCATCGTCAACATCACCTCGCTGTCGGTCTATGTTCCGATCCCCGGCCTGGACCTGTCGTCCGGCGCACGCGCCGGCCTGACCTCGTTCCTGGCCGGCGTGGCGCGAACGGTGGTCGATCGCAACGTGACCATCAACAGTCTTTTGCCGGGCAAGCTCGACACCGACCGGCTGCGCGGGCCGCACGAGGCCGGCACGTCAGAGGATCCCGCCGCCGCGGCGGCCCGCAAGACACGCATCAGTGCCGATGTTCCGGCCAAGCGTCTCGGCACACCGGAGGAATTCGGCCAGATCTGCGCCTTCCTGTGCTCGGTCCATGCGGGCTATCTGACCGGGCAGAACATACCGGTCGATGGCGGTCTCTACGTCAGCGCCTTTTGATCGACGCGCCTGCCAACCAGCAGCAATCATTTGCTGCCAAGTCGGCATAAGCGCTTGATAGATAATGACTTTCGAAGCGCCGCAGGGTAAAGCCGCCAGCGCGTCAATTAGCGTCGCGAAAAACGTCGGCTGCATGCTAAAAGGGAATCTCCAGGCAGATTTCGGAGGAGCGGCCGCATGGAAGGCGAGAGCAAAAAGACGGCACGTTCGGACCTCGACGAAGCCGCCCTCTACTTCCACAAGCACCCAAGGCCGGGAAAACTCGAGATCCAGGCGACCAAGCCGCTCGGCAATCAGCGCGACCTCGCGCTCGCCTATTCGCCTGGTGTCGCCGCCCCTTGCCTGGAAATCCGTGACGATCCGGCGACCGCCGCCGACTATACGGCGCGCGCCAATCTGGTTGGTGTCGTCTCCAACGGGTCGGCGGTGCTCGGCCTCGGCAATATCGGCCCGCTGGCCTCCAAGCCGGTGATGGAGGGCAAGGCTGTCCTGTTCAAGAAATTCGCCGGCATCGACGTCTTCGACATCGAGATCGACGCGCCCGGCATCGAGCGCATGGTGGAGACGATCTCGGCGCTCGAGCCGACCTTCGGCGGCATCAACCTCGAAGACATCAAGGCGCCGGAGTGCTTCGAGGTCGAGGAGCAGTTGAAGGCCCGCATGGGCATACCGGTGTTCCACGACGACCAGCACGGCACCGCGATCATCGTCGCTGCCGCCGTACTCAACGGGCTGGAATTCGCCGGCAAGACCATATCGGACATCAAGATCGTCACTTCAGGCGCCGGCGCTGCCGCCCTTGCCTGCCTCAACCTGCTGGTCTCGCTCGGCGCGCGGGTCGAAAACATCTGGGTCACCGACCGTTTCGGCGTCGCCTACAAGGGCCGCGTCGACGAGATGGACCGCTGGAAGGACCCCTATGTGAAAGACACAGAGGCGCGCACGCTGGCCGATGTCATATCAGGCGCCGACGTCTTCCTCGGCTTGTCGGCGGCAGGCGTGCTGAAGCCGGAACTGCTCCAGCACATGGCGCCGAAGCCACTGATCCTGGCGCTGGCCAACCCCAATCCGGAGATCATGCCGGAAGTGGCGCGTGCGGCGCGTCCCGATGCGATGATCTGCACCGGCCGCTCCGATTTTCCTAATCAAGTCAACAACGTACTGTGTTTTCCTTACATTTTTCGCGGTGCGCTCGACTGTGGCGCCAGCGCCATCAACGAGGAGATGAAAATGGCCGCGGTGCGGGCCATCGCAGCGCTCGCTCGTGAAGAACCTTCCGATGTCGCGGCCCGCGCCTATTCCGGCGAGACGCCGATCTTCGGCCCCGAGTTCCTGATCCCCTCGCCCTTCGATCCGCGCCTGATCCTGCGCATCGCCCCGGCGGTCGCCAAGGCCGCCTGCGACACCGGTGTCGCGACAAGGCCGATCACCGACTCCGCCGCCTATATCGACAAGCTCAATCGCTTCGTCTTCCGCTCCGGCCTGGTGATGAAGCCGGTGTTCTCGTCGGCCAAGGCATCGACCGCCAAGCGCGTCATCTATGCCGACGGCGAGGACGAGCGCGTGCTGCGCGCCGCCCAGGTGGTGCTCGAGGAAGGCATCGCAGAACCGATTCTGATCGGCCGCCCACATGTCATCGAAGTGCGCCTGAAGCGCTACGGGCTGCGCATCAAGCCCGGTGTCGATTTCGGCCTGATCAATCCGGAAGACGATCCGCGCTATCGCCACTATGTCGACCTGCTGATCGAACTCGCCGGCCGGCGCGGCGTGACGACGGAGGCCGCGCGCACCATGGTGCGCACCGACAACACGGTGATCGCAGCACTTGCGCTGAAGCGCGGCGATGCCGATGCCATGGTCTGCGGCCTCGAAGGCCGCTTCGAGCGGCATCTGCGCAACGTCACCCTGATCATCGGTCCGCGCACCGGCGTCAGGGATCGCGACCTCTCGACGCTGTCGATGCTGATCTCGCAGCGCGGCATCATCTTCCTGACCGACACGCATGTCTCCGTCGATCCCACGGCCGAGGAGATCGCCGAGATGACGGTGCTGGCGGCGGAAGAAATCCAGCGCTTCGGCATCGAGCCGAAGGCAGCACTCCTGTCGCATTCCGATTTCGGCTCGCGCGATTCACCCAGCGCGCTCAAGATGCGGCAAGCGGCGGCGATCCTGGCGCGTATTGCACCCGAACTGGAGTGCGACGGCGAGATGCATGCCGATTCCGCCTTGTCGGAGCATCTGCGTCAGCGCGTCTATCCGCATTCTCGGCTGAAGGGCGAAGCCAATCTGCTGGTATTCCCCAACCTCGATTCGGCCAACATCACGCTGACCGCGCTCAGAACCATGATGGATGCGCTGCATGTCGGGCCGATCCTGCTCGGCACCGACATGCCGGCGCACATATTGACCCCATCGGTGACCTCACGCGGCGTCGTCAACATGACGGCGCTTGCCGTGGTCGAAGCCGCTCACAAGGCGCAGGCGGTCGTCAATCTGGGCTGAACGCGGATTTCGCGGTAAACTGCGGTTAACCGCGAACACGGTAGCCTTGCGGGCCAACGGGCGGGATTTGGGCAGGCGGAGTTTGGGCGGATGGCAAGCGGAGGGTGGAAGCAAGCGCATGCTGCCGTGCTGCTTGGCCTCCTGTTGTCCGCAACATGGGGGGTAGCCGAGCCACGGGCCGCCTCGCGGGTCTGCCGCCAGTTGGAAGCCGATCTTGCCGCGGCCTCACGCGGCGGTGGCGGCGGTCCGGCACTGATCCGGAAATACGATTCCGCAATTGCCAGGCAGCATGAGCAGATTTCCAAGGCCCGCGGCCAAGCGAGCCGGGCCGGGTGCGGCTTTTCCCTGTTTGACCGCAACCTCAATCAATGCGCCGGGCTCAACGCCACCATCGACCGCATGAATGCCAATCTCGACGCCTTGCAAAACAAGCGCGAGCGGATGGCCGGCGGTGGCTCGCGCCGTGACCGCGAGCGCGTCGTGGCGGCACTTGATGCCAATGGCTGCCGCGACGACACCGTTGCGCCACGGCGCGCGCCCTTGCAGGAGGCGGACCGCGAAGGCGGCGGCACAAACCTGTTCGATCAGCTTTTCGGCGGCAACAGCCAGCAGCTCGATACGCCAGATCCACTTGACCAGCTTGGCGATCCTGGCGAGGAGCGCAGCGTCCGCCGGGTGCTCAACCGGCCCGGCGTACCGGACTTTCCGAGCGTCGGCGGTGAATTCCACACCTCCTGTGTGCGCACCTGCGACGGCTACTTCTTCCCGATGTCCAACTCGGCCTCGGCGAGCGATTTCGAACGCGACCAGAAGAATTGCGAATCGAGCTGCCCAGGCACCGAGATGGAGGTTTTCTACTCGCGCGGCATGGATGACGATTCGGCCTCGATGACGTCATCGGTCACCGGCCGGCCCTACAGCGAATTGCCGACCGCCTATCTCTACAAGCAGCCCGACATGTCGCGGCCACCGGCTTGCGGTTGCAACGCCGCCGCGCAAGGCTTCCAGATCATCGCCGGTAACCCGCCATATCAGGAGCAATCGCAGCCCGAAACGGACGCTGCACCGTTCATCCCAGTCCCCGTTTCCATCCCGGGCGCTGATCCGGAAACCCTGGCCAATCTGGCAGGGGGACTCGACCGCGAGGCGATCAAACGGCTTTCCGCCAAGCCGGTGACGTCGCCGGTGTCCGCGCTGCCGCCGGAACAGCGCAAGGTCAGGGTCGTCGGGCCGACGTTCCTTCCCGACCCATCAGCGGCAATAGATCTGCAAGCTCCGGCCCCGAGGGCAGTCCGGTAAGGGCTGTTCTGAGCGGCATGAACAACGCCTTGCCCTTGCGGCCGGTCGCTTCCTTGATCTTGCCCGTCCAGTCCTTCCAGATCGTCGCGGTCCAGGGTTCCTCCGGCAGCAGGTCGAAGGCCTGTTGAAGAAAATCGCGGTCGTCATCGGAAAACTCCGGCTTCTCCTGCGGTCCCTCGCGCAGGATACGCCACCAATTGACCGCATCGGCCAGCCTGTCGAGATTGCCGCGCACCGCCAGCCAGAACGGTTCGGCCTGCTCGCCCGAGACACCGAGCACGATCAGCCGGTCTTGCGCCTCGGCGAACGGCATGTGGTGCAGCAGTGTCCGGTTGAGCACGAACAGCTCGTCCGGATCGAATTTGGCCGCGGATTTCGATGTCGCCGCCGGATCGAAGCGTTCGGCGAGTTCGCCCATCGTCGGCACCGCCGCGACATTCTCCGAGGTGCCGACCAGCACGGCCAATGAGGCGACGGCCATCGGCTCGATGCCGTCCTCGCGCAGGCTTTCGATGGAGAGCGCGCCGGTGCGCTTCGACAACCCCTCGCCCGAGGACGTGGTCAAGAGATTGTGGTGGCCGAACACCGGCGGCGCGGCAGCCAGTGCCTGGAACAGCGCGATCTGCACGCCCGTATTGGTGACGTGGTCGTCGCCGCGGATGACATGGCTGACGCCCATCTCGATGTCGTCGACCACGGAGGGGAGTGTATAGAGGTAAGTACCGTCCTCGCGCACCAGCACTGGATCGGAAAGCGAGGCGAGGTCGACGGTTTCCTCGCCGCGCACCAGATCGTTCCATTGGATTTCGGTGCGTTCCGGCTGTTGCGGATCGCCCGAGAAATTGGGGAGGAGAAAACGCCAGTGCGGCCGGCGGCCATCGGCCTGGTATTCGGCGATCTGCTCGTGCGTCAGGGCCAGCGCCTCGCGGCCATAGACTGGCGGCAGGCCGCGCGTTCGGCGCACCTTGCGGCGGAGATCAAGTTCCTCCGGCGTTTCATAGCAGGCATAGAGAACGCCTGCCGTCTTCAACCTCTCGACCGCCGCGTCGTAGATCTCGAAACGCCGCGACTGATACTCGGTGGCGTCCGGGAAAATGCCCAGCCAATGCAGGTCGTAGAGGATGGCGTCTGAAAATTCCTGCTTCGAGCGCGCAATATCGGTGTCGTCGAAGCGCTGGATGAAGCGGCCCTTGTTGTTCATCGCAAACAGCCAGTTGAACAAGGCGGTGCGCGCATTGCCGATATGGATGCGGCCGGTTGGCGACGGGGCGAAACGAACGGTAACTGTCATGAGCGGGGCGTACCGGATGCTTTTGCGGTTGACAAGACGCGCCCCCGCGCTGCCCGGCAGACATAGAACATGGCGCACATAATGAAAAGACCGGGGGCGGCGCGCCTCAGGCGGCGCATACCCGGCGGCCGGCCGGCGGTTAGAGGTGGCCTCCGGCCGAAGCCGGAGGCCATCTCAGGGTCAGATCACCAGACCCTTGGTCAGTTCCAGCGCCTGGCGCTCGAACAGGCGGCGATAGATGCCGCCTTTCAGCCGGATCAGCTCGTCATGCGAGCCTTCCTCTACGATCCTGCCGCGATCGAAGACCAAGAGCCTGTCGAGCGCCCGCACCGTCGAAAGCCGGTGCGCGATAACCAACGTGGTGCGGCCGACCATCAGCCGCTCCATCGCCTGCTGGATCAGCACTTCCGATTCCGAATCGAGACTCGATGTCGCCTCGTCCAGGATCAGGATGCGTGCATCGGCAAGGAAGGCACGCGCGATCGCCACGCGCTGACGCTCGCCGCCCGACAGTTTCACACCGCGTTCGCCGACCAGAGTGCCGTAGCCCTTCGGCAGGTTGGTGATGAAATCATGCGCGCTCGCCAGCTTTGCGGCATGCTCGATCTCATCCTGCGTCGCGCTCGGCCTGCTATAGGCGATGTTCTCGGCCAGCGACCGGTGGAACAGGATCGGTTCCTGCTGGACGATGGCGATCTGCCCGCGCAGCGACGCTTGCGCCACCTGCGAGATATCCTGGCCGTCGACCAGGATCTTTCCCGCATTCACGTCATAGAGCCGCTGGATCAGCTTGACGAAGGTCGTCTTGCCCGAACCCGAATGGCGGACCAGCCCGACACGTTCACCAGGCGCGATATCGACCGAAAAGTCGCGATAGAGCGCCGATCGGTGACTGCCATAGTGAAAGGTGACGTTATCGAAGCCGATCCGTCCTTCAGTGATCCGGATCGGCTTTGCGCCGCGCCGGTCCTCGATGCCGAGCGGTTCGGACTGGAAATCGACCAGTTCCTCCATGTCGTTGATCGAGCGCTGCAGATTGCGGATGTGCGTGCCGATATCCCTGAGATAGCCCTGCAGCACGAAGAACGAGGTCAGCACGAAGGCGACGTCACCGGCGCTCGCCTGCCCCCACGACCACAGCATCAGCGCCAGGCCGATCACCGCGGCCCGCATGACCAGCAGCAGCGCCCCTTGCGTGGTGCCGTTGATGGTGCCGCGCACCCAGGTGCGCCGCGTGCGCGCACGCCATTTGGCGACGACCCTGGCGAGGCGGCGCTCCTCGCGCTCCTCGGCGCCAAAGCCCTTGACCACGGCGTTGCAGCTGACCGCGTCGGCCAGCGAGCCGCCGAGGCGCGTGTCCCATGTGTTGGCGAGCCTTGCCGCCGGGGCGACATAGCCAAGCGACAGCATCGCGGTCACCATGATGAATAGCACCGAACCGGCGGCAACCACCGCGCCCATCAACGGCCAGAACCAGCCGAGCAGCAGCGTCGAGCCGACCAGCATGACGACGGACGGCAGCAGCGCGATGAGGATCGTGTCGTTGAGCAGGTCGAGCGCCCACATGCCGCGCGTCACCTTGCGCACGGTCGAGCCGGCAAAGCTGTTGGCATGCCAGTCGGTGGAAAAGCGCTGGACGCGATGGAAGGCGTCGGCGGCGATATCCGCCATCATCTTCAGCGTCAATTCGACGATGCCCATGAAGGCAAGGTTGCGCAAAACAACGCCGGTCAATGCCAGGGCCATCAGCATCGAAAACGCCGTCATCGCGGCATTCCAGGCAATGGCGTCCGCACCGGCGCTGCTGGCGACGGCGTCGACCAGCCGGCCGGAATAGAGCGGCGTCAGGACGTCGGCCAGTGTCGACAGCAGGAAGCCGCCCATGATGAGCGAAAGCCGCCACGGCTGGCGCCACCAATGGGTGAGCGTGAAGCCAAGGACGTTGCGAAAGGCGCTCGCGCGCAAATCGATTCGAAAACGAGCCATGATGTCATTCGGGCGCGAACGAGCCCGATCCCAGTAAGGTCGAAAATTGAAGAAGCCGCGCAAGGGGCCAACGAGTGCCCAGGCGGAGCGGCATATTTGGCGTCTCGCCCGTAGTCGGGCGGCGACCGGCATCGGCATAAGCCTGCGCTCGATCCGGCGTCGGTGCGAGGGCAAAACCCTCGCGGAACGCCAGATGAGACCTAGGCTTCGCGGCCTCGCATTACCATTTGAAATACTGCCATTCGGACCTCCCGCAAATGAATCGCGGAGAGGTCCTTATAGAGACGCCCAGATGCATCGCCAAGATCAGCGCACGCCAAAAGTGTATCTGGTCCAACCAGTGCGATCATTTTGCAACAATGGCAGCAAGTCATCGCCGCGTGCCGCTTCATCTGGTCGATAAGGGCTTGGACGAGCCAGCTACCGATGCCGCCGCGGGTTCTCAGTGTCTAGCCGCGATCCCTGAACCGGTTGGTGATGGGGTAGCGGCGGTCGCGGCCGAAGTTCTTTCTAGTGATCTTCACGCCCGGAGCCGCCTGCCTGCGCTTGTATTCGGCGATGTAGAGCAAGTGCTCGATACGCGTCACCGTCGCCCGGTCATGGCCGCGCGCAACGATGTCGTCGACGCCCATCTCGTTCTCGACCAGGCATTCGAGGATGTCGTCCAGCACCGGATAGGGCGGCAGCGAGTCCTGGTCGGTCTGGTTCTCGCGCAACTCCGCCGACGGCGCCTTGTCGATGATGTTCTTCGGGATCACCTCGCCCGAAGGCCCGAGCGCGCCCGGCGGCACATGGCTGTTGCGCCAGCGCGACAGTGCGTAGACCTGCATCTTGTAGAGGTCCTTGATCGGATTGAAGCCGCCGTTCATGTCACCGTAGAGCGTGGCGTAGCCGACCGACATCTCGCTCTTGTTGCCGGTGGTGACCACCATCGAGCCAAACTTGTTGGAGATCGCCATCAGGATGGTGCCGCGCGCGCGGCTCTGCAAATTCTCCTCGGTGATGCCTTCCTTGGTGCCTTCGAACATCTGCGTCAGCGTATGCAGAAAGCCCTCGACCGGCTCGAAGATCGGCACGATGTCATAGCGGCAGCCGAGCGCACGGGCGCAGTCCTCGGCGTCCTTCAGCGAGTCCTTCGAGGTATAGCGGTAGGGCATCATAATCGCGCGCAGGCGTTCCTCGCCGAGCGCATCGACGGCAAGGGCGGCGCAGATCGCCGAATCGATGCCGCCCGAGAGACCAAGCACGACGTTCTTGAAACCGTTCTTGTTGACGTAGTCGCGCAGGCCCAGCATGCAGGCGCGATAGTCGGCCTCTTCCCTGTCCGGAATTTTCGACATCGGCCCTTCCGAACAGGCCCAACCTTCGCCCTGTCTTTTCCAGGTGGTGACGTCGACTGCTTCCTCGAACTGGCTCATCTGGAAGGCCAGTGTCTTGTCAGAACCTATGGCAAACGAGGCGCCGTCGAAGATCAGCTCGTCCTGGCCGCCAAGCTGGTTGGCATAGATCATTGGCAGCCCGCATTGGATGACCTGGCGGATGACGACCTGGTGGCGGACATCGATCTTGGCGCGATAGTAGGGCGAACCGTTCGGCACCAGCAGGATTTCCGCCCCGCTTTCAGCCAGCGTCTCGCAGATGTCGATATCGCCCCAGATGTCTTCGCAGATCGGAATCCCGATCCGCACGCCGCGGAAATTGACCGGCCCCTGAATCTCGGGCCCGGCCTGGAAGACGCGCTTCTCGTCGAATTCGCCGTAGTTCGGCAGATCGAGCTTGTAGCGCTCGGCGATGATCTTGCCGCCATCGGCGAAGATGATCGAATTGTGCGTGCCGCTCTTGCGCTTTAGCGGCGTGCCGATGATGACGCCCGGGCCGCCGTCGGCGGTATCGGCGGCAAAGTCCTGTGCCGCCTTTTCGCAGGCCTTCAGGAAAGCCGGCTTCAGCACCAGATCTTCCGGCGGATAGCCGGCGAGGAAAAGCTCGGTATAGAGCACGAGATCGGCGCCTTGGCGGGCGGCATCCGCTCTCGCCTCGCGGGCCTTGGCGAGGTTGCCGGCGACGTCGCCGACGGTCGGGTTGAGCTGGGCGATCGCGATGCGCAGGATGTCGAGGTTCTTGGTCATGCCTGCTGACTTAGCGCGGCAAATTTCGTCGGGCAATGGCGTTCGTTTGGACCACTTCGGACCGATTGTGGCCGGACTGCCGGCGATCAGTCGTCGCCCATATATTCGCGCAACGCTTGCGGAGAATGGTTGTGGCCGATCGACATCGCCAGGATGCGCGAGATATGGCGGCGCGGCAGGCCCGTCTGCGCCACCCACTGGTTGATCTGGGCCTGGATCTTGTCGAGGTCCCTCTTCGAAGTCGGGCTTTCGGCGATGTCGAGCCCCGAGTCGCGCAATGCCGCCGCCATATCGCTCGATATGACGAAGGCATCCCAACCCAGCCAGCGCAGAAAATACTGGCCGGTGTTGCCGCCGAGCCGGCTGCCATGCTTGCCGAGCCAGGCCATCAGCCCGACCTGATCGTCGGCCGGCCAGTTGGCGAGGAATTCGCCGAAGCCGCCATGCTCCTTCGACACGCGTTCGACGAAGGCCGCGTTGTCGCGAACGGATTTGATCTTCTGCGGGTTGCGCACAATGCGCTGATCGGAAGCCAGATCGTGCCAGAAATCATCGGGCTGGAACAACAGCCGCTTTGGCTCGAAGCGCAGAAACGCCTCTTCGAAGCCAGGCCATTTCTGTTCGACAACGCGCCAGACGAAACCGGCGGCAAAGACCCGCTCGGCCATAACAGACAGAATGCGATCGTCCGCGATGTCTGCCACGGCGGCATTGTCGGGCGCCGGACCCAGCAGTGACGAAAGCTCCGCTTCGCCACCCTTGCGTTTTGCGGCACGTGCGCGGATTTTTGCGAAATCGGGCATTCTGCTTGCATCCTCACGTCGTGCTTTTGACGAACCGGCATCTTCCTATATGGAAACCAGGCTGCCAAGCCGCTGCTTTGTATGGAGACATCCATGAACAAGACCGTGCCGGAACTCGCCAATCGCTGGCTGAGGCGAAACCCGGAGAGCCTGAGCGAACTTGAGAGGCGGGTGCTGCAGAGTACCGTCGACCGCAAGCCCATAGCGCAGGACATCAACGACCATCTTGCCGGCCTTCAGGGCGCGGGCGACCGTATCGCCGACGCCATTGCGCGCGTCGGCGGCTCGTGGACGTTCATCCTGTCCTTCATCGCCTTCCTGATCCTCTGGATCGGTGCCAATTGGTGGCTGCTGGGGCGAGAGTCGTTCGATCCCTACCCCTTCATCTTCCTCAACCTCGTCCTCTCGATGATCGCCGCCTTGCAGGCGCCGGTGATCATGATGTCGCAGAACCGCCAAGCGGCGCGCGACCGCATCGACGCCGCCCACGACTACGAGGTCAACCTCAAGGCCGAGATCGAGATCATGGCGCTACACGAAAAGCTGGACGAGCTGCGCCACAGCCAGATCATCGGCATACGCGACGAGATCGCCCAGATAGCAGAACAGCTGAAACGGATCGACGAACGGCTTGCCCCCCAGACCCAGCCCTCATGACGCAGGCCATCCATCATTTCATCGAACAATATGGGCTGCTTGCTGTCTTTATCGGCTGCGTCGCCGAAGGTGAAAGTGCCGCCATCCTCGGTGGCTTTTTCGCGCACCAGCAGGTCTTCGTCCCGTGGCACGCCTTTGTCGCGGCTGGCCTCGGCGCCTTCGCCGGCGACACCTTCTTCTTCATCCTCGGACGAAGCTTTGCCGACCATCGCTATGTCGTCAGATTGCGCAAGCGACCCGGCTTTCGCCGCGCCTTTCGCCTGCTCAACTCTCATCCTGACATTTTCGTCCTGTCGAACCGCTACGTCTACGGCATGCGCCTCGTCGGCGGCATCGCGGCCGGGCTTTCCAATATCCCCGCGCCGCGCTTCGTCATGCTCAACGCCATTTCGTCGGCGATCTGGGCGGTGCTGTTCGGCACGGTCGGTTATGTCTTTGGACTGGGAGCCGAGCACTTCATCGGCCAGGCATTGATGCGCCACGAGCGGCTGCTGATCGGGCTTGGCATCGGCCTGACAGTGGCGATCCTTGCCTGGCTCGTCGCCCGTCACGTCGCCAGCAGGGAGCGTGCCAAGGAGAGCTGAGCTGGATGTGCTTGAGATTCAGGTCAGGCCGGTATCATCTGAATATCGAGCACCTTCTCTAGATCGGTAGGCCCGTGATCCGCTCGATGATGGCGATGCCCCAGACGCCGGCGACGATGAGCACCGAAATCAGCACCGCCAGCGAACCGCAGTCCTTGGCCAGTTGGATGTCGACATTGAACTCGCGGCTGAAGGCGTCGCATGCCGCCTCGATGCCGGTGTTCAGCACTTCGACCATGATCAGCAGCAGCACCGCGCCGATCAACAAGGCATAGCCGCGCCATGAGATCGAAACGAACCAGCCGAGCGGCAAGGCAAGCGCCAGCAGCATCAGCTCCTGCTGGAAAGCCTTCTCGCTGACGGCGAGTTTGCGAAACGCCCGCACCGAATTGAAATAAGCGCCGATCAGCCGCTGCATGCCAAACCCTTTCCGAATCACCGGCACGGGATAATGCAATTGCTGGCCAGATCAACGAAATAAGGCGATTTTTCCAAGAATCATTCGGCGACCGGTATGGACGGCGTCGATTTTTCAAACTGCGGCAGCCCGTCGTCGATCGAATAATAGTCGCCCTTGTCGCCGACGAAAATATGGCATTCGCCCTCAAGGCCTGTCGGCTTGTCGAACGACCCCGCCATGACTGAGATGTAGTCCTGGTGTCGCGGCTCCCAGAACAGCACCGACCCGCACGCCTTGCAAAAACCACGCCTGGCGAAGGCGGATGCCTCGTACCAGGTGATGCTTTCCGTGCCTTCGATGACGATGTCGGCGTTGGCAACATTGGTCGCGGCGTAGAAATGCCCACTCTGCTTGCGGCACTGCGAGCAATGACAATAGACGACGCCACGCAGCGCTCCGTGCGTTCTGAAGCGGACCGCTCCGCACAGACAGGACCCTTGATGGCCATCACTCATGTCGACCCCTTGTTGAAAAAAATTCTGCCTGGCACGAGCATCGCCATCAGGATTCCAGCTTTGCGGCGGCCACGCGCAAGCAAATGCGACATGTACTGGCGCGGCGAATTCGAAATTCGGTTTCATTCTTAATGCGCGCATTTCGGATTCGACGCCACCAAACTGGCGTTATCACGGATTGTTGGTGCGAAGATTCAAGCTTCTACAGCAGCAAAATAGAGAAAACCGTGTCCGCTTCTTACAAATTAAGGAAACTTTAGCGCCAGCGCATTTATGGTCACGGCAAGCGAAGGTCGTGGGTGGGGACGCATCCCTTCGCAGGTTGTTCTGGAGTGTCGGTCGCATTCCCCAGATCGGCGACAAAGGGGACCCGCGAATTCCGCGGCGGGATTCGAGGGGAAGAAACAAAAATGCAGCCGGCACCTGTCCCGACCGAACGAAGCACCGACATCGCAGCCAGTGTCATCGCCACAATGCGCCAACTGGGCGTGCTCGGCCTGCCGCGCAACTACGAGATCTTCTACGAGGCCCTGAGCGGCACCAATCGCGAACTCAGCCTCGCCGTCGTTTCGCTGAGCAACCGGCCGACACAGGATGAACTGGACCAGATCGGGCGCACTTTCTTTGCCCAGAACCATGGCCCGGGCATCGTCGAGCATGCCAGGGACGTCATTGCCAGGGAGCTTGAGGAGGTCGCCTCGCTGTTGCGGAGCGAGCGCAGCCACATCGAGAAATACGGCAGGATCCTCGATGAGACATCGAGTGGCCTCAGCGGCCGCAGCCTTCTCTCCCAGGACCTTTTGCAGAAGATCGCCAACGCCATGGCGGTTGCCACCAATTCGACGATCGATCACGGCCGGCAGGTGGCCTCGACGCTCAGCGACAAGACGGCCGAACTCGAGAGCGTCAAGTCGAAGCTCGAGGAGTACAAGCGGCTGGCCGATACCGATCCCTTGACCCATATCTGGAATCGCCGCGCCTTCGACAAAGAAATCACCAGGATCTACAACAGCAACAGGGGCATCCTGTTCAATGCCTTGATCCTTGCCGACATCGATCGCTTCAAGGACATCAACGATCGCTACGGCCACCCGGTTGGCGACAAGATCATCCAGATCATCGCCGACATTTTCCAGACCGGCATTCGCGGCGACATGTTCGTCGCCCGCACCGGCGGCGAGGAATTCGCGCTGATTGTCGAGGGCGCCAGCGAGGATGCCACCTACGAGATCGCCGAGCGCATTCGCGCCCTGATCGAGCAGACGCCGTTCACCAGCAGTCAGACCGGCACCAATTACGGCACCGTCACCGTCTCGATGGGTATCTGCATGGCGTCCGAGGCCGAGGGGCCGGAGGATCTCTACACCAAGGCCGACCGGGCGCTCTATCGCTCGAAGGTCAGCGGCCGTAACCGCGTCACCAAGCACTCGACGATGGCCGGTCGGGCCGGCAAAAGCTGGCTGCTTTACAAGAAGGACTGAGCTTCCCCGTCGATCGTCGCTGCGGATTGTTTTGCGCCACCCCTTTCCATATGAATTTCTGCGGGCTATATTTTCCACAGAAATCGGAAGGCGCCGCGATGCAACCTCAAACCGCTGCCAAGGCAGCCGAGAATGCAGTCCTTACCAAGGCAACGCTGCGCGCGGCCGACCTGCTGGACATCACCGCCAGGATGCTTGCCTCGGTAATAGGCGTTTCGGAGGCCACGGTTTCGCGCATGCGCAGGGACGAATTCCTGCTCGAACGCGGCACCAAGCCATTCGAGCTCGCCGTGCTGTTCGTCAGGCTGTTCCGCTCGCTCGACGCCATTGTCGGCGGCGACGTGGCTGTCGCCCGGGCATGGCTGAAGAACGCCAACACGGCGTTCGACGCCGCTCCGCTTGAAAAAATCCTCACCATCACCGGACTTGTCGATGTCATCGCCTATCTGGACTCCCGTCGCGCTCTCGTCTGAGGCCGTCGGCATCGACGGCAAATACTGGCGCATGGTCGAGGCGCAGCACCATGTCTCGACGCTGAAAATCGTCGACACGCTCGACGAGCAGGCGATACTGGAAGACCTGATCGAGGAAACCAAGCCGCGGATCCCGCTCGAATGCCGCCATCTCCACTATCTCCTGGCGACGCCCTTCCGCTACGGCTCGGTCTATCCGCACGGTTCGCGCTTCCGCCGCGCCGGCAGGACCAAGGGCGTCTACTACGCGGCCGGGACCGTGATGACGGCGGTTGCCGAAATGGCCTTCTACCGGCTGCTGTTCTTTGCCGAGTCGCCCAAAACACCCTGGCCGAGCGACGCCGCCGAATACACGGCCTTTGCCGCCGCGATCAAATGCGCCAGGGCGATCGATCTCACCCGGAAGCCGCTTGATCGCGACGCGGCTGCCTGGACACATCCGACCGATTACGCGGCTTGCCAGGCCCTTGCCGATGCCGCCCGCGAGGCCGGGCTGGAGGCGATCCGCTACCGCTCGGCGCGTGACCCCAAAGGTGCCAACATAGCGCTGCTGACCTGCCGCGGCTTTGCCAAGGCCAAGCCGATGGAGCCACGGACCTGGCGGATCCGCCTGGGCGCGTTCGGTGTGCAGGCGATCTGCGAATTTCCTGAAAAACGGATCGAATTTTCCAGAACCGCCTTTGCCGATCCCCGTCTCGCTGGCCTGCGCTGGGAACGCGGCCGCTGAACCAAAAACGAAAAAGGCGCCGAATTTCTCCGGCGCCTTTTTATGAATTCATTCGGACCGCGGCGAAAATCAGCCGTTCACGGCCTGCTTGTGCTGCACCGGGTGGCTCTTCTTCAAGAGATCCGAGACCAGGAAGGCCAGTTCGATCGCCTGGTCGGCGTTGAGGCGCGGATCGCAATGGGTGTGGTAGCGGTCCTGCAACTCTTCGGCAGTGATGGCGCGCGCGCCACCGGTGCATTCGGTGACGTTCTTGCCGGTCATCTCGACATGGATGCCGCCCGGATGCGTGCCTTCGGCGCGATGCACCTCGAAGAAGGTCTGCACCTCCTTCAGGATGCGGTCGAACGGCCGCGTCTTGTAGCCGGCCGCCTCTATCGTGTTGCCGTGCATCGGGTCCGAAGACCACACCACGCTGCGGCCTTCCTTCTTCACCGCGCGGACCAGCTTCGGCAGATGGTCGGCGACCTTGTCGGAACCGAAGCGCGCGATCAGCGTCAGCCGGCCGGGCTCGTTGTCGGGGTTGAGCAGATCGATCAGTTCCAGCAACCCGTCCGGCGTCAGCGACGGGCCGCATTTCAGGCCGAGCGGGTTCTTGATGCCGCGGCAATATTCGACATGCGCATGGTCGGGCTGGCGTGTGCGGTCGCCGATCCAGATCATATGGCCTGAGGTGGCGTACCAGTCGCCGGAGGTCGAATCGACGCGGGTCAGCGCCTCCTCGTAGCCGAGCAGCAACGCCTCGTGGCTGGTGTAGAAATCGGTTTCGCGCAGTGCGTAGTTGGTTTCCGAGGTGATACCGACGGCCTTCATGAAGTCCATCGTCTCGGTGATGCGGTTGGCGAGCGATTCATACTTCTCGCCTTGCGGACTGTCGGACACGAAGCCGAGCATCCAGCGATGCACATTCTCCAGGCTGGCATAGCCGCCCTGCGCGAAGGCGCGCAGAAGGTTGAGCGTCGCCGCCGACTGGCGGTACGCCATCTCCTGGCGGGCAGGATCGGGAATGCGCGACTTGGCGTCGAATTCGATGCCGTTGATGATGTCGCCGCGATAGCTAGGCAGCGTCACCCCGCCCTTGGTCTCGTTGTCTGACGAGCGCGGCTTGGCGAACTGGCCAGCAACGCGGCCGACCTTGACCACCGGCTGCGCGCCGGCGAAGGTGAGCACCACCGACATCTGCAGGAACACGCGGAAGAAGTCACGGATGTTGTCCGCGCCATGTTCGGCGAAGCTCTCGGCGCAATCGCCACCCTGGAGAAGGAATGCGTCACCGGCAGCGACAGCCGCAAGCTGCTTCTTCAGCTTGCGTGCCTCACCTGCAAAAACCAGCGGCGGAAAGGTCGCGAGTTGGGCTTCCGTGGTCTTCAGCGCGGCAAGGTCCGGATAGGCAGGAACCTGCTTGATCGGCATCGCTCTCCAAGAATTCGGCGACCATTTCGTCATCGCTGCACCCAACGCTCTTTCCGAGCAACTCCAGGAAAAGCGTGAAACGGTTTTCCGTCCGGAATTGCGTCAAACAACAAAAGCAAGCGCCATCGCCCGCCAACCCGCCCCATATGGGGATCGCGGCTCCATACACGAAGCCGATTTCCTATTCTAGACCGGATTTGGCCGCGTGGCGAATGGCGGCCTGGCGAGGCGGTGTCCTACCCCTGCCCTACGCCGCCGCCTTCTCCACCAGCCGCGCCAGTTGCGTCATGACGACCGCGGAGCCCGCCAGCCGCTTCTCGGCCGTTGGCCAGTCGCGCACGAACACGACGCTGTGGTCCGGCCGGATCTTGGCCAAAGAACCCTGCTCGCCGATGAACCGGACCAGCCCAACCGGGTTGGAGAATTCACGCTTGCGGAAATGGATGACGACGCCCTTCGGTCCTGCGTCGAGCTTCTCGACATTGGCCTTGCGGCAGAGCGCCTTGATGAAGACGATCTTGAGGAGATGCTTGACCTCCTCGGGCAGCGGGCCGAAGCGGTCGATCAGCTCGCCGCCGAAAGCATCGATCTCCTCGGTGTTTTCGAGATCGCCGAGACGGCGATAGAGCGCCAGCCTGAGCTGCAGGTCCGGAACATAGCTTTCCGGGATCATCACCGCCGTGCCGACGGCGATCTGCGGCGACCAGCCGCCATCCTGAACCTCGCCGGAATCCTTCACCTCGGCGACGGCTTCTTCCAGCATCTGCTGGTAGAGTTCGAAGCCGACCTCCTTGATGTGGCCGGACTGCTCTTCGCCCAGAAGATTGCCCGCGCCTCTGATGTCGAGGTCGTGGCTGGCCAGTTGGAAGCCGGCGCCCAGCGTGTCGAGCGATTGCAGCACTTTTAGCCGGCGCTCGGCGGTGTCGGTCAGCTTGCGGTTGGCCGGCAGCGTGAACAGCGCATAGGCGCGCACCTTCGAACGCCCGACGCGGCCGCGCAATTGGTAGAGCTGCGACAGGCCGAACATGTCGGCGCGATGGATGATCAGCGTGTTGGCGGTCGGGATGTCGAGGCCGGATTCGACGATGGTGGTCGACAGCAGCACGTCGTACTGGCCGTCGTAGAAGGCATTCATGATGTCGTCGAGTTCGCCCGGCGGCATCTGGCCATGGGCCACCGCAACTTTCAATTCAGGCACGGATTCTCTCAGGAAATCATGGATTTCCGCCAGATCACTGATGCGCGGAACGACATAGAAGGAATGCCCGCCGCGATAACGTTCGCGAAGCAGCGTCTCGCGGATCACCAGCGGATCGAAGGGCGAGATGAAGGTGCGCACCGCCAGGCGGTCGACCGGCGGCGTAGCGATCAGCGACAGCTCGCGCACACCGGTCAGCGCCAGTTGCAGCGTACGCGGGATCGGCGTCGCCGACAGCGTCAGCACGTGCACATCGGTCTTCAGGTCCTTCAGCCGTTCCTTGTGCTTGACGCCAAAATGCTGCTCCTCGTCGATGATCAGCAGCCCAAGATTCTTGAACGAGATCGCGGACCCAAGCAGCGCATGGGTGCCGATGACGATGTCGACCTGGCCCTCGGCAATGCCCTTCTTCGTTTCCGCCAGCTCCTTGGCACCGACCAGACGCGAGGCCTGGGCAACGCGGATCGGCAGGCCTGAGAAACGCTGCGAAAACGTCTTGAAATGCTGGCGCGACAACAGTGTCGTCGGCACCACCACCGCCACCTGAAATCCTTCCATCGCCGCGATGAAGGCGGCCCGCAACGCGACCTCGGTCTTGCCGAAGCCGACATCGCCGCAGATCAGCCGGTCCATCGGCTTGCCGGCGCCAAGGTCGTCGCGCACGGAGTCGATCGCCGTCTGCTGGTCGTCGGTCTCCTCATAGGGAAAGCGGGCGGCGAACTCGCCATAGAGGCCTTCGGCCGGCACCAGCGCCGGTGCGACGCGCATCTGCCGTTCGGCGGCGATACGGATCAATTGCCCGGCCATGTCGAGCAGGCGTTTCTTCAGCCGCGCCTTGCGCGACTGCCAGGCGCCGCCGCCAAGCTTGTCCAGCGTCGCCTCGGCTGTGTCGGAACCGTAGCGCGACAAGAGCTCAATGTTTTCGACCGGCAGGAACAGCCGGTCATCGCCGGCATAATGGATTTCCAGGCAATCATGCGGCGCGCCGACCGCTTCGATGGTACGCAGGCCGATGAAGCGGCCAATGCCGTGGTCGGCGTGGACGACGATGTCGCCGGCCGACAGCGCCGAGGCCTCGGCGATGAAATCCGAGGGGCGCTTCTTGCGCTTCGAGCGCCGGATCAGCCGGTCGCCGAGAATATCCTGTTCGGCGACGACGACCAGTCTTTCGGTCTCGAAGCCGGATTCGAGCGGTAGCACGGCAAGAGCCGCCTGCCCCGCCTCGAGCTTTTCGGCTTCCGCCAGCGTCGCGACCTGCTTGAGATTGCCGAGGTGGTGTTCGCCAAGGATCTGGCCAAGCCGGTCGAGTGATCCTTCGGTCCAGCCGGCGATGACGACGCGGCGGCGCGCCGCGCGCTCGTCGGCGATGTGTTTGACGACGACATCGAACACATTGACGTTCGGGTCGGCGCGTTCCTCGACGAAGCTGCGGCCGTGCCGCGAACCGGCGTGAAAGACCTTTTTCGCGCCGGCATCGGGCGCATCGAACGGCGTAAAATCGATCGCTTCGCGCGGCCCGAGCGAGGCGATCAGGTTTTCCGGCGAGAGATAGAGCAGGTCCGGCGGCACCGGCTTGTAGGGCACGGCGTCCTTCAGCGCACCGCCGGCTTGCTTCTTACGCGCTTCGTAGTGATCGAGGATCAGCGTGTGGCGTTCGGCCAGTGCCTCATGCGCCAGATGATCGAAGACGACAGGCGTATCAGTGAGATAGTCGAACACCGTCTCCAACCGCTCGTAGAAGAACGGCAGCCAGTGCTCCATGCCGGCGAAGCGTCGTCCTTCACTGACCGCCGCATAGAGCCCGTCGTCGCGCTGCGGTGCGCCAAAAGCTTCGATATAGGAGCGGCGAAAGCGGCTGATAGTTTCCGGCGTCAGCGCCACTTCGCTCATCGCTTGCAGCGCCATCGACTTGCGTTGGCCGGTGGTGCGCTGGGTGGCGGCATCGAAGACACGAATCGATTCCAGCGTGTCACCGAAGAAGTCGAGCCTGAGCGCCTCGGTCCAGCCGGGCGCGAACAGGTCGAGAATGCCGCCGCGCACCGCGAATTCGCCGATGCCGCGCACCGTCGGCACGCGCTCGAAGCCGGATGTTTCCAGCCGCGACACCAGTGCGTTCATGTCGATCTGGTTACCGGGCCTGGCGTGAAAAGTCTGTGCCTCGACCAGTTCAGCCGGCGGAATCCGCTGCAGCAGTGCATTGGCGGTGGTGAGGATGACGGCGCGGTGCGGCTTTTTCGCCAGCGCGATCATGGCGGTCAGCGCATCGAGGCGCTTGGCGGCGGCGTCCGAACCAGGCGAGACGCGGTCGTAGGGCAGACAATCCCAGGCCGGTAGTTCGAGAATCGGCAGACCTGGCGCCGCGAAGGACAGCGCCTCGATGATCGCCGGCAGGCGCTGGCCGTCGCGCGCCACGAACAGCACCGGCTTGTCGGGCGCGATCTCGAGTGCCGCCTGCACCAGCGCGAAAGCTTCGTAGCCGTCGGCGACGCCGTCGACGATAAGCTGGCCGGCGCGGCCTTTCGGCAGACCGATGGTGGGAATGAGGCTCATGAAATCACGTCGTTTTGAATGTGGTTGTTCAAAATGTCAGGGAGTGGCGGAATGCCAGGATCTTTTGCAGGACGGCACAATCGATGTCCGCCGGGACCGGGCGTTCGCCGGTGACCATGGGCAGGAATTCGGTGTCGGGAATGTCGAGGAGCTTCTCATATTGGTCGATTTCCTCGCCGGTCAAGGCGCCGATCTCGGCGTCGGCGAAAGTGCCAAGGATCAGGTCCATCTCGCGCATACCGCGATGCCAGGAGCGAAACAGAAGCTTGCGGCGGTGGGCGTCCAGCCCCTCGCTTGATCTCGTCGTTCCGGTCATTGTGCCGCATCCTCACTTGCTGCGGCGCATATAGCGTGGATAGAAGGTGCTGTCAGCCTTGCGCTGTAGCCGTCGCGACATAAGCTGACATCATCATGCGCCCCACCATCCTCGATCCGCTGTTTGTCCCGATCACCTCGCTTGCCGGCGTCGGGCCGAAGGTCGGCGCCCTGATCGAAAAGGTTGTCGCGGCCGATCTGGGTGATCGCGTCGCCCGCGCGGGCGACCTTCTGTTCGTGCTGCCGCACACCGTCATCGACCGCCGCAGCCGTCCGGGTATTGCAGGGTCCGCCGAAGGCCAGATCGTCACGCTCGACGTGCGCATCGACCGCCACCAGCCGCCGCCGCGCGGCAACAGGTCGGTGCCCTACCGGGTCTATGCCCATGACGACACCGGCGAGATCGCGCTGACCTTCTTCCATGCGCATGCTTCCTATCTCGAAAAGGCGATGCCCGAAGGCGAGCATGTCGTGGTCTCGGGCCGCATGGAATGGTTCAATGGCCGCCCAAGCATGGTCCACCCCGACCATATCGCGTTGGCCAGCGAAGCGGAGAACCTGCCGCTGGTCGAACCGGTCTATCCGCTCACCGCCGGGCTCTCGGGCAAGGTGCTGCGCCGGGCAATCGGCCAGGCGCTGGCGCGCGTGCCTGAATTTCCCGAATGGCAGGATGGCGCCTTCATGCGCCGGCACACCTTTGCGGCCTTTGGTGACGCGCTTGCCCGTATCCACAATCCGGCGGACCCGATCGACGTCTCTGTCGACGGCGCTGCATGGCGGCGCTTGGCCTATGACGAGTTGCTGGCGGGCCAGGTTTCGCTGGCGCTGGTGCGGGCAAAAGTCCGCCGCCTGTCCGGCCGTCCCCTGGTCGGCGACGGCAGCATCGTCGAGAAACTGCGCGCCGCACTGCCCTACTCGCTGACATCAAGCCAGGAGTTCGCGCTGGCCGAAATCAATGCCGACCTCGCCGATCCCGAACGCATGCTGCGGCTTTTGCAGGGCGATGTCGGCTCCGGCAAGACGGTCGTGGCGCTGCTGGCCATGGCGCGTGCCGTCGAGGCCGGCGGCCAGGCCGCCTTGATGGCACCGACGGAAATCCTGGCGCGTCAGCACCTGGCGACCATCGCGCCGCTTGCCGCCAAGGTCGGGCTCCGCATCGCTATCCTCACAGGCCGTGAAAAGGGCCGAGAGCGCACCGACACACTGTCAGGCCTGGCCAGCGGCGCGATCGACATCATCGTCGGCACCCACGCGCTGTTCCAGGAGACGGTCACCTTCCAAGACCTGGTCTTCGCCGTCATCGACGAGCAGCACCGCTTCGGTGTCCACCAGCGCCTTGCCATCACCGCCAAGGGCGATGCGCCAGACATGCTGGTGATGACGGCCACACCGATCCCGCGCACGTTGGTGCTGACCGCCTTCGGCGACATGGACGTGTCGAAGCTGACGGAGAAGCCGGCCGGCCGCCAGCCGATTCGCACCGTCACACTGCCCCTGGAGCGGCTCGATGAACTGGTCGGGCGCATGGTCGACGCCGTTGCCGGCGGCCAGAAGATCTACTGGATCTGTCCGCTGGTCGAGGAATCCGAAGAGATCAAGCTGATGTCGGCCGAGGACCGTTTTGCCTCGCTGAAGCCGCTGTTCGGCGACCGCATCGGCCTCGTCCATGGCCGCATGAAGGGCGCCGACAAGGACGAGGCGATGCGCGCCTTCAAGCAGGGCGAAACACGCATCCTGATCGCCACCACGGTCATCGAGGTCGGCGTCGATGTACCGGACGCCACCGTCATGGTCATCGAACATGCCGAACGCTTTGGCCTGGCCCAGTTGCACCAGCTGCGCGGGCGTGTTGGGCGCAGCGACAAGCCCTCCTCCTGCGTGCTGCTTTACAAGGACCCGCTCGGCGAGACCGCGAAACGCCGGCTGTCGGTAATGCGCGAGACCGAAGACGGGTTTCTGATTGCCGAGGAAGACCTGAAGCTGCGCGGCGAAGGCGAATTGCTGGGCACCCGCCAGTCTGGCACGCCGGGTTTCCAGGTGGCGCGCATCGAGGCGCATGCCGACCTTCTGGAGGCCGCGCGCGACGACGCCAGGCTGATCCTGTCGCGCGATCCGGAGCTCCAGTCCGACCGAGGCGAGGCGTTGCGCCTGCTGCTTTACTTGTTCGGGCGCGACGAAGCCGTGCGACTCTTGCGCGCCGGCTGAGCCAAGGCGGCAACCGATGGATTGGCAAGCATCCCCTCGATCGGCTCGCCATTCACGACGACCATTGGCTTGACCTCGGGGGCCACCAGCCCGGCCGAGACGATCAGCTTGGCGCCGTCCTCGATCGTCATATCGAGCAGCACGATGTCCGACTTCGGTACATACATCAGAAAGCCGGTCGTCGGGTTCGGCGTACAGGGCATGAACACCGCAATCAGCGGATCGCCTTCCTGATCGAGCTTCTGGTTGATCTCGGTCTCCTTCTCGCTGGCGACGAAAACCAGCGACCAAACACCCTTGCGCGGATATTCGACCAGCCCGACCTGGCGGAACATGTCGCCCTTGTTGGACAGCACGGTCTCGAAAATCTGCTTCAGCGAACCATAGATGCCGCGCACCAGCGGCATGCGGCCAAGCAGCCGTTCGCCGAAATTGACGATGGCTCGGCCGACGATGTTGGCCGTCAGGAAACCGATCAGCGTGATCAGGATCAGCGCCACGATCAGCCCGAACCCCGGAACCGGAAACGGCAGGTAGGAGTCCGGACTGTAGCGCACCGGAATATAGGGCTTCACCCAGGAATCGACCCAGCCGATGAACGACCAGGCGATATAGGCGGTGATCGCCAGTGGCGCACAGACGACGAAGCCTGTGAGGAAATAGTTCCTCAGCCGGGTCATGCCGGAGGTCTTGGGAGCGTCGGACATGGTTCACCGGGAACGCGGGTTGCAGCGCAACATAGTGAACCAGAGGGCGTATTGGAACTGCGAAGTTTTTAAAGCGCCGATTATGCCGCCGCGTCCAGCGGTTCGATTTTCTCGAGTTCCGGCGCCAGTTTCTTGGCTTCGGTTTCAAGCTCATAGGCCTGTTGAAAATTCATCCAGAATTCGGGTGTGGTGTTGAAAAATCTGGCGAGGCGGAGGGCCGTATCGGGGGTCAAGCCGATCTCCTCCTTGGCAATGCGCTCGATACGGGTGCGCGGAAGATTGAGATTTTTTGCCAGCGCGCCGGCACTCATGCCGAGCGGGACGAGATATTCTTCGCGCAGGAATTCTCCAGGATGAACTGGACGTGCGAACTTGAGCATAATTCAGGGTCCTCAAGGGTTCAGGGCAAATGCCTGCTCAATGGTAATCGACGATCTCCACGTCTTCAGCGCCAGCGGCGGTCCATTTGAAGCAGATGCGCCATTGGTCGTTGATGCGAATTGAATGCTGTCCGGCGCGGCTTCCTTTCAGGGCTTCGAGGTGATTTCCGGGCGGCGATCGAAGGTCATTCAGTTGGGCAGCGTTGGCAATTGCGCGGAGGCGACGTTCGCCGCGGGCAACCAAATCTGGCGGAAAGCCTTTTGGCGCCTTCCCTTCGGCAACCGCTTCGACCGCCTTGCCTTTGAACGAAACGATCCCTCTGGTCTGTATCATACATTGATACAGACCGGCACGCAAGCAAATGTATCATCGGCCGATACAAATTTGCCACCGGTTGATCGGTGGCAAATGGTGAGTTGCCGATAGCTATTCCACCGTCACCGATTTCGCCAGATTGCGCGGCTGGTCGACGTCGGTGCCCATGAACACGGCGGTGAAATAGGCCAGCATCTGGATCGGCAATGCGTAGATGATCGGCGAGATGATTTCCGGCACGTCGGGCAGCACGATCGTCTCCATCGTCTTGACGCTCGTCAGTGCCGCACCCTTGCTGTCGGTGATCAGGATGATCTTGCCGCCGCGTGCCGCCACTTCCTGCATGTTCGACACGGTTTTTTCGAAAATGCGGTCATGTGGCGCGATGACGATGACCGGCATGTTCTCGTCGATCAGCGCGATCGGGCCATGCTTCAGTTCGCCCGCGGCATAGCCCTCGGCATGGATGTAGGAGATTTCCTTGAGTTTTAGCGCGCCTTCCATGGCCAGCGGGAAATTGGTGTCGCGGCCGAGATAGAGCACGTTCTTGTAGTGCGCGAGCTCGCGCGCGATCTTTTCGATCTGATGATCGAGCTTTAGCACCTGGTTGGCAAAGCGCGGAGCCTCCGAAAGCTCGCGCACGAAGATCTTTTCCTGCTCCTTCGAAATCGTGCCGCGCGCCACGCCGGCACGCACGGCCAGCGACGCCAGCACGGACAGCTGGCAGGTAAACGCCTTGGTCGAGGCGACGCCGATCTCCGGCCCGGCCAGCGTCGGCAGCACGACGTCGGATTCGCGCGCCATGGTCGATTCCCGCACATTGACGACCGCGCCGATCTTCATCCCAACCTTGCGGCAGTAGCGCAGCGAGGCCAACGTGTCGGCGGTCTCGCCCGACTGTGAGATGAAGAAAGCCGCGTCGCTTTTCGACAGCGGCATTTCGCGGTAGCGGAATTCGGAGGCGACATCGATGTCGACCGGCAGCCGCGCATAGCGCTCGAACCAATATTTGCCGATCAGGCCGGCGAGATACGCCGTACCGCAAGCCGAAATCGCCAGCCGGTCGATATTAGCGAAATCGAAAGGCAGGTCGAGCGGCTTGGAAACGCCACCAACAAAATCCAGATAATTCGCCAGCGTGTGCGAGATCACCTCGGGTTGTTCATGGATTTCCTTCTCCATGAAATGGCGCCGATTGCCCTTGTCGACCATGAAGCTGGTCGAGAGCGACTGCTGGCGCTTACGGTCGACCTTTGTGCCGTCAATGTCGAAGATGGTGACGCCGTCGCGGCGCACCACCGCCCAGTCGCCATCTTCGAGATAGGTGATCGAATTGGTGAACGGGGCGAGCGCTATGGCGTCTGACCCCAGGAACATCTCGCCATCGCCATGGCCAACAGCCAGCGGCGGGCCGTTGCGGGCGCCGACGATCAGGTCTTCATCGCCCTTGAACATGATGGCCAATGCGAAAGCGCCTTCCAGCCGCTTCAGCGCCTGGTGCGCGGCATCAACCGGCTTCAGCCCCTTGGCGAGTTCGCTCGCCACCAGATGCGCCACGACCTCGGTGTCGGTCTGCGACGAGAAAGAATAGCCGTCGCGGATCAGCTCGGCGCGCAATTCGGCGAAATTCTCGATGATGCCGTTGTGGACGATGGCGACGCCATCGGAAAAATGCGGATGCGCATTGGTCTCGTTGGGCACGCCATGCGTCGCCCAGCGCGTGTGGCCGATGCCGATCGTACCGTCGAGCGGCTCGTTTTTCAGCAGGCGTTCGAGGTTGACCAGCTTGCCTTCGGCGCGGCGGCGGGCAAGCGCACCGTGGTCGATGGTGGCAACGCCGGCCGAGTCATACCCGCGATATTCGAGCCGCTTCAGCGCATCGACGATGAGCGGCGCAACCTGCGAGTGGCCGACGATTCCAACGATGCCGCACATCCAGAAAGCCCCCGATTCCCATGGAAAACCAGCGCTATTTAGGGATGGCCGGCCTGCCGCGAAAGTCACATTGCATTTCGTCCCGTGTAACGGAACGCTTATTCCTGTCGATGCACCATGACAGGCCGCTCTTGCAATCCGGTTACTGCACTCGTTCGGCTTTTTGCGGGCCGAGTTACTTTTTCTTCGCCGCAGCGGCCGAAGCAAAGCGTTCGCGCAATTCCCTGCCCTTGCCGGGGATCGTCTTCTGGCGAGCGCGGCCGAAGGCCAGCGCATCTTCGGGTACGTCTTCGGTGATGACGCTGCCTGAAGCAATGTAGCCGCCGTTGCCGATGGTGACAGGCGCCACCAGTGAGGAATTCGAACCGACAAAGGCGCCCTCGCCGATGTCGGTGAAGAATTTCGAATAGCCGTCATAATTGCAGGTGATGGTGCCGGCACCGATATTGGCGCCCGCGCCGACCCGTGCATCGCCGATATAGGTCAAATGGTTGACCTTGGCGCCCTCCTCGATAACAGCCTGCTTGACCTCGCAGAAATTACCGACCTTGGCCTTTTGCCTGAGATCGGCGCCCGGCCGCAGCCGCGCATACGGCCCGACATCGCAATTCGCTGCAATAGTGGCGCCTTCGATGTGGCTGAAGGCATGGATCTTGGCGCCGCCGGCGATTTTCACGTCTGGGCCAAACCAGACATTGGGTTCGACGATCGTGTCGGCGCCGATTTCGGTGTCGTGCGAGAAATACACGGTCTCCGGCGCGATCAGCGTCACGCCCGACAGCATTGCCTCATGGCGGCGGCGCGCCTGCCAGATGCCCTCGGCTTGCGCCAGTTCGGCGCGGTTGTTGATGCCGAGCGCGCTCTCGAAGCTGGCTTCGGTGGCAACGACGTCGAGTCTCCGCGCGCCGGCGATCTCGACGATGTCGGTGAGGTAGTACTCGCCCTTGGCATTCTTGTTGCCGACCGCGTCGAGCAGCTTCAGCGCATGCGCGCCGGCCACCGCCATCATGCCGGCATTGCAGAACGTGATTTTCTTCTCCTCCTCGGAGCAATCCTTCTCCTCGCGGATTGCGACCAGCTTGCCGTCTTTTTCGATCAGCCTGCCATAGCCGGTCGGATTGGGCGGACGGAAACCGATCACGACGACGGCAGCACCCTCCGCCAGTTTCAGCCGCGCCACGGTCAGAGCATCAGCGTCGATCAGCGGCGTGTCGCCAAACATCACAAGGATATCGTCATAACCCTTTGATATTGCATCGCGCGCGGCCAATACCGCATGAGCGGTGCCAAGGCGGTTTTCCTGCACGAAGGTCTCCGCCGCCGGAGCGAATTTTGCCGCGGCCTTGCGCATGTCTTCCGCGCCATGGCCAATCACCAGCGCCTGACTGCCGGCGCCAGCGGCCTCGGCCGCCTTCACCACATGGGCCACCATCGGCAGCCCGGCAATCAGATGCAGCACCTTCGGCAACGCACTCTTCATGCGCGTGCCTTCGCCGGCGGCGAGGATGACGGACAGGCAGGATCTCTGGCTCATGAAAGGACAAACCGAATGAAAGGGTTGGGAATCAAGACACGATAGCAGTGGCGCCATGCTGCACCAATGCGGTTAAATTCCGGTGAGATGGTGGTGCAGCTGACTCTTAATCAGTGGGTCCAGAGTGCAGATCTAGTGTCGGGTGCCTACCCCAACCGCCCCAGCACCGGGAAATTCTCCAGCAGCCAGTAGGACACGGTCTGCACGCCACCGGTGAGGAAAAACACGCCGGCGACGACCAGCAGCGCGCCGATCGCCTTTTCGACGCGGCCGAGATGGACGCGGAATTTGCCGAGGAAGCGCATGAAGGCGCCCGAAAACAGCGCCGCGATCAGGAACGGGATGCCGAGGCCAAGCGAATAGGCGGCAAGCAGCAGCGCGCCCTCGCCCACCGTCTCGCGGCCGCCGGCCAGCGTTAGGATCGGCCCCAGCACGGGGCCGATGCACGGTGTCCAGCCGAACGCGAAAGCCAGCCCCATGACATAGGCGGCGACCGCGCTTGCCGGCTTGCCCTGCGACTGGAAGCGCGCCTCGCGCGACAACAGCGGGATGCGCAGGATGCCGAGGAAGTTCAGGCCCATCAGGATGATCAGCACACCGGCACCCATCGCCAGTTGCTCCTGCCAGACCCGCAACAGCCGGCCGATGGTCGACGCACCGGCTCCGAGCGCAACGAACACTGTGGAAAAGCCTAGCACGAAGGCGATCGAGGAATAGAGCAGCGCACCGCGGGCGCCTTCGCGCGCCGCCGCACCCGCATTGCCGCGGAAATCGTCGACCGAGACGCCGGCCATATAGCAGAGATAGGGCGGCACCAGCGGCAGCACGCAAGGCGACAGGAACGAGATCGCTCCCGCCCCGACCGCGCTGACATAGCCAATGTCCAATGCCATTTCCAAGAACTCCAGTGCAGCGGCTGATATAGCGGCGCGCAGCCTTGTCCACCAATCACCATTGTGTTGGCAAGATCATCCCTTGCCGAACGCACTTGCCGGGGAAGAAACGACAACGCGCAGGCGTTGATGCGGTGAGGCCGCGATTTCCCGCGCGTCTCGAGATATCAGTCAAGGAGATTTCCATGAGAACCATAACCGTTGGGCTGGCAGCGCTTTTGTTCAGCACCGCCGCATCCTTCGCCGCCGACGCGTGGAAGGAAGCCGAGGTCAATGGCACCAAGATCTACACCGACGCCAACGGCATGACGCTTTATACCTATGACAAGGACGAGAAGGGCAAGACCAACTGCTACGACAAATGCGCCACCAATTGGCCGCCGTTGAAGGCCGAGGCCGGCGCCAAGCAGGACGACGAATGGAGCGTTGTCGACCGCACCGACGGCACCAAGATGTGGGCCTATGACGGCAAACCGGTCTATACCTTCATCAAGGACAAGAAACCAGGCGATGTGACCGGAGATGGTGTCGGCGAGGTCTGGCATATCGTCAAGCCCGACTAAGATACCCGATACCCAGTCGCCCGATGGCGGGACAAGGGCTGGTCGCCGGGCATCCCTCTTTCAGCCGGCGACCGGCGCCACAGCTTGCTATTAAAGCCGCCTGTTATGGCTCGGGGCAGCATTTCAGCGACTCGGTGGAAAACAGATCGGGTCGTTTCCGATGACTCGGGGACCACCAACTCCCTTTCCCAAAATTCTGTGATTTTCGCCATACACTCTAAGAGTGTATTGCTGCGGAGAACCCCGCAATTTGGGCGCTTCCCCTTGACCGGATGCAAAAGCGCCGCCATGTGAGCGACAAATAGAACAAGATTTCGTCGCGCGCAGCGGAATTCTTCTGCCGCACCACAGCTGATATGAGACCTCATGGACGTCGTCGTCGTCGAATCGCCGGCCAAGGCAAAGACAATCAACAAATACCTCGGCAAGAACTACAAGGTTCTGGCCTCGTTCGGCCATGTCCGCGATTTGCCGGCCAAGGACGGCTCGGTGCGTCCGGACGAGGATTTCGCCATGTCCTGGGCGGTCGACACCGCTTCGGGCAAGCGGCTTGCCGACATCGCCAAGGCGGTCAAGGATGCCGACGGCCTGATCCTCGCCACCGATCCGGATCGCGAGGGTGAAGCCATCTCCTGGCATGTGCTGGAGGTGCTGAAGCAGAAGCGCGCGCTGAAGGACAAGCCGGTCAGCCGCGTCGTCTTCAACGCCATCACCAAATCGTCGGTGCTGGAAGCAATGGCCAATCCGCGCCAGATCGATGCGCCGCTGGTCGATGCCTATCTGGCCCGCCGGGCGCTGGATTATCTCGTCGGCTTCACGCTGTCGCCGGTGCTCTGGCGCAAGCTGCCGGGCGCCCGCTCGGCCGGCCGCGTTCAGTCGGTGGCGCTGCGTCTGGTCTGCGACCGCGAATCCGAGATCGAGCGCTTCATCCGCGAGGAATACTGGCAGATAGCCGCTCTGCTCGGCACGCCGCGCAACGAGAATTTCGAAGCGCGGCTGACCGCCTTCGACCGCAAGAAGCTGCAAAAGCTCGACATTTCCAACAAGGCGCAGGCCGACGACATCAAGTCGATGCTTGAAGGCGCGACCTTCAAGGCGGTGTCGGTGGAAGCCAAGCCGACCAAGCGCAATCCCGGCCCGCCCTTCACCACCTCGACGCTGCAGCAGGCCGCCTCATCGGGCCTCGGCTTCTCGGCCAGCCGCACCATGCAGGTGGCACAGCGCCTCTATGAAGGCATGGAGATCGGCGGCGAGACCACCGGCCTGATCACCTATATGCGAACCGACGGCGTGCAGATGGCGCCCGAGGCGATCGACGCCGCACGCGATGCCATCGCCAAGGAATTCGGCCCGAAATACCTGCCGGAAAAGCCGCGCCTTTACACGACCAAGGCCAAGAATGCCCAGGAAGCGCACGAAGCGATCCGCCCGACGGATTTCATGCGCACCCCGGCATCGGTCAGGCAATATCTCGATTCCGACCAGATGCGGCTTTATGAGTTGATCTGGAAGCGCGCCATCGCCAGCCAGATGCAGCCGGCCGAGATCGAGCGCACCACCGCCGAGATCGAGGCAGTCAACGGATCGCGCACCGCCGAGCTTCGCGCCATCGGCTCGGTCGTTCGCTTCGACGGTTTCATTGCCGCCTACACCGACCAGAAGGAAGACGACGCGGAAGACGAGGAAAACCGCCGCCTGCCCGAGATCCGCGCCGGCGAGCAGTTGGTCCGCCAGGCGATCAACGCCACGCAGCACACCACCGAGCCGCCGCCGCGTTATTCCGAGGCTTCGCTGATCAAGAAACTGGAAGAGCTCGGCATCGGCCGGCCTTCCACCTATACGGCGATCCTGAAGACGCTCGAGGACCGCGACTACGTCACCATCGACAAGCGACGGCTGGTGCCGCAGGCCAAGGGCCGGTTGCTGTCGGCCTTCCTCGAAAGCTTCTTCAAGCGCTATGTCGAGTACGACTTCACCGCGTCCCTCGAGGAAAAGCTCGACGAGATTTCCGACGGCAAGCTCGCCTGGAAGGATGTGCTGCGCGATTTCTGGAAGGATTTTTCGGGCGCCGTCACCGACATCAAGGAGCTGCGCGTCACCGACGTGCTCGATGCGCTTAACGAGGAACTGGCGCCGCTGGTGTTTCCCGCGCGCGAAGACGGCTCGAACCCCCGCATCTGCCCGAAATGCGGCACCGGCAATCTGTCGCTGAAGCTCGGCAAGTTCGGCGCCTTCGTCGGCTGCTCGAACTATCCCGAATGCTCCTTCACCCGCCAGCTCGGCGACGCCGCCAATCCCAATGGCGAGAATGGCGGCGGCGAAGACGGCACCAAGGTCATCGGCAAGGATCCCTACACGTCAGAGGAAATCACGCTGCGCAGCGGCCGCTTCGGCCCCTATCTGCAGCGCGGCGACGGCAAGGAAGCCAAACGCTCCAGCCTGCCCAAGGGCTGGACGGCAGAATCGATCGACCACGAGAAGGCGCTGGCGCTGCTGTCGCTGCCGCGCGATGTCGGCCAGCATCCGGAAACGGCCAAGATGATCTCGGCCGGGCTCGGCCGCTACGGCCCGTTCGTTCTGCATGACGGCACCTACGCCAATCTCGACAGCATCGAGGACGTGTTCTCGATTGGCCTCAACCGCGCCGTGTCGGTGATCGCCGAGAAGCAGTTGAAGGGCAAGGGCGGCCGCAATGGCGGCACCGCCGCGGCGCTCAAGGAGCTTGGCGACCATCCCGATGGCGGCGGCAAGATCGTCGTACGCGACGGTAAATACGGGCCGTATGTGAATTTCGGCAAGATCAACGCCACCCTGCCGAAGGGCAGGGATCCGCAGTCGGTGACCATCGAGGACGCGCTGGCATTGATTGCCGAGAAGGAAGCCAAGGGCGGCGGCGGCAAGAAGCCGTTCCGCAAGGCGGCCGCGGCCAAGGCCCCGGCAACCAAGAAAGTGGCGGCCAAGAAAACGGCGGCCAAAAAGCCGGCAGCGAAGAAAAAAGGGTAGGACGGCGTGGCGCGCAAGATCACCGGTAGAACTCACGGCGATCCGCGCACCGCCGACGCGAGGGCCAAGGTCAAGGACGACTATCGGCCATCGCGTGACGAAATCCTGCGCTACATCGCCGAAAATCCCGATCGCGCCGGAAAACGCGACATCGCCAAGGCGTTCGCGCTGCGCGGCGACGACCGCATCTGGCTGAAGGATCTGCTGCGCGACCTGCAGGACGAAGGTTTCCTGACCAAGGAGCGCAAAGGGTTGGCCCGCGTCGGTGCCCTGCCCCACGTCACGGTCCTCGATATTTTTGACCGTGACGCCGATGGCGTTCTGTTGGCGCGTCCCACCGAACACACAGCCAATGGACCGCCACCCATTGTTTCCATCCGCCTGTCGCGCAGTGGTGGTGGACCGGCGCCCGGCATTGGCGACCGCGTGCTGGCCAAGACCTTCCCCGCCGACGAGACGAATGTCGCCCTGGGTGGCCCGGCATACACCGGACGGGTGGTGAAGATCTTCGAAAAGCGCACCGATGCCGTGCTCGGTGTCTTTCGCATCCTGCAGGATGGCACCTTCCGCATCGAACCGGTGGAACGGCGCCAGCCCGAACTGATCGTCGACAAGGAATTCCAGAACGGCGCCAAAGGCGGCGACCTGGTCGAGGTCGAGCCCGCGCGGGCCTCCCGCTATGGGTTGCCGAGAGCCAAGGTGCTCAACGTGCTGGGCTCGCTGACCAGCGAAAAGGCGGTCTCGATGATCGCCATCCACGCCCACGACATTCCGCATATTTTTCCGGCCGACGTCATCGCCGAATCCGAAGCCGTCAAGCCGGCGACGCTTGCTCACCGCGAGGACTGGCGCGACCTGCCGCTGGTCACCATCGATCCGGCCGACGCCAAGGACCATGACGACGCCGTCTTCGCCACGCCGGATCTCGACGAGAAGAACCCCGGCGGCGTGGTCGCCACCGTCGCGATCGCCGATGTCGCGGCCTATGTGCGCTATGGCACGGCGCTCGACCGCGAGGCGCTGAAGCGCGGCAATTCGGTCTATTTCCCGGATCGCGTGGTGCCGATGCTGCCCGAGCGCATCTCCAACGATCTCTGCTCGCTGCGCGAGGGCCAGGATCGCCCGGCGCTGGCGGTGCGCATGATCTTTTCGGCCGAGGGCCGCAAGCTCAGGCACTCCTTCCATCGCGTCATGATGAAGTCGGCGGCAAAGCTCGCCTACAGCCAGGCTCAGGCGGCGATCGACGGCGCTCCGGACGAGAAGACCGGTCCGATCCTCGATACGGTGCTGAAGCCGTTGTGGGAGGCCTATGCGATCCTCAAGCGTGGCCGCGAAGGCCGCCAGCCGCTCGAGCTCGACCTGCCGGAGCGCAAGATCCTGCTCAAGCCAGACGGCACGGTCGATCGCGTCATCGTGCCGGACCGGCTCGATGCCCACAAGCTCATCGAAGAATTTATGATCCAGGCCAATGTCGCGGCAGCCGAGACGCCGGAGGCGAAGAAGCAGGAACTGGTCTACCGCGTCCATGACGCGCCATCGCTCGCCAAACAGGAATCGCTGCGCGAGTTCCTGCAGACGCTTGGCCTGTCGCTGGCCCGCGGCGCGCAGATGCAGCCGAGCCAGTTCAACGGCATCCTCGAGCGTGTGCGCGGCGCCGACAATGAAGGCCTGGTCAACGAAGTCGTGCTGCGCTCGCAGAGCCAGGCCGAATACTCGCCCAAGAACATCGGTCATTTCGGTCTCAACCTCAGGCGCTACGCCCATTTCACCTCGCCGATCCGCCGCTATGCCGATTTGATCGTGCATCGCGGACTTATTGCCGCACTCGGCCTTGGTCCGGGCGCGCTGACGCAGGACGAAGCGGCACGGCTCGAAGATGTCGCGGTGCTGATCTCAGCCACGGAACGCCGCGCAATGGCGGCCGAGCGGGACACGGTCGACCGTCTGGTCGCCGCCTATCTCGCCGAGCGCATCGACGACCGTTTCGATGCCCGCATCTCCGGCGTCACCAAATCAGGACTATTTGTCCAATTGCCGCAGTACGGCGCGGATGGTTTCATCCCGGTGTCAACATTGAACGGCGATTACTACATATACGACGAAACCGCCCGTTCCCTGTTCGGAGAACGCTCGGGCAAAGGCTACCAGCTCGCGGACCGCGTCGAGGTCCGACTCGTCGAAGTGGCGCCGATGGCCGGCGCGATGCGCTTCGAGATGTTGACCGACCCGAAGCCTTTGCCGGGCTCCAAGCGGTCGTTTCACAAGGCCAAGGGCCGCGCCCGCGCGTCGCAATCGCGACCGGGTTCGCGCGGCAGGAGACGATGATGACAACAGCCACGGAAGAACAGGTTTTCGGCGGAGAACATCACTCGGGCCGGGCTGCCCGCCCGCTGTGGACGGCGATGAAGCGCGGCCTGCTCGGCCGCTGCCCGCATTGCGGCGAAGGCAAGCTGTTTCGCGCTTTCACCAAGACCGTCGACACATGCGGTGTCTGCGGCGAGGAACTGCATCACCACCGCGCCGACGACCTGCCCGCCTATCTCGTCATCGTCATCGTCGGCCACATCGTGCTCGGCGCCTTCATGGGCGTGGAGGCGACGTCCACCTTGTCGACGTGGCAGCACATCGCCATCTGGGTGCCGCTGACCATCCTTCTGTCGGTCGCGCTGCTGCAACCGGTCAAGGGGGCCGTCATCGGACTGCAATGGGCCTTCTATATGCACGGCTTCGGCGGCGAGCACGACGTGATCGAGCCGCATCCCGGACCCTGAGGCGCGGCCAAGATTGCGGCCTGGCGCAACATACCGACCGTGAAAGGCCACTTTCGCTTGCCAGAAGTTTCCGCTAGGTCCTGCGCATGGACGGTATGACCAAGGCGGAAGTCGCCAAGATCGAGCGGAGCATGATCGCTCATAGCGACCAGCCAATTCGCCCGCGCGACGCGGCAACCCTGATCCTGCTCGACCGCAAGGGCGATGACGTGCTGGTTCTGATGGGCCGCCGCCATGCCGGCCACGCCTTCATGCCGGGCAAGTTCGTCTTTCCCGGCGGCCGCACCGACCCGGCCGACAGCCGCATCCCGGTCGCCGCCGCACTGCACCCTGAGCAGGTAGCCAGGCTGATCGCCGGGCCGGGCCGCACAAGCGCCGCACGAGCCCGCGCTATCGCCTTGTCGGCCATCCGCGAGACCTATGAGGAAGCCGGATTGCTGATCGGCCGCAAAGGCGCTTTCGCCACGGCCAGGGCCGATTGGCAAGGTTTTGCCGAACACGGCGTGCAGCCCTCTCTGGACATGCTGCGCTTCATCGCGCGCGCCATCACGCCGCCCAACCGGGTACGCCGCTTCGACACGCGCTTCTTCAGCGCCTGGCGCGACGATGTCGCGGTAGAACTGCCCGGTGGCGGCCCGACCAACGAACTCGAAGAGCTGGTCTGGCTGCCACTTGCCAAGGCAAGGGAAGCCGACATCCCCGACATCACCCGAATGATCCTGGACGAGATGCAAAAGCGCCTCGCCCATGATCCGCTGTTGCGTCCGGGCGGTCCCGTGCCCTTCTACCGGCTTGTCCGCAACCGTTTCACCCGCGAACTTCTCTAGAGTATTCAGCATCCCCATGACGGTCGATACCCAACAACAGGGCGACGAACGCGTACACTGGCTGCCGATGGTGGCGGCGATCTCGTCGATCAGTGTCGTCGGCATAGCCATCGGCCTCGGCATGCCGCTGCTCAGCGTCATCCTCGAAACACGCGGCCATTCAGCCTCGATGATTGGCCTCAACACGGCCGTCGCCGGCCTCGCCTCGATCGCCGGAGCGCCGCTCGCCACACCGCTCGCCATGCGCTTTGGCGTCGCCTGGACCATGATTGCCATGATCGCCGCCGGCGCGCTGGCCTTTGTCGGCTTCCATTTCGCGCCCGATTTCTGGATGTGGTTTCCGCTGCGCATCGTGCTGCACATCGCGCTGACGGTGCTGTTCATCCTGTCTGAATTCTGGATCAGCACCTCGGCGCCGCCGCATCGGCGCGGCCTTGTCCTCGGTATCTACGCCACGGTTCTGTCGCTCGGCTTTGCCGCCGGGCCGTGGCTGTTCGCCCATCTCGGCAGTTCCGGCTTCAGACCGTTCGGCGTCATCATCTGTCTGGTGACGCTGGCCGCCATACCGGTGATGGCGGCGCGCAACGAGAGCCCGTCGATCGCCTCCGACGGCGAGACCAGCAATTTCCTGCGCTATATCTGGCTGGTGCCGTCGGCGACCGCCGCCGTGCTTGTGTTCGGCGCGGTGGAAACCGGCGGCTTTGCGCTGTTCCCGATCTACGGCAGCCGCATCGGCCATTCCGAAGCCGACGCGGCCCTGCTCCTGACCATGATCGGCCTCGGCAACGTGCTGCTGCAGATCCCCATCGGCATGATCAGCGACCGCGTCACGGACCGCCGCTATCTGCTGATTGCCTGCGCCATGGTTGGCCTTGTCGGCACGGTCTTCATGCCCTTCTTCGCGCAGAATTGGCACCTGATGGCGGCACTTCTGTTCGTCTGGGGCGGCGTCGTCGCTGCCATGTACACGATCGGCCTTGCCCATCTCGGCTCGCAGCTTTCCGGCCACGAACTGGCGTCGGCCAACGCCGCCTTCGTGCTGTGCTACGGCGTCGGCATGGTTCTCGGTCCGCAAGCGATCGGCATCGGCATGGATGCATTCGGCCCGTCCGGCTTCGGCTGGTCGCTCGGCCTGTTCTTCGCCGCCTATATTGCCTTGGTCGCCGTCAGGCTGGTCCGCAAGATCCTCCTGTAGCGCGACTGCCGCTAGCCCTGCATTTGGCATGGCGCGGTGACAGGCTGCTGACAGAACCGTGTCAGCAGTACAGGGCTAAAAGGGTGTGCCAAAACACTTGAGGACATTTCCATGATCGACAGCGGCTTTGAAACCACATCGCTACGAATGACACTGCTTCTGCTTGTGACCTTCCAGGCCCCGGCCGCCGATGTCGACCGCATCATGGACGCGGTGGTGGCGATAGCGCCGCTGGCCATGGGCAAATATGACCGCAATGCCTATCAGTCGGCGCACGGCATCGAACGCTACAGGCCGCTTGAAGGTGCGGCCGCCGGCGCCGAAACCGAATTGCGGCGCCGCCCAGGCACGGTCGAGGTTTCCTTCGAACTGCCCGACGACCAGGCAATGGCCGCCCGCGTCGTCGAGGCGATTTTCCAGGCGCACAGCTACCAGGAACCGGTGATCCGCATTCAGCCGATCCTGGCCAGCCGTTCCAAGGGGCTGGACGATCGCGCCAATCCGAATCGCTGGTGGAACACGACCGGAGACTGGAAGAAGGTTGCGGTATCGGCGACGGAAACCGCATGATTTCCACCCACCAGCAGGCCCAGGCGGATCGCACAGGGCCTGCCGGGCTTGACTTTCCAGGCGCGTTCTTTATGTGTCGCGCCAAGTTTCCCGCGTCCGGGTGTTTCCCCGTGCTCCAGCGGCCAAAACTCCACGAACAAACGGACTGATATCATGGCCAAAGCCGCAAACATCAAGATCAAGCTTCTGTCGACCGCCGATACCGGTTTCTTCTATGTGACCAGCAAGAACAGCCGCACCAAGACGGACAAGCTGTCGTTCCGCAAGTACGACCCGGTCGCCAAGAAGCACGTCGAATTCAAGGAAACCAAGATCAAGTAATCTGGGTTTCCTTCTGCAATGCCGAAACGCCGCCCAATGGGCGGCGTTTTTGTTTGTAACCAATTGATTTCATTAAATCCGCACACAGAGTCCAGCCAAAAGGATTGACCGTTCACCATGGTTGCGGCACCCTTGGTCGTGGGCTGGCAGGGGTGTCATGAACAAGGCCCCTACGGATGTCGAAGAAGTTGAAAGCTGCAATCATTGCAGCCCTTGTTGCCCTGGTTGCGGGCATTGCCGCCAGCAACGGGCTGATAAGCCAGCAGACGGCCGATGAGATCAAGGCCAGGACTGACGACGCTTTGACTGAGGAGGCAGCCCAGCCTGCTCCTCAACCTGAACCGGATAGTCCCTCGGCACCTTCCACGGGACCTGCGCCAGCTTCGAGTCCGCCTGCCGCGGGACTGCGGCAAGGGTCTCAACAGGGTCAATGAAAAAGCCGCGCAAGGCGGGCCGCGCAAGGCGGGCTTCTGTCGTGCGTGCGTGCGATGAAGTGGTCAGGCTGGAAGGAGCGCTTCGCCTAAAATCATGGGTTGCGCACCGCGCACGTTTCCACGTGCCGCGCGCCATACACCTCGCACCATCACCAAGCCTGCGGACTGTATCGTTTTAACACAATCGCAAATTGGTAGACTCGCACGATGGATAGGCAGTTAGTTTCAGCGTCATGCTAAAAGGGGGGAAATGCCTCGAACTGGGAGAGAAACGATGTCCATTCAAAAAGGTGACTATCGAACCAACAGAGCCGACTACGCGATTGCCGCGACGCATGGCGGAGTGACCGCCGAAGACAGCGTTCGAGCCGAGATTCTGGCAAGAAGAAAGAAGTCCCTGTGGCTAAAAGAGCGGCGATCAGCCAAGTCTGCCGAGAATCCAATGGACAGTTCGCCGCTGCCCAAAAGAAGCCCTCGCGGTTAGACGCCACTGCCGCCCTCCGCGATCGCACCATAACCACACATCATCGACTCGCCCACTTGCAGACGCAGCCGGCGGTATTGACCTCTCGCGCGGCGGCTCTAATTCGTGACGAAATGGCTTCCGTTCTTTTTAGAAGACGGCAGGACTAAAGTCTTGCGCTCTACGCGCAAAGGTCTGAGGGGTCCTGTTAGGTTCCGGAAATGTCCGTTGGACGTTCCGTTACTTTAGGTAATTGAGATGTAGTGCTCCCTTATATTTCCCAACCGGCATCTGTGCCTGGCCGCGGCCGTTCATAATCCGCGGGCTTGCCGTTCAGCAGGCTCATGCCTGTATAGATCGCTGTGCAACCGGTCGATCGCTTCCCAGGTGCCCTCAGCCCGGGCTGAGGTCCCTCAGCCGATGCGATCACCGCTTTTCGGATCGAACAGATGCAGCGACGCCGGATCGGCCGCCAGCCGTACCAGGTCGCCGGGCTTCACGCCGGCACGACCCATGGCAAAGACGCAAAGCTGCTGGCTGGCCAGCTTGACGTAAAACTGGGTCGAAAGCCCAAGCGGCTCCACCACCCCCACCTCGCCCTTCAGCGCACCGTCATCCGCCAGCCGGATATGCTCGGGCCGCAGGCCGACGGTGACGGCGTCACCGTCCTTCAGCGGCAGGCCTTCGGGCAGGCGCAGTGCCTGCCCGTCGGCCAGCACGGCCTCCGAGGCACCGCCCTTACGAACCGTCGCCGGCAGAAAATTCATGCCGGGTGAACCGATGAAACCGGCGACGAACATGTTGGCCGGCCGGTCATAGAGATCGAGCGGCGCGCCGACCTGCTGGATCAGCCCGTCATGCATGACGACGATCCGGTCGGCCATGGTCATCGCCTCGATCTGGTCGTGCGTGACGTAGACGGAGGTGGTCTTCAACTGCTGGTGCAGCGCCTTGATCTCGGCGCGCATATGGACGCGCAGCTTGGCGTCGAGGTTCGACAATGGCTCGTCGAACAGGAAGACCTTGGGATCGCGCACGATGGCGCGGCCCATGGCGACGCGCTGGCGCTGGCCGCCGGAGAGCTGCCGCGGCAGGCGTTGCAGGAAAGTGTCGAGCCCGAGCCGCTTGGCCGCGCCGTCCACCCTCGCGTCGATCGTCGCCTTCTCCGCCTTCTTCAAGAGCAGGCTGAAACCCATGTTCTTCGACACGTCCATATGCGGATAGAGCGCATAGGACTGGAACACCATGGCGATGTCGCGGTCTTTCGGCGCGACGTCATTGACCAGCCGCTCGCCGATGCGGATCTCGCCGCCGGAAGCCTCCTCCAGCCCGGCGATCATGCGCAAAAGCGTGGACTTGCCGCAGCCTGACGGCCCGACCAGGACGACGAATTCGCCATCGGCGATTTCAAGGTCGACCGCGTGCAGGACACGGACGGCGCCATAATCCTTGCGGACCTTTTCGAGCGTAACAGAGGCCATCGATCTACCCTTTGACGGCGCCGGCGGTCAGGCCGGTGACGAGATAGCGTTGCAGGAAGGCGAAGAAGATGCAGACCGGGATCAGCGCCAGGATGGATGCCGCCATCATCTGTCCCCAGTCGACGGCGAACTTGCCGATGAAGGTGAGCAGGCCGACCGCGAAGGTCTTCTGGTCATCACTGGAAATCAGCATCAGCGCGAACAGAAGCTCGCTCCACGCGGCCGTGAAGACGAAGCCGAGCGTCGCGCCCATGCCCGGCAGCGTCAGCGGCACGATCACCTTGCGCATCGCCTGCGCGCGGGTGCAGCCATCGATCATCGCTGCCTCTTCCAGGTCCTTTGGAATGCCGTCGAAGAAGGACTGCATTAGGAAGGTGGCAAAGGCCGTGTTGAAGGCGGTGTAGATGATGATCAACCCGGTCAGGCTGTTGATCAGCCCGATTTGTCCCATCACGCGGTAGATCGGTGGAATGACCATCACCAGCGGAAAAGTCTGGGTCAAAAGCAACATCAGCGCAAGTGCTGCCTTGCCGCGAAAGGTGAAGCGCGACATGGCATAACCGGCAAGCGCGGCGATGATTGTCACCAGTGCCGCCGTTGAGACCGAGACGATGACGCTGTTGAGGAAATAGCGCGGAAAATCAGTGGCCTCGAGCACGGTGACGAAATTCTGCAACGTCATGTGCGACGGCCAGAAGGTGATGCCCTCGGAATAGAGAAGCCGCTCCGGCGTGACCGAGATCTTCAGCGTCCAGTAGATCGGAAACAGGGCAAAGATTACGTATGCCGCGATTGCCGCGTAGAGGCCGATGCTGCCGAAGATGCGCTGCGAGGTTGAACGTCCTGCGATCATCAGACGTGCCTCACCAGCGTGCGACGGATGCCGATCAGCGCGATCGCATAGGCGATGAGCAGGACGAGCAGCAGCACGGCCACCGCCGAGGCATAGCCCTTGTCCAGCGACTTGAAGGCGCTGACATAGATGTAGACAGGCACCGTGTTGGTCGAGCCGGCTGGTCCGCCCTCGGTCATGACGAAGATCAGGTCGGCGAAGGTGGCGATCCAGATGGTGCGCAACATGACAGTGATGGCGATGGTCGGCGCCAGGAACGGCAGCGTCACCTTGGTGAAGCGCTGCCAGGGCGAAGCGCCGTCGATGGCCGCCGCCTCATGCAGTTCCGACGGGATCGACTTCAGCGCCGCCAGGAGCGTGATGGCGAAGAACGGAATGCCGAACCAGACATTGGCGATGATCGGCCCCCACATGGCCGTCGAAGGATCGGACAGCACGTTGGTCGGCTCGGCCTTCAGCCCCAATGCAAACAGCCAGTGCGGCAACGGCCCAATGATCGGATTGAACAGCCAGGCCCAGGTCAGACCCGACAGGAAGGACGGCACCGCCCAGGGCAAGAACACCAGGGCCTGTACCACCTTGCGGCCGCGAAACGGCTTGTCGAGCAGCAGCGCCAGGCCGAGCCCGAGGAAGAACTGGAAGAACAGGCTGGCGACGGTCCACCACAAGGTGTTGACCAGCGCCTGCCCCAGCACCTGATCCGACAGCATCGCCTGATACTGCCCAAGCCCGACATATTCGGACTTGAAAGCCGAGAATTTGCGGAAGGAGTAGCTGATGCCGATGACCAGCGGCACCAGAAGCACCACGACCAGCAGGATGATCGCCGGGCTGAGATAGAGCCACGGCTCGATTGCGGCGTGGGATAGCCGCTTGCGACGCGGCTTGCCGGCGGATCGTATTTCGGACACGGCATAGGTCATTGGCTGCGGATCGTCTCCTGGAGCGGCGTCGGGACAGCGTCCTTCTCCCCGTTTCACGGGGAGAAGATGCCGGCAGGCAGATGAGGGGCAGCGCGAACCTGTGAGGCATAGCGCCGCCCCTCATCCGGCCCTATCGGGCCACCTTCTCCCCGTGAACGGGGAGAAGCAAGAAAAGGCGCTTACTTCTTGTTCTTCGCCAGCCAGTCCTGCTGTTCCTTGGTCAGGAAGGCAGCCCATTGATCGGCGACTTCCTTGGCCGTCTTTTGGCCAAGAAGCACTTCCTGGAAGTTCTTGATCGCCACCTGGTCGACGAAATTGCCGAGGTTCTCCAGATGCGTCGGCGGGGTCACCATTTCATATTTGGAGCTGTCGCTCAGTTCCGTGAACCAGCCCTTGAACTGCTCGGTCTTGAAATGGGGATCCTGGTCGGCACCGTTGTGGATCGGGACGACGCCGACTTCCTTGGCCCATTCCAGATTGTCCTTCGGCGAGAGCAGCGTCGCCATCAGCTTCCAAGCATCGTCCTTGTGCTGCGAGTTGGCAAACATCGCCCAGCCGGCATAGCCGAGCGTTGGATAGGACTTGCCGCTCGGCCCGACCGGCAACGGCGCCACAGCGAAGTCGTCGGCGCTCATCTTGTCGGCGATGCCGAGCAGCGCGTCCGGATCCTGGTTGAGCATGGCGCAGGTGCCGGAATAGAAGCCCGTGACCGTTTCGTTGAAACCCCAGCTCACCGCATCCTTCGGCGCCAGGCCGTCCTTGTACATGTCGGCCAGCATCTGCAGGCCCTTGACCGAGCCTTCCTCGTTGATGGTCGAGGTGCCGTCCTCGTTGAAGTAGCCACCCTTGCCGGCGGCGATGTTCATGAACATGTGCATGCCGTTGAAGGCGCCCGGCCCACCGCGCAGGCAGTAGCCGTATTTGCCCGGGATCGCGGAAATCTTCTTGGCATCGGCAACGAAATCATCGAGCGTCGCCGGCGGGCCATCGAGACCGGCCTCCTTGAACAATTTCTTGTTCCAGAACAGCGCGTTCACATAGTAACCGTAGGGGATCATGAACTGGGTGTTGTTGACGGTTGAGCCGAACTGCTTGGCGCGGTCGCCGAGCGTCTTGGCGTCGTCCCATTTGGCCATATAGGGGCCGAGATCCTCGAGCTGTGCGTTGTTGGCATAGAGGCCCATCCAGCGTTCCGGCATCTCGACGATGTCGGGCGTATCGCCGGCCTGCACCATGGTCAGGAATTTCTCGAAGGCCTGGCCCCAGGGCAGCGAGATCAGCTCGACCTTGACGCCCGGATTGGCCGTTTCGAACTCGGCGATCTGCTTTTTCAGGAATTCGGTGCGCGGCGGGCTGGTGATGACTTCGACCATTTTCAGGGTCGAATCGGCCAGCGCGCCTCCGGCGGAAATCGCCAGCCCCGCAACGGTGGCAAGCGTGACGGTCAGTTTTTTCATGTTCAAGACTCCCATTTTGAACCCGCTTGTTATTTTCTGGCTTTTTCGAAGGCTTGGGCGACATCCGCCCATAGGTCCTCGACACTCTCCAATCCGACATTGAAGCGGATGGTTCGGGGGCTGACGCCGAAGCGCGCCATCGAATTCAGGCCCGGCGTCTGCTCGAGCGACGCCTTGGCCGGTACGACCAGGCTTTCATGCCCGCCCCAGCTGACGCCGATGCGGAAATATTTCAGCGCGTCGACGAAGACCGGGATGTCGATGTCGTCCGTCACCTCGAAGGAGAACAATCCGGCATAGCCCGCCAGCGTCGCCTTGCCCGGATGGTTCGAATAGAAGGGGTGGTTGACCCGCTCGACGTTGCCATGCGCCTTCAGCCGTTCGGCGATGGTCAGGCCGCTCTTCATGTGGTGTGGCAGGCGCAGCGGCAGCGTGCGCAGGCCGCGCAGCAGCAGCCAGGCCTCGAACGGCGACAGCTTCCCGCCGAGATAGGAGTAGGTCTGCTCGTTGATGTGCTTGATATGGGCGGCCGAGCCCGCCACGACGCCAGCTACGGTATCGCTGTGGCCGCCGAGATATTTCGACGCCGAGTGCAGCACCAGGTCGACGCCATGCGTGATCGGCTTCTGGAACACCGGCGTCGACCAGGAATTGTCGATGGTGGTGACGATGCCCTGCTCCTTGGCCAGCCGCGTCAGATGCGCGATGTCCTGCAGCTCGAACATCATCGAGGTCGGACTCTCCAGATAAAGCAGCTTGGCACCGGGAAGTGCCGCCGCCACCGCATCCGGGTCGGAGCCATCGACATAGTCGACCTTGATGTTGAGCCGCGGCAACAGCCGCTCGAACAGCCGGTAGGCGTCGCCATAGCAGTTGCGCACCGCCACGATGCGCTCACCCGCACCGACAAAGGCAAGCACCGTGGCACTGATCGCCGCCATGCCGCTGGAAAAGCCGCGCGCTGCCTCGGCACCCTCGAGCGCGGCCACACGCGCCTCGAACTCCATCACCGTCGGATTGTCGCCGCGCGAGTAGATCGGCTGCTTTCGTTTGCCGGCAAAGGTGTCGGCCATTTCGGCATAGCTGGCGAAGGTGAACAGCGAGGTCTGGTAGATCGGCGGCACCACGGCACCCCCGGGGAACGGCTCGTCATGCGCCAGCATTGTCGCCGCCTCGGCAAGATAGTCGTGATCGAAGCCCGATGGATGCTCGTTCATGTCTGGCTCGAAAGTTTGAGTTTGGCGGCACCGCGCTTCAAATCGTCCTCGACGGTGGCGATCAGCTTGAGCGCCTCGGCGCGGGCGCCCCGCGGGTCGCGGGCGGCGATGCGTTCGTAGATGGTGCGGTGATAGGGAAAGCTGGCATGGCCGAAATCGCGCACGCCGAGCGGATGCTCCCAGAAGCGGTGAAACAATTCGTGCATGGCGGCGATGATCTGCTCGAACAGCGGATTGCCCGAGACCCGGTAGATCGCCTGGTGGAACTCCCAATCCTCTTCCGACGACATGCCTTCGCGCGTACGGAACGCCTGCTCCATGATGTCGAGCTTGCGCGCGATCTCGGCGATATCGGTCTGGCTGGCGCGTTCGGCGCAAAGGGCCGCGGCCTCCGCTTCCAGCGCGCGGCGGATCTCCAGCGTCTGCATCAGGCTGCTGAAATCATTGCCGCCCGCCAGCGTCAGCGGCATGTGCAGCATGTCGGGCGAGACGGCCGCCTTGAGATAGGTGCCGCTGCCTTGCCGACGCTCGACGAGACCGAGCCCTTCCCAGCGTGTCAGCGCCTCGCGCACAGTGTTGCGGCTGACCTTCAGCCGCTCGGCCAGAATACGCTCGGTTGGAAGCCGCTCGCCGGGCTGCAAGGCTTCGGCGCGAACAAAGCCCACCAACGCCTTCAGCACGGCGTCATCGCGCGCCGTGGTCTGAATGGGTGGCAGGCTGTTCTGGTCCACATCAACTCCAAGTGGTCCAATGGTCCAACCAATTTCTGCACAGATGAAAGACCCTGTCAATTGCTTGTCAGGAGACCCATTCCTTTTTCAGGCTGTTGACGGGTTGCGACAATCCGTTTCAGGAGTCAGCCAACTCCGGCCTTCCAACCCACAGCAGCAGGCGGTCCGAACCAAGCGGTCAGCGCGTCCAGCAGCGCGTGCGGAACGGCTGTCACCGTCGCGGTCTCGAAACAATATCCGGATTTTCACACGCAAAAACGCGGAGCTCCGTGCTTTGGCACGGAGCTCTGCTGTTCTTTTGGAAAGAAGGGGGCCGGTCGGCGTTTGGCAGCGGTACGAGGAGGCCACTATGTGCCAGCGCCGGCCGGCCGACCCCACGGACCCAGGAGATGCGGCGGACCTGAGCATCATGGGGTATTCTGGAGATCGGAGCCGGTTGTCTATCCTCGTGCCGGCTTCGTCCTGGCCTTCACACTTGCTCAAGAGCTTATGAAAATCAACAGTTTCTTAACCAAGGTTCGCGAATCGCTTGGATTAAGGTAAACGGGTAACCCTGTCGGCTTGACTGGATAATTGGGGCTGAACCGGTTACGCCGCCTTGGCAACGACGCGGTTGCGGCCGCCGCTCTTGGCTTCGTAGAGCGCGAGGTCGGCACGCTTCATCAGCGCCGCCACCGTGTCCACGCCCTTCAGCACCGACGACACGCCGACGCTGACGGTGACTTCGATCGTCTTGCCGTCCTGACCGACGGCAAAAGGCGCCTGGGCAATTTCGGCGCGAATGCGTTCGGCCACCTTCTCGGCCACCGCACCCTCGGTGTCCGGCATCACCACGACGAACTCCTCGCCGCCAAAACGGCAGGCAAGGTCGATACCCCTGACATTCTTGCGCAGCCGTCGCGCAAATTCCCGCAACACCTCGTCGCCACCATCATGGCCGTGCGCGTCATTGATCGCCTTGAAACGGTCGAGGTCGGTGATCATCACCGACAGCGGCCGGCGCCGTGCCACGGCGCGATCGAACAGCGTCTGCAGATGACTGTCGAGATAGCGGCGGTTGTGCAGCCCGGTGAGGCCGTCGGTCACCGCCATTTCGATGGTCTGGGTGACGCTGGCACGCAGCTGGTCGTTGTAGCGTTTGCGGCGCACCTGGGTACGCAGCCGCGCCGTCAGCTCCTGCTGGTCGATCGGCCGCATCAGATAGTCGTTGATGCCGAGTTCGAGGCCGCGGATGATGCGTTCCTCCTCGCCCTCCTCCGCCAAAAGAATGATCGGCACGAAGCGGGTGCGATCCAGCGAGCGCAATTGCGAACAGAGCCTGAGCGGATCGAAATCGGCGAACGCCGTCGAGATCATCACGCATTCATAGGACGTCTCGGCGGCTTGGAAGAAGCCGGCGTGCGGATCGCTGGAGATATCGAGATCGGCGCGGTCGCGCAGCATCTTTTGGATGCGCTCGACGGATGATTTGCGCTCGTCGATCAAAAGCACTTTCGGCATCGTGTCCTCGGACGCGAAATTGCGGCTGAGCAACTCTTCGATGCCGATATTGCGTGTCGTCGAGGCGCGCAGCCGCAACTCGTCGGTCAACGACTTCAGGCGGACCAGGCTCTTGACGCGCGTCATCAGCTGCAGATCGTTGGCCGGCTTGGTCAGGAAGTCGTCGGCACCGGCCTCGAGCCCGCGCACGCGGTCGGAGACCTGGTCGAGCGCGGTGATCATCACCACCGGAATGTGCGATGTCGCCGGATCGCTCTTAAGCCGCCGGCAGACCTCGAACCCGTCCATGTCGGGCATCATCACGTCGAGCAGCACGACATCGACCTTGCCGTTCTCGCAGGTCTCGATCGCATCCGGCCCGTTGGTGGCGGTCAGCACCTCGAAATATTCGGCCAGCAGCCGGACTTCCAGCAGCCGCACATTGGCAGGGATGTCGTCGACGACGAGGATCCGCGCAGTCATTTCACAAGGCTCCGGCTCGGCTGGAAGGGTACATCACGCATCACCCAGATAGGATTTGATGGTCTCGATAAAACGCGGCACCGAGATCGGCTTCGAAATATAGGCCTCGCAGCCACCCTGGCGGATGCGCTCCTCGTCGCCCTTCATCGCGAAGGCGGTCACCGCGATGACCGGGATGACGTGCAACTCGTCGTCCTCCTTCAGCCATTTGGTCACCTCCAGCCCCGACACTTCAGGCAGCTGGATATCCATCAGGATGAGATCCGGCCGGTGCTGGCGCGCCAGATCGAGCGCTTCCAGACCATTGCGGGTGCGCACGGTCTCGTAACCGCTTGCCTCGATGAGGTCCCGAAAGAGCTTCATGTTGAGCTCATTGTCCTCGACGATCATGACCTTCTTCGGCATCGATATCCCGTCCCGGTCGTCCTTCCGCTCGAAGGCGACCGTCATGCACCCAAGTCCAGACGCACCAAACCCTGCTTCACTTTACGGCAATATCATTGACGAAACGGAAATCCGCGGCTGGAAAACAGCGCGAATTCCACTCCGTCCCCCGCGCGTCCAAACGGCGCGCCACGCTCTAATGGCTTGCCGCAACCAACTCTTGCCATTACTGCGGGAGAGACTCATTCCACACCGAAGGTAGTGATGGCAAACGCAGCGTCAATGCGCGAAGAGGCGGAAACCATTGCCGTGAAGGCCCTGGGCTTCGTCGCCTCCGATCCGGAGTTGTTGCCCCGCTTTCTGGCAATCACCGGCATAGAGGCGCATTCGATCCGCAAAGCCGCCAGCGAGCCGGGTTTCCTGGCCGGTGTCCTGCAGTTCATTCTCGCCCACGAGCCGACGCTGATGCGCTTTGCCGAGGAAACCGGCACGCCGCCGGCTGCCGTCGGCAAGGCCTTGCGGGCGCTGCCGCTAGGTGGCGACAACCACGAGCATTCCATATGAGCGATGATCCTGAAACCGCGCGCCAGATCGAGCAACTGGTGGCTGACGACCGTCCGCTGCTGGTGCTTGACGTCGACGACGTCTTGCTCGAATTCATCCGCCCGTTTCCGAATTTTCTCAGGGCGCGCGGCTATGACCTCACGCTGGCTTCCTTTCAGCTGACCGGCAACATCGCCGAAACGGCGAGCGGCCGCCTGATCGAACAGCCTGAAGTCACCGCACTTCTGGGTGACTTCTTCGACGCGCAGGCCGACTGGCAGAGCATCACGGAAGGTGCTGCGGAAGCCTTGGCAGGGCTTGGCGACCGCGCGGAAATCATCTTGCTTACGGCTATGCCGCATAGACACCGAGCCGTACGCCGCGCCCATCTCGATGCCCTCGGAGTGAGCTACCCGCTTCTGACCACTGAAATGGCCAAGGGGCCGGCGGTGGCCAAGCTTCGCGGCAAGACCGGCCGGCCGGTGGTCTTCGTCGACGATCAGCCGCGCAATCTGGCGTCGGTACACGATGCGGTCGCCGATGCCGAGCTGTTCCACTTGATGGCCGACAATTCGCTGCGCGCATTCCTGCCGCCCGTACCGGACGACGTCATCGTCGTCCAGGATTGGCGTGAAGCCGCCCCGAAGATCACGAACGCGCTTGGGCTCTAAAGCCCCGGCCCTCATGGCTTCAGTTTCGCGCCTGCCCCGCCGCTGTCGTCTCCGCTGTCATCGTCCCCGCCGTCACCATCATCCACACTGTCGTCGACGGCCGGATCGGCGGGCTTCAGCATGACGCCGTTGACGGTAACCGAACCATCGGCCTTGGCGTTGACGACCCATTCCAGCCGGCCATCGGGCAGTGCCTTGCCAAAACCTTTCGCCATGAGCGCAACGGGCACATATTGCGCCACCTCCGGTTCCGACTTTGCCGCCTCCTGCAGGCCTTCGATCATCTTGTCGAAGCCGGTGACATCGACCGTCACGTTTCCTTCGGGCTTTTCGCCGGGGAACGTCATCTCGCCCTCCAGCGCGATCTCCGTGTCCTTGTTCTTCACGGTGCTGTGGCCGAGCACGACCTTCGGCGTCTTGGCCATGAAGTCGGCTTTGAGCTGCTCGCCGAATTCAGGCGACAGCGGCGGATCCTGATTAAGATCAAAGGCTTCGATTGCCTTCTTCGCCATGCTGTCGAGATCGATATTGGCGCCGCCGAAGGTCAGGTCGATATCGGTGGGCATCAGCGCGACGCTCCAACTCGGCAGAAGCTGCGGCGGCACGGTCAGCCCCGATGCCTTGATGCCATAGGTGATTTTACCGCTCTGGGCGACACCGTCGGTGCCGAACACGGTGGAGAGCTGGGTGGCGCCGAAATTGCCGACCGGGCTTTCCACCGCGAAATCCTTGAAGCCGTAGGTTCCCTCCACACGGTCCCAAAGCGGCAATGCGGCGCGCAGAAGCGATTTGAGTTGCGCCTGGTTGGCCTTCAGCGTTGCCTCGTTCTCATTGGCCACCGCAAAGGCCAGGAGATCAAGCAACGGCTTTGTCCGCACGCCCTTGCCGCTGGCTTCAACCGACAGTTCCGGCGACCTGATGGTGACCGGGAATTTCAGCCCGCTCTCGGGATCGTCGAAATTGATCGCCTCGACAAAACTCGACACCTTTTGCGAGCTTGTGAAATCGACGCCGCCGGTCGCGGACTTGCTCGCGGCAATAGTCGCGGTGCCGGCCCCAGTGCTGGCTTCCATATGCTGCTTGGTATCCTTCGATGCCATCGTCATGCCGGCGAAGGAGCTGGTGCCGCTGGTAAAAGCCGCCAGATTGGGATCGTAGACGCCCGAACCCTTGCCGTCCTTGATCGAAAACCGCGTGCTTTGCAGCCCCTCGGGCCCGTTGAACTCGAAGGAAGCGCTTTGCGAAAAGTCCATCGAGACATCCCAGGACCCATCGCTGCGCGGTTTGACCATCAGCGCATAGGGCGCGAAGTCGAATTTCACCAGCTTCTGGTCCGGAAACGATCCGGCAAGTGCCTTGAAATCAAACAGGATCTTGTAGGCATCGCCTTCGAGCGAAACCTTCACAATGCCTTTGTCGATCGCCTGCTTGCCGACATAGCGGGACAAGTCGTCGGACAATTGCTTCGCACCCTGGCTGTCGACGGTCTGACCGAAAGCAGGTGCACTCAACGCAAGGAGGAAAACGAATGGCAGGGCACGGTTCACGCGAATTCTCCGTTTTGGCGTAATGCATGTACCCAAAAGTGGGCCCCGGTTTTGGGAGAATGACATGCATAAACAAACAACCTAAAGCGCATGCGCTTTAGAAGGAACGTCCGTCTGGTATGAAATTACCGCTGCAACCGCAAGGTGAGATCGACCAAGCCACCCCGCGGAACGCCTCATCAAAGCACCAGTCGCATTAGTGGCCGACCCGCCTTGCGTTCCACAAGCCTCTCGAAACCGGCCTTCTCGAAGACTCGCGACGAGCCGACGAACAGGCCGATCGAACGCGAATCGCGAGACAGGTCTATCGGGCAGGCCTCGACCAGCCGGGCGCCGTTCTGGCGGGCGAAATCGATGCCGCCTTCGACCAGGCGGTGCGTTATACCCCTGCCGCGCGCCTTGCTGCGAATGAAGAAGCAGGAGATCGCCCAGACGACCGGATCCGCGGCGTCGGCGGGATCGACCGGCGCCGACCCCCTGCCCTGATTGTTCCATTCGGGTACGTCGGCGCGTGGCCCGATCTGCATCCAGCCGACCGCCTGACCGTCCTCGAATGCCAGCAGACCCGGCGGCGGGCCGGCTTCGATGCGCGCCTTGATGTGATCTTTGTTGCGTTCCCGGCTGCTTTCGCGGCGCACCGCCGAGGCCAGCCGGAAATGCGTGCACCAACAGCCGTAGCAGGCGCCCTGCTTGCCGAAGAGGTCCTCGAATTCAGCCCAAAGCTCGGGCGCAAGCGGCGCTATGGTCGTCCTCATGCGTTCTCCCCAGGCCAGCCTTGTCGCTGGCCTTGCACTGTCGTACCATTGCTTCTGTTCTCTTTATGTTCGCAGCGATGGCGGCCCCTGTCAACAATCCCGATCACGGTTTTTGCCGCGACTGCCTGATATTTCAGCGCAGTGAGACGCGCCGCTGCGAGCGCTGCGGCAGCCCCCGGCTTGCGCGTCATCCCGAGCTTTACCGGCTGCATCTGGCCCATATCGATTGCGATGCCTTCTACGCGGCGATCGAGAAGCGCGACAATCCGGCGCTCAAGGACAAGCCGTTGATCATCGGCGGCGGCAAGCGCGGCGTTGTCTCCACCGCTTGCTACATTGCCCGCATCCAGGGCGTGCGCTCGGCCATGCCGATGTTCAAGGCGCTCGAAGCCTGCCCCGAGGCGGTCGTCATCAGCCCCAACATGGAAAAATACGTGCGTGTCGGCCGCGAGGTGCGCGCCATGATGCAGGCCCTGACGCCGCTGGTCGAGCCGCTGTCGATCGACGAGGCATTTCTCGACCTCGCCGGCACCGAACGGCTGCACGGCCTGCCGCCGGCGGTGGTGCTGGCACGCTTTGCGTTGGCGGTCGAGAAGGAGATCGGCATCACCGTTTCGGCCGGCCTGTCCTATTGCAAGTTCCTCGCCAAGATAGCCTCCGACTTCCGCAAGCCGCGCGGCTTCTCGGTTATCGGCGAGGCCGAGGCGGTCGGCTTCCTGGCGGTGCAGCCGGTGACCATGATCTGGGGCGTCGGCAAGGCGTTCAACGCCACGCTGGAGCGCGACGGCATCCGCACCATCGGCCAGCTTCAGAAAATGGATCGTGGCGACCTGATGCGCCGCTACGGCACGATGGGCGACCGGCTCTACCGGCTTTCGCGTGGCGAGGACGTCCGTCGCGTCGACCCCGACCAGGACGCCAAGAGCGTATCGGCCGAAACCACCTTCGACACCGACATCGCTTCGCTGGAAGAGCTGGTCGCGGTGCTGAGGGGCCTTTCGGAAAAGGTCTCGGCGCGGCTGAAGAAATCCGGCATTGCCGGGCGCACCGTGGTGCTGAAGCTGAAGACCCAGGATTTCAAGCTGCGCACCCGTAACCGCCAGCTCGGCGACCCGACCCGGCTCGCCGACCGCATCTTTCAGACCGGAGTGGAGCTTCTGCGCAAGGAAACCGATGGCACGAAATATCGGCTGCTCGGCATCGGCGTCAGCGATCTCTCGGACGACGACAAGGCCGATCCGCCCGATCTGGTCGACGTCCAGTCGCGCAAGCGCGCCATGGCCGAAGGCGCCATCGATGCCCTGCGCGACAAGTTCGGCCGCAAGGCGGTGGAAACCGGCTACACATTCGGCAAGGGCCGTGATGCCCACCCGCCGGAGCCCCTTGAGGAGTGACGCCGCATATCGCTGTGTTGAGTTTCAACTGCGCTGCAGGTCTATCCTGCTCGTCACCACGCTCTTGCCGGTTTTCGGATCGGTGTCGATGACAGTCAGCCGCATGCCGTTCTCGCCGCGTTTCTCGACCCTCATCTGTGCCCTTCGGTCACCATTGACCTCCTTGGCCCAGCGGATGCCGAGATTGATCGCGTTGCCGGAGCGGCTGCCGTTGAGTTGCGCCGGCCCGGTACGAGAACCGACATAGGTGCCGCTATATTTGGCACCGCTGGCTTTCAGATCCGCGCTGATGGCGCGCGTCACCACAATCAGTCCGCGGCACTTGCCGTCGAGCGACAATGAGGTCGACGTCGCGTTCGACTTGAAGTTACAAGACACATTCACCGTTGGCGCGTCCGTGGTCACCTTGACGATACCCTTGCCGGCGAAATCGCCCCTGAACGACTGGAGAAATTTGGCCTCGTCGGCATGCGCGGCGCCTGCCGCAACCAACAGACATCCAGCAAGGCCGAATTGCGCGAATAATCTCATCGAAACTCTCCTTGTCGATCTCGAAAAAGGTGGGACAGTTCACAACGCAGGCACGGCTGGCTACCCGGGCTCAACGCCCCTTGCCGTTTGAGGTTCCGCCCGCAACATGACTGTTTTGCAACATCCAGCCTGTTGCGACTGGCCCAGAAGAATGCAGCGGCTAGCGATTGCGGCAGAAGCCTTGGCCTGCGACACAGCCGGCATGGTACCTACCCCCTCGATTCCAAAGGCCGCGTTCTGGATGGCGCTGTCGATCGCCTCGTTCCTGGCGATGTCGGTCGCCGGCCGCGCCACGACGGCCGAGCTCAACGTCTTCCAGGTGCTGGAGCTGCGCTCGGTGATCGGTTTTTTGATCCTCCTGCCGCTAGTGATGATGAGCGGCGGCTTTCCAGCCATGCGCACGCGGCGCCCCGTCGCTCATATCGGCCGCAACGTCATCCACTATACCGGCCAGGCGGCCTGGCTCTACGCGCTGACGCTGATCCCGCTGGCCGTGCTGATCTCGATCGAATTCACCACACCGATCTGGACGGCTATTCTGGCGGTGGCTTTTCTCGGCGAAAGGCTCTCGCGACCAAAGCTTGCGGCGATCGTGCTGGGACTGATCGGCGTGGTGATCATCGTGCGTCCTGGTGTCTCCTCGGTCGATCCGGGACACCTCGTCGTGCTCGGTGCCGCGGTCTGCTTCGGTATCTCCGTGGTCATGGTCAAGTCGCTGACGCGGACGGACAGCGTCGTGCGCATCATCTTCTGGATGCTGATCATCCAGTCGGTGGTCGGCCTCGTTCCGGCGCTCTATACGTGGCGCAATCCGCCGCTGGAGCTGTGGCCCTGGATCGTGCTGATCGCCTTCACCGGCATGTCGTCGCATTTCTGCATGGCCCGCGCGCTTGGCTATGCCGACGCGACCGTCATTTCGCCGATGGATTTCCTGCGCGTGCCGCTATCGGCGCTGATCGGCTGGCTGCTCTATCAGGAGCAGATCGACGCCTTCACCGCTGGAGGCGCGCTGCTGATCCTGGCCGGCAACCTGCTCAACCTACAGCGAAGGACGATAAGGCCGGCCGACGTGGCGGCGTCGTAACACCCCGCTGGTCAGTTTCCTCGTCGGGTATGTTTGAGAAGATGGCCGCTTGGAACCGCAAAGCGGCCGGCGTGCGCCCATGATAGAGCTTGCGCAGCCTGTCGCGCAGGCGCGTCATTGCCGGACTCTCTTGCAACCCTTCTTGTCCGCCGCTTTCATGACGATTGTGATGGCGTCCGCGGCGGGAACCGACCGGCGGACTGCCAGCCCGAAAGTGCGGTGGTCACACCAGTTCCACTTCGACCACGCCCGGCACCGCTCGCATCGCCGAGGCGATCTGTGGGGAGATCCGGTAGCGGTTCGGCAGCTCGATCTCGATCTCCCCCTCGCCTTCTTCCTTGATCAAAACGAAGCTCACCTGGCCTTCGCCCCTGACTGCAAGCTGTCCAGCCAGCGTGTTGATCGGCGAGGCGTTGCGCACGAAAATGCGCAGCGCCTTCTGGACGCGGCTTGCCTCGTCCTCCAGCGATTGTACCGAGTTGATGCGCAAATTGACGCCTTCCGGCCTGTCCTCGGCCGCAACGGTGATAACGACGGAGCGGCCGGCCTCGAGCAGGTCGCGATACTGCGCCAGTCCTTCCGAAAACAGCACGGCTTCGTATTGGCCGGACGTATCGGAAAAGGCGATAACGCCCATCTTGTTGCCGGTACGCGTCTTGCGCTCCTGCTTGGATGTTACCGTGCCGGCCAGACGGCCGGCGGCGGCACCGCGCTTGACCGCCGCCGAAAACTCGGCCCACGTCTGCACCCGCATCTTCTGCAGGGCCGCCTTGTACTCGTCGAGCGGGTGCGCCGAGAGATAGAAGCCGACCACCTGGAATTCACGGTGCAGCCGGTCGGCGGCGAGCCATGGCTCCGTCGCCGGCAGATTAAGTGCCTGCGACTGGGCGCCGAGTGAGGCTCCGAAAATGTCATGCTGTCCGGAAACCGCGTTCTGCTGCGCCAGCGACGCCAGCCCCATCATGCGTTCCACGCCCGCCATCATCGACGCGCGGTCGTGACCGAAGCAGTCGAGCGCGCCGGCCATGATCAGGCTTTCGAAGACGCGCTTGCCGACGATTTTCGGATCGACCCGCTCGCAGAAATCGGCGAGGTTCTTGAACGGCTTTTCGCCACGCTGGGCAACGATGTGCTCCACCGCCGCGTCGCCGACGCCCTTGAGCGCGGCCAGCGAATAGTAGATGCGGTTCTCACCGACCTCGAACGGACGAAAACTCGATATCACCGACGGCGCCAGAACCTCGATGCCGAGGCGCAGCGCATCCTGACGGAAATCGGCAAGCTTGTCGGTGTTGCCCATGTCGAGCGTCATCGACGCCGCCAGGAACTCGACCGGATAATGCGCCTTGAGATAGGCGGTCTGATACGAGACGACCGCGTAGGCGGCGGCGTGCGACTTGTTGAAACCATAGTCGGCGAACTTCGCCAGCAGGTCGAAAATGAAGTCGGCTTGCGGCTTGCCGACGCCGCGCTCGACCGCGCCCGAGACGAAGCGCTCGCGCTGCTTGTCCATCTCGGCGCGGATCTTCTTGCCCATGGCGCGGCGCAGCAGGTCGGCTTCGCCGAGCGAGTAGCCGGCAAGTTCCTGCGCGATCTGCATCACCTGTTCCTGGTAGACGATGACGCCTTGCGTCTCCTTCACCAGATGATCGATCTTGGGATGGATCGACGCCATCTCCTCCTCGCCATGCTTGCGGGCGTTGTAGGTCGGTATGTTCTCCATCGGCCCCGGCCGGTAGAGTGCGACCAGGGCGATGATGTCCTCGATGCAGTCGGGCCGCATGCCGATCAGCGCCTTGCGCATACCGGCACTTTCCACCTGGAACACGCCGACCACTTCGCCGCGCGACAGCATGGCATAGGTCTCGGGGTCGTCGAGCGGAATGGTCGCCAGGTCGATCTCGATGCCGCGCCGACGGATCAGCTTCACCGCCGTCTCCAGCACGGTCAGCGTCTTCAGGCCGAGAAAGTCGAATTTCACCAGCCCGGCCTGCTCGACATATTTCATGTTGAACTGGGTGACCGGCATGTCCGAGCGCGGATCGCGGTACATCGGCACCAGCTCCGACAACGGCCGGTCGCCGATGACGATGCCGGCGGCGTGCGTGGAGGCATGCCGGTAGAGGCCTTCCAGCTTCTGCGCCATGTCGAGCAGCGTCTGGACGATCGGCTCCCTCTCGGCCTCTTCGGCGAAGCGCGGCTCGTTGGCGATGGCGTCGGCGAGCTTGACCGGATTGGCCGGGTTCTGCGGCACCATCTTGGAGAGCTTGTCGACTTGGCCATAGGGCATCTGCAGCACACGGCCGACGTCGCGCAGCACGGCGCGAGCCTGCAAGGTACCGAAGGTGATGATCTGGCCGACCTGGTCGCGACCGTATTTCTGCTGGACGTAGCGGATGACTTCCTCGCGGCGATCCTGGCAGAAGTCGATGTCGAAGTCGGGCATCGACACGCGGTCGGGATTGAGGAAGCGCTCGAACAGAAGGGAGAAGCGCAACGGATCGATGTCGGTGATGGTCGTCGAATAGGCAACCAGAGAGCCTGCGCCCGAACCACGGCCGGGTCCGACCGGAATGCCCTGTGCCTTTGCCCATTTGATGAAGTCGGCAACGATCAGGAAATAGCCGGGAAACTTCATCTTGGTGATGATGTCGAGCTCGAAATTCAACCGCTCGCGATATTGCTCGACCGTGTAGCCCGCAGTCGGGCCATGCGCGGCCAGCCGCGCATCGAGCCCCTCATGCGCCTGACGGGCCAGCTCGTCGGCTTCCGCCTGCACGGCGGCGTCATTGTCGGCGACATCGCCGCCGGTGAAGCGCGGCAGGATCGGATTGCGGTTCTTCGGATAGTAGGAACAGCGAAGTGCGATCTCGACGGTGTTGTCGATCGCTTCCGGCAGATCGGCGAACAGCCGCGCCATATCGGCCTGGCTGCGCAGGAAATTGTCCGGCGACAGCCGGCGGCGATTGTCGGCGGCAACGACAGAGCCCTCGGCGATGGCGATCAGCGCGTCATGCGCGTCATAATCGTCGCGCGCCGAGAAGAACGCCTCGTTGGTGGCGACCAGCGGCAATTCATGGGCATAGGCAAGATCGATCGAGGATTTCTCGATCACCCGATCATAACCCGAAACCCGGTCCAGCTCGACATAAAGCCGGTCGCCGAACATCGACTTGAGGGTCAAAAGCCGTGCCTCGGCCAGATCGCGGCGATCTTCCTTGAGCGCGATGCCGATCGGTCCGCGCGGCCCGCCGCTGAGGCAGATCAACCCGTCACAATAGCCTTGCATCATTTCGGTGGTCAGGTGCACGGCCTCGCGTGGCGGCGTTTCGAGGTAGACGCGGCTGACCAGCCTGACCAGATTGGAATAGCCGGCCTCGGTCGCGGCAAGCAGGACCACCGGCCGCATGTCAGGGCCTTGCCGCCTGCGGTCGCGCTGGCCATCGCTGTTTTCGCCGGAAAATGCGAGCGCGGTCTGGCAGCCGATGATCGGCTGGATGCCCTCCTTCACCGCCTTCTGTGCGAATTCCAGCGCGCCGAACAGATTGTTGGTGTCGGTGACGGCAATGGCGGGAGCTCCGTCCTTGACCGCGTGGGCGACCACCGTGCCGATCTGCAAGGCGCCTTCCAGCAGCGAATAGGCCGAATGCACACGCAGATGGACGAAGGGCCGTGCCGGCGCCTCCGGCCGCGCTGCCGCTATCGCGGCTTCGCGCTTCAGGGGATCGCGGGGAAGTCTGTCATCTGCCATGGTTTTTCGCGCTGCCCGAAGGACTTGAGTCGGTGGAGATGTATTGTCCGGGACCCGACGATACCAGTCCAGCACAAACCACCGCTGACAACAGGCTTGCCGCCCCCTGCCAAAAGGTCTGTTGAGATTCAGGCGAATTCCATGATCACCGCGTCCACGGCCAGGCTGTCGCCCGGCTTGGCGTTGAGTTTGGAGACGACAAGGTCGCGTTCGGCGCGCAGCACGTTTTCCATCTTCATCGCCTCGACCACCGCCAGCGTCTCGCCGGTCTTCACTTCCTGGCCTACGGCAACGGCAATCGACACGACAAGGCCAGGCATCGGGCAAAGCAGCAGTTTCGACGTGTCCGGCGCCACCTGCTCCGGCATCAGCCTTTCAAGCTCGGCGGTGCGCGGCAGCATGGCGCGCGCGGTCACCGACATGCCCTTCCAGGCGATGCGAAAGCCATTGGCAACCGGCCTGATCTGAGCGGCAACCTTGCGCTTACCGACCGTGCCGCGCCAAATCAGGTCGCCCGGCCGCCAGTCGGATGCGACGGTTAGCGCCTTGCCGCCCTCGATCGACAGATCGACTTCCATCGGGATGGAAATCATGCCCTCGACGATCGACGCCGACAGATAGTCATCGCCGATCTTCACCACCCAGTCGCGCTTCAGCGCTCCCGAATGCGGCGCCAACCGCCCGCCCAGCCGGTCGAGCCGGTCGCGGCGCAGCAGTTCCACCGCGGTCGCGATCGACGCCAGCACGGCTTTCTCATCGTTATCAGGCACGACAGGCGCGAAGCCGTCGGGATATTCCTCTGATATGAAAGCGGTCGATATCTGCCCTTCCCGCCAGCGCGGATGCTGCATCAGCGCCGCCAGGAACGGGATGTTGTGTTCGATGCCGTCGACGACGAAGCTGTCGAGCGCTTCCGACATGGCATCGATGGCTTCCAGACGTGTCGGCGCCCATGTGCACAGCTTGGCGAGCATTGGATCGTAGAACATCGAGATTTCCGAGCCTTCGGTGACGCCGGTGTCGTTGCGGATGACGACATCGCCGAATTGTCCTTCCTCCGGCGGCCGATAGCGCGTCAGCCGGCCGATCGAGGGCAGGAAATTGCGGTACGGGTCTTCGGCATAGAGCCGGCTTTCCACCGCCCAGCCATTCAGCTTGACGTCGCCTTGCTTGATGGCGAGCTTTTCGCCGGCCGCTATGCGGATCATCTGCTCGACCAGATCGATGCCGGTGACGAGCTCCGTCACCGGGTGCTCGACCTGCAATCGTGTATTCATTTCAAGGAAATAGAAGTTCTTGTCCTTGTCGACGATGAACTCGACCGTGCCGGCGCTCTGATAGTCGACGGCCCTGGCCAGCGCCACGGACTGCTCACCCATGGCCTTGCGCGTCTTGGCGTCGAGGAACGGCGACGGCGCCTCTTCGGCGACCTTCTGGTTGCGGCGCTGGATCGAGCATTCGCGCTCGCCGAGATAGAGCGCGTTGCCATGCGCGTCGGCCAGCACCTGGATTTCGATATGGCGCGGATCGACAACGAATTTCTCGATGAAGACGCGATCATCACCGAACGAACTCTTGGCTTCCGAGCGCGCCCGGTCGAAGCCGTTGCGCACTTCCGAATGGTCCCAGGCGATGCGCATGCCCTTGCCGCCGCCGCCGGCCGAAGCCTTGATCATCACGGGATAGCCGATCTCGCCGGCGATCTTTTCGGCATGGTCGGCATTCTCGATGACGCCGAGCCAGCCCGGCACGGTGGAAACCTTGGCGGCGTTGGCGAACTTCTTCGATTCGATCTTGTCGCCCATCGCCTTGATCGCCTTGGGCTTCGGGCCGATGAAAACGATGCCTTCAGCTTCCAGCGCCTCACAGAAGGCCGCCCGCTCGGACAGGAACCCGTAGCCGGGATGCACGGCCTGAGCGCCCGTCTCCTTGCAGGCGGCGATGATCTTTTCAGGCACCAAGTAGCTCTGAGCCGCGGGCGAAGGCCCGATATGCACCGCCTCGTCGGCCATCTCCACATGCACGGCATCGCGATCGGCGTCGGAATAGACGGCGACCGTGGCAATGCCCATCTTGCGCGCCGTTCTGATGACACGGCAGGCAATCTCGCCACGATTGGCGATCAGAATCTTGGTGAACATGCGGAATGTCATCCCTCGGGTCGGCCGTTCCTTTTATGGCCTGTGCTTGCAGGGTCAAGCCGACCATGCAAATCACTGCCTTTCAATCGATTTGCGATTCCAATTCATCGCTGTGGCCCAGCCCAGGCACCAGCTTCCAGTTGATCGTGTCGATGAAACCTGAAACCTTGGAAAAAAATTCGCATTGGAGGAAGCCTGATGAAAACCCGCGCCGCAGTCGCCGTCGCCGCCGGAAAGCCGCTGGAAATCATGGAGGTCGACCTCGACGGTCCGCGCGAGGGCGAGGTGCTGGTCGAGATCAAGGCGACCGGCATCTGCCATACCGACGAATTCACGCTGTCTGGCGCCGATCCCGAAGGCCTGTTTCCGGCGATCCTCGGCCATGAGGGTGCCGGCATCGTCGTCGATGTCGGCAAGGGCGTCACCTCGGTCAAGAAGGGCGATCACGTCATCCCGCTCTACACACCGGAATGCCGCCAGTGCCCGTCCTGCCTGTCGCGAAAAACCAACCTGTGCACGGCGATCCGCGCCACGCAGGGTCAGGGGCTGATGCCCGACGGCTCGTCGCGCTTCTCGATCGGCAAGGACAAGATCTTTCATTACATGGGCTGTTCGACCTTCTCCAACTTCACCGTGCTGCCCGAGATCGCGCTGGCCAAGGTCAACCCGGACGCGCCCTTCGACAAGATCTGCTACATCGGCTGCGGCGTCACCACCGGCATCGGTGCTGTCATCAACACCGCCAAGGTCGAGATCGGCGCGACGGCGATAGTCTTCGGTCTCGGAGGCATTGGCTTGAATGTCATCCAGGGCCTGAAGCTCGCAGGCGCCGACATGATCATCGGCGTCGATTTGAACAACGACAAGAAGGCCTGGGGCGAGAGATTCGGCATGACGCATTTCGTCAACCCGAAGGAGATCGACGGCGATGTCGTGCCTCATCTCGTCAACATGACCAAGCGCGGCGCCGACCAGATCGGCGGCGCCGACTACACGTTCGACTGCACCGGCAACACCAAGGTGATGCGCCAGGCGCTCGAAGCCTCGCATCGCGGCTGGGGCAAGTCCGTCGTCATCGGCGTTGCCGGTGCCGGCCAGGAAATCTCGACGCGGCCGTTCCAGCTGGTCACCGGCCGCACCTGGATGGGCACTGCCTTCGGCGGCGCGCGCGGCCGCACCGACGTGCCGAGGATCGTCGACTGGTACATGGACGGCAAGATCCAGATCGACCCGATGATCACCCACACGTTGAAGCTCGAGGACATCAACAAGGGT
>NZ_JAMYKW010000020.1:0-103324 GCF_040317555.1 Mesorhizobium sp. M1406 | reverse complement strand
CGGCCTGTCCTGTGAAAGGACGACCAGGATCCTCTCGGTCTCCTTCCCACTTCAAACATAGCATGGGAACAACACACAGGATCCTAGGGTCTGCGCCGCGTCGCTGCGCTCCTTGCTCCGCCCTAGGATGACGAAGCGCGGTGATGGCTGCCCGGTATCAACGCGCGCGAATGAACTCCGCGAACGCTGAAACGGCGTTGCGCATCGCCTGCCGGTTTTCCGGCTCGGCCAAGACAGCCTCCACCTCCGGCGGCTTCTTGCCGAGCAGGGCAATCTCCAGCATTTCCTCGCAAAGCACGAACGACATGGTGCGCATGATCTCGGCCAGTGCGGCGCGGGCGAACAGCGAGCGTAACGAGGCATGCGCCAGCATGGCCGGCTTGGCGACGGCGGCGTCGCGCGAGACCAGCCAGTCGAGCGCATTCTTCAGCCCGCCGGGCACGCCGTGGGCATATTCGGGACACGAGACGATAACGCCGTCGGCTCGGGTGACGGCATCGATCAGCGCGGAGGCCTCGAGCGGTGTCCGCTCGCCCTCATCGTCGGGATTGAAGATCGGCAGACGGCCAAGTCCGTCATAGGCGGTGACGCGACAGCCTGGCGGCGCGTTGCGCGCCAGTGCGGCGATCAGCGCCGAATTGGTGGAGGCCGCGCGCAGGCTGCCGGAAATGGCAAGGATGTTCAGCAAGATATCGAACCGTTCAGGACGAATCGTCGTCCCGAAAGCCTACCACATCGTCTGCTTGTAGCCGTCGTCCAGCCAGCGGTCGGTCGCCTCGACCGAATCGGCAAGTGCCAGCTGGTCGCGCAGGATCTGGCCGAGCGTCGGCAGCGTCGCGCGGTCGTACCAGGTTTCCGGCTTCCACAGGTCCGAGCGCATGAAGGCCTTGGCGCAATGCATGTAGGCGGTCTTGACGCTGACCACGACGACGCTCTGCGGCTCCTTGCCGTCGACGGCAAGCCGTTTGCGCAAGCCCCCGTCCACGGTGATGCGGGCTTCGCCGTTGACGCGCAGCGTCTCGTTCATGCCAGGAATGAGGAACAGCAGCCCGACGGAGGGATTGACGAGAATGTTCTCAAGCGTGTCGAGCCGGTTGTTGCCGGGCCGGTCCGGAATGGCGATGGTCGTGTCGTCGAGCACGGCGGCGAAGCCAGGCTTGTCGCCCTTCGGCGTCACGTCGGCATTGCCGGCGCCGTCGGACGAGCCGATCAGTACGAACGGGCTCTTGCCGATGAAGGAGCGGCAATGGCCGTCGAGCGCCTTCAATTCCTTGCGGATCGAGCCGTCGGTCGGCCGCGGCGTCTTGTAGATCGTCCTCAGCTCATCGCGCGTGGTGACGAATTCCATCGCCCTCTCCCTATTTCCCGGCCTTGTCCTCGAGCGAATGGCGCAGGATCAGCGGCATCTGGCTGAAGGTGAACAGAAGCGTGATCGGCATGATGCCCCAGACCTTGAAGGTAACCCAGGTGTCGGTGGAAAAATTCCGCCACACCACTTCATTGGCAAGGGCCAGGAACAGGAAGAACAGGCCCCAGCGGAAGGTCAGCTTGCGCCAGCCTTCGGCATCGAGGCTGAAGGCCGAATCGAAGACATAGCCAAGCAGCGACTTGCCGAAATAAAGGCCGCCGAGCAGCACGCCGCCGAACAGCATGTTGACGATGGTGGGCTTCATCTTGATGAAGATGTCGTCCTGCAGATAGAGCGTCAGCGCGCCGAAGATGAAGACGACGACGCCCGACACCATCGGCATGATCGGCAAGGTGCGCATCAGCAGCCATGAGGCGATCAGCGCGATTGCCGTGGCGGCCATGAACAGGCCCGTGGCGACGAAGATCGGGCCGCCGAATTCGGCCAGAGCAGGGAATTTCTGCACCAGCCATTGGCCGCGCGCATTGGCGAAGAAGAACACCATCAACGGCCCCAACTCCAGCACCAGCTTGAGAAGCGGATTGACGCCTTCCTTCTTTTGTTTTTGCGGGTCGGACGGGTCGCGTTCGAGAATGGGTGGGTTCATGGAATCTCTTTCTTGCGCATGATCTGATCCAAAAAGTCTGCAACTTTTTGGGACATGCTTGCTACGCCACTCCAGCAATCGCCCTGGCGAATTCGCTTGCCGAGAAGGGTTCGAGGTCGTCGACCTGTTCGCCGACGCCGATGAAATAGACCGGCAATTTGTGCTTTGCCGCGATCGCCACCAGAATACCGCCGCGCGCCGTGCCGTCCAGCTTGGTCATCACCAAGCCGTTGACGCCGGCGACATTGCGGAAGATCTCTACCTGGTTGAGCGCGTTCTGGCCGGTGGTCGCGTCGACCGTTTGCAAAACGGTGTGCGGCGCTTCCGGATCGAGCTTGCCGAGCACGCGGACGATCTTTTCGAGCTCGGCCATCAGTTCGGTCTTGTTTTGCAGGCGGCCGGCGGTGTCGATGATCAGCACGTCGGAGCCGGCTTCCCTAGCCTTTTCGAAGGCGTCGTAGGCCAACCCTGCGGCATCGGCGCCGAGCTTGGAGGCGATGACCGGCGATTTCGTCCGTTCGCCCCAGATCTTCAACTGCTCGATCGCCGCGGCGCGGAAGGTGTCGCCGGCGGCGAGCATCACCGACAGGCCGCCATCGGTGAGCTTGGCCGCGAGCTTGCCGATGGTCGTGGTCTTGCCGGTGCCGTTGACGCCGACCACCAGGATGACATGCGGCTTATGCGAAAGATCAAGTTCCAGCGGCATGGCGACGTGGGTCAGCACCTTCTCCACCTCCGCCGCCATGATGGCGCGAACCTCGGTGTCGGAGACATCCTTGCCGTAGCGGCTGGCGGCCAGCGCATCGGTGACGCGCAGCGCGGTTTCCATGCCGAGATCGGCACGGATCAGCACGTCCTCCAGATCCTGCAGCGTCTCCTCGTCCAGCTTGCGCTTGGTGAAGACACCGGCAATGTTGCCGGTCAGTTCCTTGGACGAACGGGCAAGCCCGTCCTTCATGCGCTGGAACCAAGAACGCCTCGGCGCCGGTTCCGGCGCCTTCCGCGGCTCGGCCTTCTGCTCGACTTTCCTGGTGACGGTCACCTTGCCGGGCGCGGGAACGGATCTTGGCGCGGGTTGCGGGACGGCCTGCGGTTCGGGTGCGATCTCGGCGATGATCGGCTGCGATTCGATCGGCGCGGGCTGGCGAATGGGAGGTACGATCTCGGCCGACGGAGCTTCAGCCACGTCTTGCGCAGGTTTGCGCTGCCCCTCGCCCTCTCCCCGTGAAGGACGGGGCGAGGGGGGCGTCAGCGTTGAGGCTTCTTCCTCGAAGTCTGAAAGAGGAGGCGCGGCGTCACCGCTATCTCCCTTCTCCCCGTCTCTATACGGGGAGAAGGTGCCGGCAGGCGGATGAGGGGCTGCGCTGACCTCTGACGGTGGCTGAGCAGGGGCCGGCGCCGGTGTCGGCACCTCGATCGGAGTTGGTGTCCCTGCAGGGACCTCGACCGGCGGCGTCGGCACTTCGACCGGGGCCGGTTCCGGTTGCTTTTCCGGGCGCGACGGAACGATCTCAGGCTCGGACGGCGCGGGTGGCGGTACCTCTTGCGGCCGCGGTTTGGGAGCAGGCTCCGGAACGGCGGGAGGCGTTGGTATTTCCTCGGGCGCCGGCGGCTCGACGGGTGTCTCAGGCGCGGGTTCTTCTTCCGGCTCGGGCTCCGGCAGGGGTTCCGGCGCGGGCGGAACGGCAGGCTCCGGTGCTGGCGGAATGGTCGGTGCCGGCTCGGGCACCGGTTCCTCGATAGGCGCCGGTTTCGGCGCTGGAATCACCTCCGGCTCGACTGTCGGCGTCGGCGCGGCTTCCGCCTCGGGGTCCAGTTCGTCGCGCTTCAAAAACTCCGGAACGACCTGCTCGGCCGCCGGCTTCAGCGCATCGAGCGCTTCCCACTTGATCGGCGGCAGCGGGGCGGTCTCGTCGACCCGCTCCTCGACCACCTCTTTCTTGCCGAACGAAAATATCTTCTTGAAAAAACCAGCCATGCTTTGCGTTTCTCAGGCCGCGCGGGCGGCAAGGGGGGTCGCGATCAGCTTGGTACCGTCGTGGCCTGATATATCGGCCTCGACGATCTCACCCGGCACGCCCGTGCCGAGTGCGGCAAGCGTAAACCCTTCGGTGCGGCCAAGTCCGTCGCGCTCGATCAGGATCGACTGACGGGTTCCGGAAAGCGACGACAGATGGCGCCGATACGCGGCATCACCAGCGGCGCGCAGCCGGGCGGCGCGCTGCTTGACCAATTCGCGGCGGAGCTGCGGCATGCGCGCGGCGGGCGTGCCTTCGCGCGGGCTGAACGGGAAGACGTGGAGGTGAGTCAGGCCACACTCCTCGACGATTTTTTCCGAGTTCTCGAACATCTCGTCGGTCTCGGTCGGGAAGCCGGCGATGATGTCGGCGCCGAACACGATGCCGGGGCGCAGCTTGCGAACGTCCTCGCAGAAGCGGATCGACTGATCGCGCAGATGCCGGCGCTTCATGCGCTTCAGGATCATGTCGTCGCCCGACTGCAGCGACAGATGCAGATGGGGCATCAGCCTGGGTTCGGTGGCGATGGCGTCGAGCAGATCGTCGTCGGCCTCGATCGAATCGATCGAGGACAGCCGCAGGCGCTTCACGTCGGGCACCTGCCTGAAGATGGTTTTTACCAGTCTGCCGAGCTTCGGGGCGCCCGGCAGGTCGGCGCCAAAACTGGTCATGTCGACACCGGTCAGCACGATCTCGGCATAGCCGTTGCCGGCGAGCCGCTTGACCTGCTCGACCACGGCGCCCATCGGCACCGAGCGTGAATTGCCGCGGCCGTAAGGGATGATGCAGAAGGTGCAGCGGTGGTCGCAGCCGTTCTGCACCTGGACGAAGGCGCGTGCACGGCCCTCGATGGCGTCGACCATGTGGCTGGCGGTTTCGCGCACCGAAAAGATGTCATTGACGCGCGCCTTCTCGGTGTCGTTGACGCCGAAATCCGGCAGCGCGCGATAGGAGTTCGCCTTCAGCTTCTCCTCGTTGCCGAGCACGAGATCGACCTCCTCCATTGCGGCGAATTTTTCAGGCTCGGTTTGCGCGGCGCAGCCGGTGACGATGATGCGGGTTTGCGGGTTGTCGCGGCGCGCCTTGCGGATCGCCTGTTTGGCCTGGCGCACCGCCTCGCCGGTGACGGCGCAGGTGTTGAAGATCACGGCGCCGCCTTCCAGCGCGCCGAGGCCGGCGGTTTCAGCCTCGCGCCGCATCACTTCGGATTCATAGGTGTTCAGCCGGCAGCCGAAGGTCACCACATCGATGCCCCTGGACACCGGGCTCTTGGACAGAGCGGACATCAGGCCGCGCTTTCGGTGTCGCGAGCCCATGTTCCGGTCGCCGGATCGAAGCTGCCGGAAAATTCCCATTCGGCCGCGCCGGTGAGGATGACGTGGTCATCGCCGCGCCATTCGACATGCAGCGTGCCGCCGCCGGGGGTCAACAGGCTGACGCTGCGGCCGGTCCGATTGGTTCTGGCGGCTGCGACCACCGCGGCGCAGGAGGCCGAGCCACAGGCCTTGGTCAGGCCGGCGCCACGTTCCCATGTGCGGATGATCATGGTTTCGGGCGAAGTGACCTGAGCGATGGTGATGTTGGCGCGTTCGGGAAACATCGGATGGTTCTCGAGCAGCGGGCCGAAGCGGTCGAGTTCGTAGGACCAGACGTCGCGGTCGACCCAGAAGATGGCGTGCGGGTTGCCCATTGAGACGACAGAGGGTGAATGCAGCACCGGCGCGTCGATCGGGCCGATCTGCAGCTCGATCTTGCGGGTATCATGAAATTCCTCGGCCAGCGGAATGTCCTGCCAGCCGAAGCGCGGTATGCCCATGTCGACCGAGATCGAGCCATCGGCATGTTCGCGCGCGTTGAGAATGCCGGCGACGGTCTCGAAGGTGAAGGTCTTCTGGCCGGTCTCGGCGGCCAGCGCCTGGACGACGCAGCGCATGCCGTTGCCGCAGGCCTGCGCGCTGGTTCCGTCGGAATTCAATATGTCGATGAAAAAGGCGGTGCCCGGCGTCCTGGCGTCGTGGATCGCCATGATCTGGTCGAACCTTGTCGCGGCATCGGCGTTCAGCGCAATTGCCGCGGCCGCCGTCACCCGATCGGCACGGCCACGCATGTCGGCAACGATGATCTCGTTGCCGATGCCGTTCATCTTGGCGAAAGGGGCAGTGCTGGCCATTGCTCCGAAAGTTCCGTGTCCGATTGCCGCTATATGGCGGAAACGGGCAGGAATTACCAGTGCGGAGCCGCTTTACGTCACCGCGAAAATGCCAAGTACCATCAGCAGGAAGATGATCAGAACGATGCCGATGAGGATGCGCGCCCCGGTGGCGGCAGCACCTGCCAGCGCCGGCATGCCGAGCAAGCTCGCCGCCGCGGCGACGATCAGCAAAATGACGATCCATTTGAGCATGGGAATGCCTCGCAAACCGACAGATTTTGAAACCGTGTGAAAAACGCGGCTGCCGCGCTTGGGTTCCCGTCGGCTTGCGAGGCCGCTGCCCGTTGGCCGACCTAGCCGGCGATCTCGATATCGGTGGTGAAGGGCGCCGTCTTGTTCGAATTCTCGTCATGCATGAGAAAGTCGCACCGGTATTTGCCGGGCGGCAAGCCGTCGAGGGACAGGTCCAGCTTGAAGAACAGTTCGCGGTTGTGTGAGCGGGAGGCGACCTGGACACGGCCGACCTTCTCACTCGTGCCGAGAGTCTCGCCAGCCGCGGAAACGACGGTGATGTCGACCGAAAGCGCGATCATGCTGTTGCCGAGACCGTCCGAGCCGTAGCCATAGCCAACAGGCTCCATATAGAGCACGATCTTCTCGCCGGGTTTGTAGATGCGATTGGCACGCTCGCTGTAGATGCCGAAACCGCTTGCGGAATCGACCTGTTTGACGTTCTGGACGGCCAGCGGCATCGCTTGCCAAAGGGCTTCCTCGGCGCCGCGGAATTTGTCCAGCGCGCCGGCGCCATCACCCGACTGCAGCAGTTTTTCGGCCTCGGTGGCGCGATCGGTGATTTCGCCTGCGAAAGCGCATGGCGTCGAAAACGCCAGCGCCATCAGAATTGCCATGATCGATTTCATCTGAAATTCCCCCTCTGCCCGTTAGGCGGACCATCCGCGAAAATGATCGGTCCGTAAATGCCCAACGCAGATGTCAGCCGCGCCCGATCTCGGGCACGCTCCAGATCTCTCCGGGCCGCAAGGCGCGAAAGCGCCCTCGTGGGATGCCTTGATCGTCAAGTGCCTCGGTCAATTTCCGCGCCGGTTCGTCGATCGGTTCGTCGGTGAGCTGGAAGGTGCCCCAGTGGCAGCCGGCGGCGAAAGCGGCGTTGCACAGCGTCATGCCTTGCACCGCTTCCCCCGGATTCTGGTGCTGCGGCGCCATGAACCAGCGCGGCTCATAGGCACCGATCGGCAGGATGGCGAAGCGGAAACCGCCATGTTTCCCGGCCATCTGCCGGTAGTTGATGCCATCGTGAAAGCCGGTGTCACCGGCGAAATAGAGCTTGCTATCAGGCGTTTCGACGACGAAGCCGGCCCACAGCGCCATGCGCCGGTCGCGGGCGCCGCGCGCCGACCAGTGGTGCACCGGCTCGACATGGACGGCGATGCCGTTGCCGACCTCTACCCTGTCGCCCCAATCATGGGCCGACAGCCGCATGCCGGGAATCGCATCGCCGATCAGGGTATCGTTGCCGAGCGGGGTAAGCACCAGCGGGTCGTGGCCGGCCTTCAGCCGCTTCAGCGTGGCGAGGTCGAGATGGTCGTAATGGTTGTGGCTGACCAGCACGAGGTCGATCGGCGGCAGGTCGGCGAAGGCGATGCCTGGCGGATTGATGCGTTTTGGTCCGGCGAAGAAAAGCGGCGACGCACGCTGCGACCAGACCGGGTCGGTCAGGATGTTCAGACCGCCCGTCTGGATCAGCAAGGTGGAATGGCCCACCATCGTTACGTTCAGCGCCGCGCCTTCGACCTTCGCGGCCGGCCTTGCCTGCGGAAAGGGGCTTGGATTCGTCGCCGGCCATTTCGAGCGCTTGCCATTCAACTGCCATTTCAGCAGGTCGGCGAAACGGCCGGGCAGCTGGCCGTCGGGATTGAAGAACAGGGTGCCGTCGAAATGATCGCTGGGCGGGCCGCTATAGTAGCGATTGGCGGCTTTCTTTCTCGCGGCCAATTTTGCGGCTCCAGCAGGTTTCGTCCCCCTGACATAGGCGCTGTGCCTGCTTGCGCAAGCACTTGACCGCCGAATGGCAGGGGAGGGGGCGGCACGGTGTCGACCGGGACCTCAGGGCGATGCGCGACAAGTGGCCCGTGCCATCGCGATTGCGATAAATTTGCAACAAATCTTGCCGCAAACCGTATTTTAACCATATCGGGTTGAAATTTCGCCACCTTCTCCATCTTGGTGGAGGTGAGATTGTGCGGACGGCTTCCCCCAGCCGGATCCGACGGAGGTTGGAATGACTTTTTCGAAAACCGGTCTGGTGGCCGTATCGCTGGCCGCGCTCGTTGCGAGCGGCTGTTCGACGTCACGTTTCTCGTCGATGGATGATCAGCAGCCGGCACCGCTGGAGGCGGCGCCCGCCGGCAAGGTGACCGCGAACCAGTTGCCGCCGCCGGCTTCGCCCGGCACCACGGACCCGTCGCAATTCCCGACCGCGCCGGCGAACACGCAGGTCGCCTCGCTGCCGCCGGACGGCACGGCACCGGCCGGCGCTTCGGACCTCAACGCCGCCAGCGTCGCGGGTGTCTGGAATGCCAACGTTTCGGGCCAGAGCTGCAAGGTGGCGACGCCGCAGACCAAATTCGGCGCCGGCTTCCGCGCCGGGCCGCTGCATTGCCCGGCACCGATCGACGGCATCAAGTCGTGGAACGTCGCCGGCAAGCAGCTCACGCTCTATGACGAGAATGGCGGCGCGCTGGCGCGGCTCTATTCCTCGGGCGGCTCGAAATTCGACGGCCAGACTTCGAACGGCCAGCCGATTTCGCTTACAAGATAGGCTAGCCCTTCCGAATGCATTTCGCCCAGAAGTGGCCCCGTTTTGGGACAGCGACATGCATAAAAGCAAATGACGTGACCAATGCATCTGCGTGACGGCCTCCAGACCCATGCGACCGTCAGGCAGCGCTACGACCATCTGGTGGAAACCGGTGCGATCGGCCGCGATCCGGCGCAGGAGCGGATCACCGCCGCGCTGGACCGGCTGACCGACGAGATTTCGGCCAAGCGACTGGCACACAAGTCCAGCGCGCTGGGCTGGCTGTTTGCCCGCAAGCGCGAGACGCATGAGGCCGTCAAAGGCCTCTACATCCATGGCGGCGTCGGCCGCGGCAAGACCATGCTGATGGATATGTTCTTCGACCTGCTGCCGGTGCGGCGCAAGCGCCGCGTCCATTTCAACGACTTCATGGCCGATGTGCAGGATCGTATCCAGAAGCACCGGCAGGCGCGCAAGAACGGCGACGTCAGGGAAGACGATCCGATCCCGCCCGTGGCCAAGGCGCTCGCCGAGCAGGCCTGGGTGCTGTGCTTCGACGAGTTCTCGGTTACCGACATTGCCGATGCGATGATCCTGTCGCGGCTGTTTTCGGCGCTGTTTGCCAGCGGCGTGGTGCTGGTCGCCACCTCGAACGTGGCGCCGGAAGATCTTTATAGAGATGGACTGAACCGCCAGCTTTTCCTGCCTTTCATCGGCATTCTGCAGCGGCATGCACAGGTGCTCTCGCTCGACGCCGACAAGGACTACCGGCTGGAAAAACTCGCCCGCACACCGGTCTATGTCACGCCGGCCGATGCGGCGGCCGACCAGATACTCGACGAGGCTTGGCAAGCCATGACGCGCGGAGTGCCAGAGGGCCAGACGTCACTTGCCCTCAAAGGCCGGCAAGTGGTCGTGCCGCGCGCCGCCGGCGACGTGGCGCGGTTCTCCTTCGCCGATCTCTGTGAAAAGCCGCATGGGGCACGCGACTACCTGGCGATCGCCGGGCGCTTTTCGACCATCTTCGTCGATCATGTCCCAGTGCTCGGCGAAGGCAAGCGCAACGAGGCCAAGCGCTTCATCCTGTTGATCGACACGCTTTATGACCATCATGTGCGGCTGGTGATGAGTGCAGAGGCTCCGCCGTCGCAGCTTTATCTCGCAAGGCGCGGCGTCGAGGTCTTCGAATTCGAACGCACGGCATCGCGCCTGATCGAGATGCAAAGCCACGACTGGCTGGAGGATTGGGCGGAGCGGCGGAAGATGAAGACGGCGCCAGAAGCGCAGCAGGCGCAGGCGTAGGGACGCGTAGGTTCGCCCCCATGCATCCTTGGTGATTTACGAAACCGTCGCGACGATCGATTCTCCCTCCTCGAGGGGGAGATGGACGGCAGGCCAGAGGGGGGTTGGTTCGACCGGGCGCGGCACAGATGGCGCCAGCGCTTCACGCGAGGCGACCCCCTCTGTCGCCTTTGGCGACATCTCCGGGGGGAGATTTGGTGCCAGTATCACAACGGCGTCATCGCCTGGAAATAGCCTTCTGATTTCCATACTCATTGCGTAAACCTTGCAAGTCGGCTTACAAACTTTGACGTTTACGTAAATCCCAATGTTTCTAACCGATTGAAATTATTCACTCGAAAATAATCGATTGAATATATTTTCCACCGGGGCTACTGGATGCGGCGAAGTCTCGCGGGTCCCCGCTGCATTCCGGCCTCTTCCTCGACGCCGCCAACCCAGATCGCCAGGGATTTGGGCGTCGTCACAGACAAAGGGAAAATTTCCTCACATGGCACGCAACAAGATAGCGCTCATCGGCTCTGGCATGATCGGCGGCACGCTCGCCCACATGATCGGCCTCAAGGACCTCGGCGACGTGGTGCTGTTCGACATTGCCGAGGGTATCCCGCAGGGCAAGGGGCTCGATATCGCGCAGTCATCGCCGGTCGATGGCTTCGACAGCCGCCTCACCGGCATTAACGACTATGCCGGCATCGAGGGTGCCGATGTCTGCATCGTCACCGCCGGCGTGCCGCGCAAGCCGGGCATGAGCCGCGACGACCTTCTGGGCATCAACCTCAAGGTCATGGAGCAGGTCGGCGCCGGGCTGAAGAAATACGCGCCGAAGGCTTTCGTCATCTGCATCACCAATCCGCTCGATGCCATGGTGTGGGCGCTGCAGAAGTTTTCCGGCCTGCCCAAGAGCCATGTCGTCGGCATGGCCGGCGTGCTCGACAGCGCGCGCTTCCGCTATTTCCTGGCCGAGGAATTCAAGGTCTCGGTCGAGGACGTCACCGCCTTCGTGCTCGGCGGCCATGGCGATTCCATGGTGCCGATGATCCGCTATTCGACGGTTTCCGGTATTCCGCTGCCCGACCTCATCAAGATGGGCTGGACCTCGAAGGAGAAGCTCGACCAGATCGTGCAGCGCACCCGCGACGGCGGCGCCGAGATCGTCGGCCTGCTCAAGACCGGCTCGGCCTTTTATGCGCCGGCCGCCTCGGCGATCTCGATGGCCGAAGCCTACCTCAAGGACAAGAAGCGGGTGCTGCCGTGCGCCGCATATCTATCCGGCCAGTATGGCGTCAAGAACACCTATGTCGGCGTTCCCGTGGTGATCGGCGCCGGCGGCGTCGAGCGCATCATCGAGATCGACCTCAACAAGAGCGAGCAGAAGATGTTCGACAGTTCGGTGGCGACGGTGCAGGGCCTGACCGAGGCCTGCGTCAAGATCGCGCCGCAACTCGCCGCCAAGTAACCCGGAGAAGATCCAGATGAACATCCATGAGTATCAGGGCAAGGCGCTGCTGAAGTCTTTCGGCGCGCCGGTGGCCGAAGGCGTGCCGGTGTTCAAGGCGAGCGAGGCGGAAGCCGCCGCCAGGGCGCTGCCCGGCCCGCTCTACGTGGTGAAGAGCCAGATCCATGCCGGCGGCCGCGGCAAGGGCAAATTCAACGAGCTTGGCCCAGACGCCAAGGGTGGGGTCAGGCTGGCGAAGTCGGTCGCCGACGTCGTCACCAACGCCAATGAGATGCTGGGCAACACGCTGGTGACCAAGCAGACCGGCCCGGCCGGCAAGCAGGTCAACCGCCTCTACATCGAGGACGGCGCCGACATAGAGCGCGAACTCTATCTGTCGATCCTCGTAGACCGCTCGGTCGGCCGCGTCGCCTTCGTCGTCTCGACGGAAGGCGGCATGGACATCGAAGCGGTCGCGCACGACACGCCGGAAAAGATCATCACCGTCGCCATCGATCCGGAAAAGGGCGTCACATCGGCCGATCTGAAGGCGCTCAACGGCGCGCTGAAGCTCGACGGTGACGCAGCCAAGGACGGCGACACGCTGTTCCCAATCCTCTACAAGGCCTTTGTCGAGAAGGACATGAGCCTGCTCGAGGTCAACCCGCTGATCGTCATGAAGAACGGCCGGCTGCGCGTGCTCGATGCAAAAGTGTCGTTCGACAACAATGCGCTGTTTCGTCACCCGGATGTGCTCGAACTGCGCGACACCACCGAAGAGGACGAGAAGGAGATCGAGGCGTCGAAATACGACCTCGCTTATGTGGCGCTCGACGGCAATATAGGCTGCATGGTGAACGGCGCCGGCCTCGCCATGGCGACGATGGACATCATCAAGCTCTATGGTGCCGAACCCGCCAACTTCCTCGATGTCGGCGGCGGTGCGTCCAAGGAAAAAGTGACGGCGGCGTTCAAGATCATCACCAAGGATCCGGCGGTCAAGGGCATCCTGATCAACATCTTCGGCGGCATCATGAAGTGCGACATCATTGCCGAGGGCGTCATTGCCGCGGTCAAGGAAGTCGGCCTGGAAGTGCCGCTTGTGGTGCGCCTGGAAGGCACCAATGCCGAGCTTGGCAAGAAGATCATCAACGACAGCGGCCTCAACGTGGTATCGGCCGACGATCTCGACGACGCGGCCAAGAAGATCGTGGCGGCGGTGAAGGGCTGATCTGGTGCCTCCGCGCAAGATAAACCTGGTCGAGGCGGCGGATCAGAAGATCAAGAAGGTTTTCGATCCGCATATCGCCGGCGACGTCAACGATGCCCAGGTCAAGATCGCCAAGTTCGGCGACGTCTTCGACTGGCACGCGCATGACAATGAGGACGAAGCCTTCCTCGTGCTGCGCGGGCGCATCGCAATCGATTTTCGCGACGGCACGGTGGAGCTCTCCAGCGGCGAGTTCATCGTCGTGCCGCGCGCTGTCGAACACCGGCCGCGCTCGCTCAGCGAAGAACCCGTCGTGCTGATGTTCGAACCGGCGACGACGCTCAACACCGGCAACGCCAAGAGCGACTTAACCGTCGCCGACCTGAAGCGGCTCTGACCCATGAACGCAGCCGCCTTCTCCTCGCTCTCGGCCGATCACCAGCGCCTGCAGGCGCTGGTCGGCGCGTGGCGTGGTGAGGAAGAGGTGGCGGCAACCCAGTGGACCGATGCCGGCACAGCGACTTCCGAAGTGCTGGCTGAGGCACAGTTCGGCGGGCTGTTCGTGGTGCAGCGCTATCGCCAGCGTCGCGACGGCACGGTCTCGTTCGGCGCGCACAGCGTGTTTGGCTTCGACCAGCAAAACAGCATCGCCACCATGCATCAGTTCGACTCGATGGGCTTCGTGCCGGCGGCGCCGGCCATGGGCACGTGGAACGGCAACGAGCTCACTCTGGAGCGGTCGGCGCCGCGCGGCGCCGCGCGCGTGACGTACATTTTTGACGGTGCCGACGCCTACCGCATGCGATTGCAGTTCAAACCTGCCGGCAGAGATGCCTGGCAGGACATGGTGAGCGGCGTTTACCGGCGCGTCTCGCCTTCCGAGTTAGGGGAAGGCTGAGCGATGCAGATCATGGGCATGGCGGTTGAAAAAATACACATAATCACACATATATCGGCTGTGTATTTATGTGGAGACAGGCGATGAAGAATGTCACCCTAGCCATGGACGACGCTCTGCTCGAAAAGGCGCGAGGCCTTGCCGGACGTCGCAACACCACGCTCAACGCCCTCATTCGTTCACTCCTTGCGCATGAAGTCGAGCAGGAAGACCGGATGGCCTGGGCCAAGGCGGGAATGAAGCGACTCATGGACGAGGCCGCGAGACAGAGCGACAGCGCCGACACCCCTTACAAGTGGGATCGAAGGGACGCCTATGCCGACCGGGAGGATCGATTGCTTTCTCGACACGAACGTCCTGATCTACGCGGCTTCGGAGAAGAATCGTGATCCACGTCGCGCGCCGATCGCCGCAGAACTGGTATCGAGCACCATCTTTGGCGTGTCGGGGCAAACTTTGGCCGAATTCGCCGCAGTGTCGCGAGCGAAATCCCTTCTGGGCGATGACCTGCTCGATCAGTGGCTGGTTCTCCTCGGGACCTGCCCTTTGGTGCCCGTCGACGAAAGCTACGTCCGCTCTGGGCTGGACCTCGCGCGCCGTTATGGAATTCACTACTACGACGCCGCGCTTCTCGCCGCGGCCGGGTATCTCGGTGCGCCGATTTTCTACACCGAGGATCTCAACCACAACCAGGTTTATGGCTCGGTACGAGCCGTCAATCCTTTCTTGTAATCGCTGAATCCAGAGGCGTTATCACCCATGTCCATTCTCGTCGACAAGAACACCAAGGTGCTGGTGCAGGGCCTGACCGGCAAGACCGGTACGTTCCACACCGAACAGGCGCTGGCCTATCACGGTACGAAAATGATCGGCGGCATCCATCCCAAAAAGGGCGGCGAGACCTGGACCGGCTCCAAGGGCGAGAGCCTGCCGATCTTCGCCACCGTCGCCGAGGGCAAGGCAAAGACCGGCGCCAACGCGTCCGTGGTCTATGTGCCGCCGGCGGGCGCCGCCGAAGCAATCCTCGAAGCGATCGAGGCCGAGATCCCGCTGATCATCTGCATCACCGAAGGCATACCGGTGATGGACATGATCAGGGTCAAGGCGCGGCTCGACCGTTCGACCTCGCGGCTGATCGGTCCGAACTGCCCGGGCGTCTTGACCCCCAACGAATGCAAGATCGGCATCATGCCCGGAAACATCTTCCGCAAGGGTTCGGTCGGCGTTGTTTCGCGCTCGGGAACACTTACCTATGAGGCCGTGTTCCAGACCACCAATGTCGGCCTCGGCCAGACCACCGCCGTCGGCATTGGCGGCGACCCCGTCAAGGGCACCGAGTTCATCGATGTGCTCGAGATGTTCCTGGCCGACGACGAGACCAAGTCGATCATCATGATCGGCGAGATCGGCGGTTCGGCCGAGGAAGACGCCGCGCAGTTCCTCAAGGACGAAGCCAAGCGTGGCCGCAAGAAGCCGATGGCGGGCTTCATCGCCGGGCGCACGGCGCCGGCCGGCCGCACCATGGGTCATGCGGGCGCGGTCATCTCCGGCGGCAAGGGCGGCGCCGAGGACAAGATCGCGGCAATGGAATCGGCTGGCATCAAGGTATCGCCCTCGCCGGCCCGTCTCGGCACGACGCTGGTCGAGGCGATCAAGGGTTGAAATGAGTAAGTGGTGAATAGTGAATGGTGAATGGCTCGGACGGATGAATAGTTGGCCTGGCTGCCGGATCTCGACTCTGCCGCTGACCATTCACTATTCACCACTTACCATTCACTCCAAAAAGGAGACGGAGCCGGGCTCCGCGGACAAAAATGGCAAGACAAGATCAGGCCAACGACCAGTTTTCGCTCACCTCTTTCCTCTATGGCGGCAATGCCGATTACATCGACGCGCTCTACGCCGCCTATGAGGACGATCCGGCCTCGGTCAATCCCGAATGGCAGGAGTTCTTCGCCGGGCTGAAGGACGATGCCGGCGATGTGCGCAAGAATGCCAAGGGCGCTTCATGGGCGAAGCCCTCCTGGCCGCTGCAGGCCAATGGCGAACTGGTGTCGGCGCTCGACGGCAATTGGGGCATCGTCGAGAAGACGATCGAAAAGAAGGTCAAGGACAAGGCGGTCACCAACGGTGTCGTCCTTTCCGATGCCGATGTGCACCAGGCGACGCGCGATTCCGTGCGCGCCATCATGATGATCCGCGCCTACCGCATGCGCGGCCATCTGCACGCCAATCTCGACCCGCTTGGCATCGCCAAGCCGCTCGAGGACTACAACGAATTGTCGCCGGAAAATTACGGCTTCACCGCTGCCGATTACGACCGGCCGATCTTCCTCGACAATGTGCTCGGGCTCGAATTCGGCAGCATCCGGCAGATGCTGGAAATCCTGACGCGCACCTATTGCTCGACGCTCGGCGTCGAGTTCATGCATATTTCCGATCCTGAGGAAAAGGCCTGGATCCAGGCGCGCATCGAAGGCGCCGACAAGGAGATCACCTTCACCGCCACCGGCAAGAAGGCGATCCTGCAGAAGCTGGTCGAATCCGAAGGTTTCGAACAATTCATCGACGTCAAGTACAAGGGTACCAAGCGTTTCGGCCTCGACGGCAGTGAAGCACTGATCCCGGCTCTGGAGCAGATCATCAAGCGTGGCGGCCAGCTCGGCATGAAGGAAATCGTGCTCGGCATGGCGCATCGCGGACGGCTGAACGTGCTTTCCCAGGTGATGGCCAAGCCGCACCGCGCCATCTTCCACGAATTCAAGGGTGGCTCGGCGGCACCCGACGAGGTCGAGGGCTCGGGCGACGTCAAGTACCATCTCGGCGCCTCGTCGGACCGCGAGTTCGACGGCAACAAGGTGCATCTGTCCTTGACTGCCAATCCCTCGCATCTGGAAATCGTCGATCCGGTGGTGATGGGCAAGGCACGCGCCAAGCAGGATTATCTGTTCGGCCGCAGCCGCGAGGAAATCGTGCCGCTGGAAGAGCGCGCCAAGGTGCTGCCGCTCTTGCTGCACGGCGACGCCGCCTTCGCCGGCCAGGGCGTGATCGCTGAAATCCTCGGCCTGTCCGGCCTGCGCGGCCACCGCGTCGCCGGCACGCTGCATTTCATCATCAACAACCAGATCGGCTTCACCACCAATCCGCGCTTCTCGCGCTCGTCGCCCTATCCGTCCGACGTGGCCAAGATGATCGAGGCGCCGATCTTCCACGTCAACGGCGACGACCCGGAAGCCGTGGTGCACGCCACCAAGGTGGCGATCGAATTCCGCATGAAGTTCCACAAGCCCGTGGTGGTGGACATGTTCTGCTACCGCCGCTTCGGCCACAATGAGGGCGACGAGCCGGCCTTCACCCAGCCGATCATGTATCGCAACATCCGCACCCACAAGACGACGGTGCAGATCTATGCCGACCGCCTGATTGCAGAGGGCCACATCACCCAGGCCGAGTTCGACCAGATGAAGGCCGACTGGCGCGCGCATCTGGAATCCGAGTGGGAAGTCGGCCAGCACTACAAGCCCAACAAGGCCGATTGGCTCGATGGCGCCTGGTCGGGCCTGCGCACGGCCGACAACCAGGACGAACAGCGGCGCGGCAAGACCGCCGTGCCGGTCAAGACGCTGAAGGAAATCGGCAAGAAGCTGACCGAGGTGCCGAAGGATTTCGAGGCGCACAAGACGATCATCCGCTTCCTCGAGAACCGCCGCCAGGCGATCGAATCCGGCGAAGGCATCGACTGGTCGACGGCCGAGGCGCTGGCCTTCGGCGCCATCCTGCTCGACGGCAATCCGATCCGCCTGTCGGGCCAGGATTCCGAACGCGGCACCTTCTCGCAGCGCCATTCGGTACTTTACGACCAGCGCGACGAAACCCGCTACATCCCGCTCAACAATCTGTCGGCCGCACAGGCCGGCTACGAAGTCATCAACTCGATGCTGTCGGAAGAGGCGGTGCTGGGCTTCGAATATGGCTACAGCCTGGCCGAGCCGAAGGCACTGACGCTGTGGGAAGCACAGTTCGGCGACTTCGCCAATGGCGCCCAGGTGGTGTTCGACCAGTTCATCTCTAGCGGAGAGCGCAAGTGGCTCCGAATGTCGGGCCTCGTGTGCCTGTTGCCGCACGGCTATGAGGGCCAGGGTCCGGAACACTCCTCGGCCCGGCTCGAGCGCTTCCTGCAGCTTTGCGCCGAAGACAACATGCAAGTCGCCAACTGCACGACGCCGGCCAACTACTTCCACATCCTGCGCCGGCAGCTGAAGCGCGACTTCCGCAAGCCGCTGATACTGATGACGCCGAAGTCGCTGCTGCGCCACAAGCGGGCGGTGTCGACGCTGCCGGAAATGTCGGGCGAAAGCTCGTTCCACCGGCTGCTGTGGGACGATGCCCAGCTGCTGCCCAACCAGGCGATCAAGCTCACCAAGGATTCCAAGATCCGCCGCGTCGTGCTGTGCTCGGGCAAGGTCTATTACGACCTCTACGAGGAGCGCGAGAAGCGCGGCATCAACGACATCTACCTGCTGCGCGTCGAACAGCTCTATCCATTCCCGGCCAAGGCGCTGATCACGGAACTGTCGCGCTTCCGCAATGCCGAGATGGTCTGGTGCCAGGAGGAGCCCAAGAACATGGGCGCCTGGTCGTTCATCGACCCGTATCTGGAATGGGTGCTGGCGCATATCGACGCCAAGCATCAGCGGGTCCGCTACACCGGCCGCCCGGCGGCCGCTTCGCCAGCGACCGGGTTGATGTCCAAGCATCTCGCCCAGCTCGCCGCCTTGCTCGAAGACGCGCTCGGTGAATAGAACAGAGCGCCCCAATAGAGCAGAATTGGGCTGACAAAACAGAACCCGACAAGAAACGGACAGGCACAATGGCTACCGAAATCCGCGTTCCCACTCTCGGCGAATCCGTCACCGAAGCAACCATCGGCAAATGGTTCAAGAAGGTCGGCGACGCGATCGCCGCCGACGAGCCGCTGGTCGAGCTCGAGACCGACAAGGTGACGGTGGAAGTGCCCGCCGCCGCCGCCGGGACGCTGAGCGAAATCACCGTCAAGGAAGGCGAGACTGTCGGCGTCGGCGCGCTGCTGGGTTCGATTTCGGCAGGTGGCGCGGCCGCAGCGCCTGCGACCAAGCCGCAGGCGGTGTCGCAGGCCTCGTCGCCGGATGCTGCGTCGACCGGCAAGCAGGCCGCGGCCGAGACCGCCAAGATCGCCGGCGATGCCGGACCGGTCGAGCCGCGCAGCATGCCGCCCGCGCCGGCGGCGGCGAAACTGATCGCCGAACACAATCTCTCCGTCGACCAGCTCTCGGGTTCGGGCAAACGCGGCCAGGTGCTGAAGGGCGACGTGCTCGACGCCATTTCCAAGGGTGCGCCATCGCAGCCGGCCGAGACGGCCAAGGCCGCACCGGTTGCCGTGCGGGCGCCGTCCTCGGGCGACGACGCATCGCGCGAGGAACGCGTGCGCATGACCAAGCTGCGCCAGACCATCGCGCGCCGTCTCAAGGAAGCGCAGTCGACCGCCGCGATGCTGACCACCTTCAATGAGGTCGACATGTCAGCGGTGATGGCGCTCAGGACCAAATACAAGGACGTGTTCGAGAAGAAGCACGGCGTGAAGCTCGGCTTCATGGGCTTCTTCACCAAGGCCGTGACGCACGCCTTGAAGGAAATCCCTTCAGTCAACGCGGAGATCGACGGCACCGACATCATCTTCAAGAACTACGCCCATATCGGTGTCGCCGTCGGCACGGAAAAGGGCCTGGTCGTGCCGGTCGTGCGCAATGCCGACCAGATGTCGATAGCCGAGATCGAAAAGGACATCGGCCGGCTGGGCATCGCCGCACGCGACGGCAAGCTGTCGGTCGCCGACATGCAAGGCGGGACGTTCACGATTTCCAATGGCGGCGTTTACGGGTCGCTGATGTCGACGCCAATCCTCAACGCTCCGCAGTCGGGCATCCTGGGCATGCACAAGATCCAGGACCGGCCTGTCGTGGTCGGCGGCCAGATCGTGATCCGGCCGATGATGTACCTGGCGCTCAGCTACGATCACCGCATCGTCGACGGCAAGGAAGCGGTGACCTTCCTGGTGCGCGTCAAGGAAAGCCTGGAGGATCCGGAACGGCTGGTGCTCGATCTCTAGGGTTGGTGCCGATCCGGCTTTTAAACGGTAGGCAAGGGGAAGGGATCTGCGCGGCAGAATGACGACTTATTCCCTTAGCCTTTCTAAGGTTCTTTCGATCGTATCGATCGCGGCCGGCATGGCGTTGGCCGTCGCTGGCGCTCATGCTGCCTGCCCGATCGAGCTCGCCGTCTATGGCGACACGCAGAGCGGCGCCGAGATCAATTTTACGCCGACCGGCACCTCGGCGTCCGTCACCAACACGTTCCGGATGATCCTCGACAACAATGTGGTGCTGAACGGTATCGTCATGTGGAACGAGGGCGTGTCGCGGCCGAACGGCGCGCTGATGTACAAATGCCCGGAGGGCGACGTCACCGGCGAGGAGCTTGCCGCCTGCACGCCCTGGCATGGTGTCATCTACACATCGGATGACAAGGGCAGCATCGGGCTGCTGCCGGCCGAAGGCGTCGTGGCGCCGAAGATGCTTATCCTGCCAGATCTCGGTCCGGCGCTGCGCCAATCCTCGGCCTATGGCGGCAGCGGGTTTTCGAAAGTGCCGTGGGATGTGTTTGCCTTGAAGGGATGCCAGGAATGAGCGCGACGCAAAAAGTGCTGCTGGTCACCGGCGGCAGCCGGGGCATCGGTGCGGCGATCTGCCGGGTCGGCTCGAAGGCCGGCTACCGTGTCGCGGTCAACTACGCCTCGAACCGGAATGCCGCCGACGCACTGGTCGCCGAGATCAAGGCCGGCGGCGGCGAGGCTTTTGCCGTCAAGGGCGATGTCGGCGCCGAGTCCGATATCGTGGCCATGTTCGGCGCAGTAGACCGCGCCTATGGCCGGCTCGATGCCTTCGTCAACAATGCCGGCATCGTTGACGTCAAGGCGCGCGTCGACGAGATGGATGTGGCGCGGCTCGAACGCATGATGCGCATCAACGTCGTCGGCTCGTTCCTTTGCGCCCGCGAGGCGGTGAAGCGCATGTCGACCCGTCATGGCGGGTCGGGCGGATCCATCGTCAACATCTCGTCGGCGGCAGCGACATTGGGGTCGCCGGGCGAGTTTGTCGACTATGCCGCCTCCAAGGGTGCCATCGACACTTTTACCATCGGGCTCGCCCGTGAGGTCGCGCTGGAAGGCATCCGCGTCAATGCGGTGCGGCCGGGCCTCATCGATACCGAGATCCATGCCTCTGGCGGACAGCCGGACAGGATAGAACGGTTCCGCGATTTACTGCCGATGAAAAGAGCGGGCACCGCGGATGAAGTCGCGGGTGCGGTTCTCTATCTTCTATCCGATGCCGCGTCCTATACGACGGGCGCGATCCTGAATGTCAGCGGCGGCCGCTGAGCCCCAATCAAGAAGGACAGTATCATGGCTTATGACGTCGTTATCATCGGATCGGGACCAGGCGGCTATGTCTGCGCCATCAAGGCGGCGCAGCTCGGGCTTAAGACGGCGGTGGTCGAGAAGAACGCGACCTTCGGCGGCACCTGCCTCAACATCGGCTGCATCCCGTCCAAGGCGCTGCTCCATGCCTCCGAGATGTTCGCCGAGGCCGGGCATTCCTTCGACACGTTGGGCGTCGAGATACCGGCACCGAAGCTGAACCTGAAGAAGATGATGGCGCACAAGGATGCGACGGTGTCTTCGAACGTCAACGGCGTCGCCTTCCTGTTCAAGAAGAACAAGATCGATGCGTTTCGCGGCACCGGCAAGGTGATCGCGGCTGGCAAGGTCTCGGTGACTGGCGAGGACGGCAAGGTCGAGGAGATCGAGACCAAGAACATCGTCATCGCCACCGGCTCGGATGTCGCCGGCATTCCCGGCGTCAAGGTCGACATCGACGAGAAGGTGATCGTGTCTTCGACCGGCGCGCTGTCGCTGGACAAGGTGCCAGGCCATCTGGTGGTGGTCGGCGGCGGTGTCATCGGGCTTGAGCTCGGCTCGGTGTGGGCGCGGCTTGGCGCCAAGGTCACCGTGGTCGAGTTCCTCGACACGATCCTGGGCGGGATGGACGGCGAGGTATCCAAACAGTTCCAGCGGCTTTTGTCGAAGCAGGGTTTCGAGTTCAAGCTCGGCGCCAAGGTCACCGGCGTCGCCAAGGCGAAGAAGGGTGCCACCGTCACCTTCGAGCCGGTCAAGGGCGGTGCCGCTGAGACCATCGAAACCGACGCGGTGCTGATTTCGACGGGACGCCGCGCCTATTCCGACAGCCTCGGGCTGAAGGAAGCCGGCGTCGACGTCGACGAACGCGGCCGTGTCAAGACCGATGGCCATCTCAGGACCAACGTTCCCGGCATCTATGCCATCGGCGATGTCATCGCCGGGCCGATGCTTGCGCACAAGGCCGAGGATGAGGGCGTGGCGGTAGCGGAAACCATTGCCGGCCAGGCCGGCCATGTGAATTACGACGTCATTCCGAGCGTCGTCTACACCAGCCCCGAAATTGCCTCGGTCGGCAAGACCGAGGAAGAGCTGAAGAAGGCAGGCATCGACTACAAGGTGGGAAAGTTTCCGTTCAGCGCCAATGGCCGGGCACGCGCCATGCTGCACACCGATGGTTTTGTGAAGATCCTCGCCGACAAGGCGAGAGACCGCGTGCTCGGCGTGCATATCGTCGGCTTCGGCGCCGGCGAGATGATCCACGAGGCGGCGGTGCTGATGGAGTTCGGCGGCTCGTCCGAGGATCTCGCCCGCACCTGCCACGCGCATCCGACGATGTCGGAAGCGGTGAAGGAGGCGGCGTTGGCAACGTTCTTCAAGCCGCTCCACATTTAGCTAAAAGCGACCAACGCTTCGTGGTCCCAGGGCGGAGCGGAGCGAGCGACGTCGCCGTGACCTGGCATCCATGCCGCGACGAAAGTGCGCTGCGGCGGTGCGGAATTCTGTTCCGCCACTCTTCTCGGCTGCGACATGAATCCTCGGGTGAAGCCGACGAGCGCGCGGCACTTTCGCCCCAAAGCAAAACGGCCCGCCTTTCAGCGGGCCGTTTGTATTTGATGTCGGGCCGATCTATTGGGCCGGCGCTGGGGCCGGTGCGGGTGCGGGCGCTGGCGCGGGCGCGGGTGCCGGGGCCGGGGCAGGCGCCGGTTCCGCAGGTGCAGGTGCGGGTGCAGGCGCGGGTTCGGCCGGCTTCATCGGTTCCGCCGGTGCGGGCGCGGGGGCCGGTGTGCTGGCCGCCGGCGGCTCGGCCGGTGCCGGGCGCTCACCACTTCTTCCGAAAACATAATACGCGACAACCGCCAGAATAACGACGACCAGTGCAATCAGCCAACCACTGCCGCCGCCGCCACTTGGCCTCGGAGTGTTGGTGGATGGATTGAACGGGTCGTTTGGATTCGGTGCGTTCGCCATAAAAGTGTCCTCCGTGGATGAAAAATATCAATCAACACCAATCAACGCGCAATCATCGAACTGGTTTCACGCTAGGGTTGGAAAACGCCAAAAACAAGGACAATCCTGCCTCTCCGGAGCCGGAATGGCGTCGTTTCGCCACGCAGTGCACCGGGTTTGTGCCTGCTATGGTCGTTTCGGAGGATTTTACCGTGATGAATCGCACAGCGCAGACTGTCCCGAATCACTACGACGCTCTTGCCGGAGCCCAGTTCGCCGACCGCTATGTGCTGATCACCGAAGGTCTTTCGTTGACCGCACTCGGCGCCGCCGAACGGGCTTTGGGGCGAACGCCGCGATGGGTCGGTAGGCTCACGGCGCTGCGCAACCTTGCCGTCAGGCCGTTCCGGCTGAAGACAGGCCTCGAACCCGCGGTGTTGCCGGCTGGCCGGATCGGAATATTTCCGCTCATAAGCCAGTTTCCCGGCAAGGTCGTGCTTGGCCTCGACGATCGGCATCTCGATTTCCGCGTCCTGGTCGAAGTCAGGGATCTCGGCATGGGCCGGCAGGAGGTGGCCGCAACGACGGTCGTCAAGACGCACAATTGGCTCGGGCGCGCCTATCTGGCGATCGTCATGCCGTTTCACCGGATCATCGTTCCGGCGATGCTGGCTCAGATCCTGGTCAAGTAAAGCTAAAGTCCGACAGGCGTGACGGTGTAACCGGCCTTGCGGAAATCCTCGACCAGGCCTTCGGGGCCGGGAAGGTGGAGGGCACCGACCGCCATGAAGGCATTGCCCCTGGCAAGGATCGGTTCGGCATGCTCGACCATCACCTTGTTGCGGCTGGTGATCATGGTTTCCTCGAACGCCGCATAGCCCGCGGGGTCGTCCTGTCCTTCTGGCATGGCCGCGCGAAACAGCGGCCAGAACATGCCGGTGTCGCCGCGTTGGTAGAGCACGATCATGGTTTCGTTGATGTCGTTGACCTTGTCGCCGAGCTTCAGCGTGTCGACGAGGCCCTTCATGTGAAAGGCCAGCGGCAGCGAGGCCATGGCGCGCAGCTGGCTTTCAGCCGTCTCCAACCCTTCCACCGACTTGCCGGCAGCCTTTGCACCTTCCGCCAGCTTGACGTCGAGAACCGGTGCGCCACCGGATTGGCGGGCGAGTTCGCAGGCCGGCAGCGCCATCATGGCCGAGAGCATCCACGGCTTCATCTTGGCAACGGTCGCCGGCGGGATGCCGCGGGCGTCGAGGGCGGTGTTCATGGCCGCCGCATCGTCGGGCGACAGCAGCGACGCCAGCGTCGTGCTATCGGTGAACATCATCAGGTCCGGCTCCTTGAGCATCGCGACCATCATCTTCTGCTTGTCGAGCACGTCGGTGGTTTCGATGACGATGGTGCCGGCGGCGTCATAGGCCTTCTGGGCGTCCGACGGCAGAGCGGTGACGCGCGGGTCGGTCATATGCATGGTGCCGAACAAGAAGGACGGCTTCTCACCCGGTTTATCCAGCTTCCACAACAAGCCTTTGCCATTCGGTGTGGCCGCGGCTTCCGCCTCGATCTTGCGGTAGGTCGCCGGATCGTCCTTCTGCAAGGCCGACAGCATGTCGGCGCCGGTGCAGGTCGGGATTTCGGCATGCGCCCTGCCGGTCGCGAACAGCAACACGGCGAGGAACGACAGGAAAAACAGGACGTTGAGCGCGACAAGCAGCTTCAGGGAGATGTGAGCCGCACGGTCGGCGATGGCGATGACGCGTTTCATGATCCTCTTCTAGGACCGAAAAGCGGCAAAACGGTTAATCGGAGCCGTGAAATTGTCTTTGACCGGTTCTGGTTTCTCGGCGCGGACGTTTGAGCCGCTTGCGTTGATACGGTATGCCTCGGCAATTGGTGGTAACCCCCCACTTCGTCATCCACGGGCGGAGCAAGGAGCGCAGCGACGCAGCGCAGACCCGAGGATCCTGTGTGTTGTTCCCATGCTATGTTTGAAGTGGGAAGGAGACCGAGAGGATCCTGGTCGCCTTTCACTTCAAAGCGCCACTATGGTGCAGAATTCTGCACCGCCGCATTCTTCGGCCAAGGTCCCGGCATGGATCCCAGGGTCTGCGCGCCGCTTCGCGTCGCTCCGCCCTAGGATGACGAATTTGGGGGCTTCCAGCGGTTATGCCCTTGGATGCGCCGCCTCATAGATCTCGAGCAGCCGCGCCGTGTCGACGCCGGTGTAGATCTGCGTCGTCGACAGGCTGGCGTGGCCCAAGAGCTCCTGGATGGTGCGCAGGTCGCCGCCGCGCCCCAGCAGATGCGTGGCGAAGGAATGGCGCAGCGCATGCGGCGTCGCGGTGGCGGGCAGGTTGAGCGCCGAGCGCAGTTTCGCCATGTCGCGCTGGACGATGGCCGGGTTGAGCGGGCCGCCACGGGCGCCACGGAACAACAGTCCCTTGGGGTCGAGATGATAGGGGCAGAGCCGGCGGTATTCGGCGATGGCACGCAGCGCCACCGGCAGCACCGGCACCAGCCGCGTCTTGCCGCCCTTGCCGGTGACGCGCAGCACGGTGTCCGCCTCGGATGCCAGCTCGGCGCCGGCCAGGCCGAGCGCCTCGGAAATGCGCAGGCCCGAGCCGTAGAGCAGCGTCAGCACGGCGGCGTTGCGGGCAGCGATCCAGGGCTCTTCCGCCAATTGGCCTTCGACGGAAACGATATGCTTGGCATCGCTTGCCGTCAGCGGCTTGGGCAGCGATTTGGGCTGGCGCGGCGCGCGAAGTGCTGCCGCACCCGCGGCATTGGCAAGACCGCGCCGCTCGAGGAAACGCAGCAGCGAACGGATGCCGGCGAGACCCCGGCCGAGCGTGCGGGCGCCGGCGCCGGCGTTGCGCCGTGCAGCGAGAAAGCCGCGCAGATCGGCCGGGCGCAGGTTGGCGATGTCCGAAATGCCGGGAGAGCCGCCGCAATGGCCGGTGAGGAAATGCAGGAACTGCCTGACATCACGCTCATAGGCTTCCACCGTCTCGGGCGACAGCCGACGTTCTCGCGCGAGCATCTTCAGCCAGCTTTCGCGTGCCGCCAGGAGGTCGGGTTTGGCCGGGATAAGGAATTCCTGCATGGCGTGCTTCCAATCGTTGTTTCATGCATGTCGTCGTCCCCAAAACCGGAGCCACTTTTGGGCGACATGCATTGGCGGCCATTTTCCGGCAGCCTGGTTAGGAAGCGGTGAAGAGCGCGTCATTGAAATGACGAACGGGGAGCGTTAGAGCAAAGCCAAAGGATGTCGCGCCATGAGCAAGCCCCAGAACCCTGTCCAGATGGCCGTGATCGGCGCCGCCCACGGCATCAAGGGCGAATTGCGGGTGAAGACCTTCACCGGTGAGCCGCTGGCGCTGGCCGATTACGGGCCGCTCTATGACAAGGACGGCCGCGCCTTCCAGATCATCGACATCAGGCCCGCCAACACCGTCGTCGTGGTTCGCTTCAAGGGCATTGCCGACCGCAACGCGGCGGAGGCGCTGGCCGGCACGGAGCTGTTCGTCGACCGCTCGATGCTGCCGGACGACGGCGAAGAAGACGAATTCTATCATGCCGACCTTGTCGGCCTGGAAGTCCGGGACGACACGGGTGCTGTGCTCGGCAAGGTGGTCGCGGTGCATAATTTCGGCGGCGGCGACATTCTCGATGTGACATTGGGCGGGCGCAAGGGCGTGCTGATTCCGTTCACGCAGGCCGCCGTGCCACAAGTGTCGATCGCCGAAGGCTTCGTCCGTGTCGACCCGGCGGCGGCCGGGCTGGTCGAGGACGAGGATGGCGATGGCCCGCGCGAAGAAGACTTCGACCCGAAGGGCAGGCCGCGCGGACCGAGCGACGCCGGGGGCAACCGGTGAGTTTTTTCGCCTCGGTGCTGACGCTCTATCCCGAGATGTTCCCGGGCGCGCTCGGCCTGTCGCTGGCCGGGCGTGCGCTCGAGGCCGGCACATGGTCTCTGGAGGTGGTCCAGATCCGCGACTTTGCCACCGACCGCCACCGCACCGTCGACGGCACGCCGGCCGGCGGCGGCGCCGGCATGGTGATGCGCGCCGATGTGCTGGCAAAAGCCATAGACCACACTTCGCCGGTGGACGATTTGCGGCCGCGGCTGCTGATGAGCCCGCGCGGCAGACCGCTGACCCAGGCGCGCGTGCGCGAACTGGCCGCCGGTCCTGGTGCCGTCATCGTCTGCGGGCGTTTCGAAGGCGTCGACCAGCGGTTGATCGAAGCGCGTGGCCTGGAAGAGGTTTCGATCGGCGATTTCATCCTCTCCGGCGGTGAACCGGCGGCACTCGTGCTGCTCGATGCGGTGGTGCGGCTGTTGCCCGGCGTGATGGGCAATGCTGTATCGGGCGAGGAGGAGAGTTTCGAGAACGGCCTGCTCGAACATCCGCACTACACGCGACCGCAGGAGTTTGAAGGCCGCGAGATTCCCGAGGTGCTGATTTCGGGCAACCACAAGAAGATCGCTGCCTGGCGGCGGGCTCAGTCCGAAGCGCTGACGAGGGAGAGGCGGCCTGATTTGTTGGGCGCCGCTGCTCAGCCTTTCCAAAAGTAATAGAAGGCCAAAAAGAGGCCGACGGCGACGACGAAGCCGCGCACCGCGTTTTGTGGCACGCGCTTGGCGATCCAGACGCCCGCATAGCCGCCAAGCGCGCCGCCCGGGATCATGACGATCGCCTGAGGCCAGGCGACGACGCCGCCCGAGACGAAGACGACGATCGCGACAGCGGCGATGACCATGGCCAGCATGTTCTTCAGTGCGTTCAGCCGGTGGTAGTCGCCGGCTTGTGTGAGGCCGAGCGTTGCCAGCATCATCACGCCCATGCCGGCGCCGAAGAAGCCGCCATAGATGGCGGTGGCGAACTGCGCCAGCGAACCGGCGAGTGAGCCCACCGACGCTTCATGGCCGGGTTTTGGCGCGGGCTTTAGCCAGGGCCCTGCGGCGAACAGGGCCGTCGCGCCCAACAGCAGCCATGGCACCAGGGCGCGAAACGACGGGTTGTCCAGCGCCAGCAGGATCAGCGCGCCGGCCAGCGCGCCGGTCGCCGAGATCAGGCACAGCACAAGCGCGCCGCGCCAGAAATGCCTGATGTCAGCCGAGTAGGCGAGCGTCGAGGTGATGTAGCCTGGAAATTGCGTGACCGAGGAGGTGGCGTTGGCGACGATCGGCGGCAGGCCGACCAGTGTCATGGCGCCGAAGGTGATGAAGGTGCCGCCACCGGCGACCGCATTGGCGGCGCCTGACAGAAAGCCCGCCAGGAACAGCAGGATGGCATCGAAGACAGACATGGGGGTGGCCGCTCAAAACTGTGGTATCGCAGCCTTAGGAGGCCTGAGGGACCGGAGCAACCCGGCACGGCAAGATTACGATGGTGCCATGCGAGCAGAAAAATGCGCGGCCAAGGCGTGACAAAGCCGCGAAATAGCTGTATGTGCCCGCCCGTACCGGCCAGAGAGAATCTGCCGGACCCGTCAACAATGACGGTGTAGTCGCCCCTGCCCGATGTTTCAAAGACAAATGTCTCGAACAAAGGGCATAGCCGAGCGGTCAATGGAACTGCAAGGCGAGTGTCGGACGCTCTGACTGTCGGAAGAACAAGAAGTGGACTATTGAGATGGATATTCTCCGTCAGCTCGAGGCCGAACAGGCCGCCAAGATCGAAGCCAAGCGCAAGCTTCCCGAATTCCAGCCCGGCGACACAGTGCGCGTCCAGGTCCGCGTGACCGAAGGCACCCGCACCCGCGTCCAGGCTTATGAGGGCGTCGTCATCGCCCGCGCCGGCGCCGGCTTCCAGGAGAACTTCACCGTTCGCAAGATTTCCTACGGCGAAGGCGTCGAGCGCGTGTTCCCGGTCTACTCGCCGATGATCGAAGGCGTCGAGATCGTGCGCCGCGGCAAGGTGCGTCGCGCCAAGCTCTATTACCTGCGCGATCGTCGCGGCAAGTCGGCCCGTATTTCGGAAAACACCGGCGTGCGCGCCCGCAAGCTGAACGACGAGGAGCGCGATGCGCTGAACGCCGAGAAGGCCCGCATCGAGGCCGAGAAGGTGGCAGCCGCCGAGGCTCTGGCCGTCGAGAAGGCCGCCCAGGACGCCGCCGAGAAGAAGGCCGCCGCCGAGGCAGCTGAAGCCGCCAAGGCAGCGGAAGCAGCCACCGCCGAATAAGATTTTCGACGAGCATGTTCAAAAAGGCGGCTTCGGCCGCCTTTTTCGTTCCCGGGGAACGGTTTGGGCCTGGCAGGAAATCCGCGGTTGACTCCATTTATATCGCGTACTAAGCAATCGTGCACGATTTAAATGGAGAAGCGAGATGCCTGCATTGTATTCCACCCAAGCCCGCGCCGCCGGCGGCCGCGCCGGCCATGTCCAGAGCGATGATGGCCTGCTCAGCCTCGACCTTGCCATGCCCAAGGAGCTTGGCGGCAAGGGCGGCGCCACCAATCCCGAGCAGCTTTTCGCCGCCGGCTATGCCGCCTGCTTCGAAAGCGCCATGCGCTTCATCGCCGGCAAGCAGAAGCTGCCGCTGCAGGACGCTTCGGTGACGGCCAATGTCAGCCTGCACAGCAATGCGCAGGGCGGATTTGTGCTTGGCGTGTCGCTCGCGGCGGAAACGAAAGGTCTTGATCAAACAGCGGCGGAAGCGCTTGTATCGGCGGCGCACCAGGTTTGCCCCTATTCCAACGCCATCAAGGGCAACATCGAAGTGGCGCTTTCGGCAAAGGCGCTTCCGGCAAAGGCAGCATGACCGCGGAACCGACAACCAAGTCCAAGCAAACCCCGGCGCAATTCGCCGGGGCGGCAAAACTCGACCAACAGCTCTGCTTCGCGCTCTATTCGGCAAGTGGACTGATGACGCGGCTGTATCGGCCGCTGCTCGATCCGCTCGGCCTGACCTATCCGCAATATCTGGCCATGCTGGCGCTGTGGGAACGGGCACCAAGCACGGTGGGCGAGCTTGGCGAAGCGCTCGGGCTCGATTCGGCGACATTGACGCCGCTGCTCAAGCGGCTGGAGGCAGGTGGCCTGGTCACGCGCCGTCGCGACCCCGCCGACGAGCGCCGCGTTCTGGTCGAGCCGACGGCGAAGGGCCAGGCACTGCGCGAGCAGGCCAGAAGCGTGCCGGCGGCGATGCTTTGCAATCTGCCGCTGGAAGCCGACGAGTTGAAATCCCTGCACCACACCCTGACGCGGTTCGTCTCCGGCTTGCGCAAGGCGGATCCCGGCACCGCGAACCAGAGGTGATCGCCGCCGCGGCACTGTTCCTTCTCGAATTGCGGGATTGAAGGTATTGGATTCCGCTTTCGCGTGCACTGACGCAGCGGAGCGTCTTGCATGACGCTTGCGGAAAGCTAAAGTCGGCGCCGGATTTTCCTGCAAGCCCGGCCATGCCCGGGTCATTCAATTCCCGGGGAGTGTGTGTCATGACCAAATCGAAACTGCTGCTGGCAGGCCTGCTTGCCCTCGTCCTGGCGCCCGTTGCCGCCTTCGCGCAGGCGCTGCCCGATCTCGGCGGCAAGAAAGTGGTGGTGGTGACCGAAAACGCCTATCCGCCGCTGCAGTTCATCGATGCCAAGACCGGCAAGCAGATCGGCTGGGAATACGACGCGATGAACGAGATCGCCAAGCGGCTCAATTTCACGGTCGAGTACCAAAACACCTCCTGGGACGCGATGATCCAGGCGGTTTCCGACAACCAGTACAACATCGGCATGACCGGCATCACCATCAAGGACGACCGCAAGGAGAAGGTCGATTTTTCCGACCCCTATATGCGTTCGGAACAGTTCATGCTGGTGCGCGGCGATGAAAGCCGCTTCACCGACGCCAAGACCTTCGGCGCCTTCAAGGACGGGCTGGTCGGCGCGCAGGCCGGCACCACGCCCTTCTACACCGCCGTCTACAGCGTGCTCGACGGCAACGAGCAGAACCCGCGCATCAAGCTGTTCGAGACGTTTGGTGCGACGGTGCAGGCGCTGAAATCCGGCGATGTCGATGTCGTGCTGACCGACGGCACCGCGGGCAAGGGCTATGTCGATGCTTCCGAAGGCAAGTTGAAGCTGATCGGCGGGCCGCTCGGCACCGAGGATTTTGGCTTTATCTTCCCGAAGGGTTCGGATTTGGTGAAGCCTGTCAACGCGGCCATCGCCGCGTTGAAGGCCGACGGGACGCTCGAAGCGCTGAACAAGAAGTGGTTTCTTGATTATAAGATGGGGCAGTAGGCCCTGTCGCCGCTTTCGCTAATCGCAAACGCCAAGCAACAGGCGTGGTTGGCAAAGCTGCCAATCTCCCTCCTTGCGGACCCCCGCAAGGGGGGAGATCGGCTGCCCTTGCGAAGGCAGCCGTTCACCAGCGTTGGGAATTGATGCCCCCCGCTTCCTCCAAAGCCGACTTCCCCTGGTGGCTCGTCGTTGCCGTAGCCATCGCGATCGCGGTGGCCGTCTTCGTCGCCACCAGCGACCTCTACGCCCAGGTCTTCGCCACCGTTGCCAAGGGCATCGGCATCACCATCTTCGTCACCGTGATCGCCTTCGTGCTGGCCTCGGTCATTGGCCTCGGCATCGCGCTGATGGGAATGTCGGGTTCGCGTTTGATGCGCCAGATCGCGCGCTTCTATGTCGAGATCATCCGTGGCGTGCCGATCCTGGTGCTGTTGTTCTGGATCGCCTTTGTCGGTGCGCCGGCCTTTGTCGCGGGCTGGAACGCGCTGACCGCGCCGCTGCAGAATTCCGGGCTGTTCGGCGAGCTGCTGGTGCGCGACGTTTCGCTGCTGTGGCGTGCCATCATGGCGCTGACCATCGGCTATTCGGCCTTCATCTCGGAGGTTTTCCGGGCCGGCATCCAGGCGGTGGAGAAAGGACAGATCGAGGCGGCGAAGGCGCTCGGGCTGAGCCGGGCGCAACGCTTCCGGCTGATCGTGTTCCCACAGGCTATCCGCACCATCCTGCCGCCGCTCGGCAATGATTTCGTCGCTCTGGTCAAGGATTCCTCGCTGGTCTCGGTGCTCGGGGTCGCCGACATCACACAGATGGGCAAGGTCTATGCCGCCGGCTCGTTCCGCTTCTTCGAGACCTATTCGATCGTGGCCTATATCTATCTCATCCTGACGGTAGGCCTGTCCTTGGCCTTGCGGGCACTGGAACAGCGACTGCATCGTCAGCACGAGCAATAGTTTTCGGGCCAAGACAGCGCTACGATCTCTCAGCATTCTCGTTGAGGAGGTCCCATGATTGTCGACAAAGCCAATGCGGCGCTGGATTCGGTCTATACGGCCGACACGCCGGAGGCGCTTGAAGAGGCCTATGCCGCCTGGGCCGCGACCTACGACAGCGAAACCGCGTCGCTCGGGTATCTCCTGCCTTTCCTGATCGCCGCCTGGGTGGCGCGCCATGTGCCGGCGGGAGATGGGCCCTTGCTCGATGCCGGCTGCGGCACCGGTCTGTCGGGGCCATCGTTGAAGGCACTCGGCTACCGCGACATTGCCGGGCTCGACCTTTCCGACGACATGCTGAAGATCGCCGGCAGCCGCAATGCCTACAGCGAGCTGAAACAGGCGATGCTCGGCGGTCCGCTGCCATGGCCGGACGGCCATTTCCGCGCCTTCTTCTCGACCGGCGTGTTCACCATCAGCCACGCGCCGGCATCCGGCCTGCACGAACTGGTGCGCATTACCGGCCAGGGCGGGCATGCGATCTTCACCGTGCGCGACCAGGTGTTTGAGAGCGGCGGCTTTCAGGCCGTGTTCGACGAACTGGAACAGATGAAAAAATGGCGGGCGGTCGAGCAAAGCCCATGGTTCCGCTGCTATGCGATCGCCGAGCCGGATGCGTTGGTGAAGACTTTTGTGTTCGAAATCCTGTAGCGGAATGAAGCCTGGTCTTCGGCGTCCAAGCACCCAGCGGCCGGAACCATGTGCACGTCAGTGCGTTCCAAAAGCTTGGGGCCGCGCCCGGCCTCACTGCGGGCTATGCCCGGCCGCGGTAATTCCGCACAAGAGGAGACGGTTGAATGGCGTCCGTCCGTTATATCGTTGCCGACGTAGACAAGGCGGTAGAATTTTACCGAGACAATCTCGAATTCAAGGTCGAAATGCACAATCCTGGCAAGTTCGCGGCGCTGCTTCGCGACGATCTTACGCTGTATCTCAGCGCTCCAGGTGCGGGAAGCGGTGGTCAGGCCGGAGGTGATCCGGAACCAGGCGGATGGAACAGGTTCATGGTCGTAACCAAGGGGCTCGATGCCCTGATCGACCGGTTGCGCGCGGCCGACGTGACGTTCCGCGGGAACATCAGCGATGGCGGTGCGGGCCGGGCTATTCTGCTTGAAGATCCGTCGGGCAACGTCATTGAGCTGTTCGAATTCAAGAAGGACAGACGGTGATCTCCCCATTTCGTGGGGCGAGGAACCAGGTTCCGCGAAGGCGCGCAATTGCCGAAAAGCCAAAACATTGGTATGAGCCACGCCATGGAAGAGCTTTTTGGCGATCCGGCCTATAAGGGGTTCGTGCTGCAGGACAGGAAACGCCTGCCGTCGCGCTTCTCCGCGCGCGTGTCCGGGGCGCTGACCAGCCGGCTTAGCTAGGCCGACCTGTCCAGGTCGTTTCGCCGGGCCGAAAGTCAGGCGTCTGCTCTTTCCCTTTCTCATATCGACGGATTTACGCACATGAGCGCACCGCGCACCCTCTACGACAAGATTTTCGACGACCATGTCGTCGACCGCCAGGATGACGGCACCTGCCTGCTCTATATCGACCGCCACCTCGTCCATGAAGTGACCAGCCCGCAGGCTTTCGAAGGCCTGCGCATGACCGGCAGAAAAGTCCGGCATCCGGAAAAGACGCTGGCCGTGGTCGATCACAATGTGTCGACCTCGCCCGAGCGCAAGTTCGGCATCAAGAACGAGGAAAGCCGCATCCAAGTCGAGGCGCTGGCCAAGAACGCCAAGGATTTCGGCGTCGAATATTATTCCGAGAACGATATCCGCCAGGGCATCGTCCACATCATCGGTCCGGAGCAGGGTTTCACCTTGCCCGGCATGACCATCGTCTGCGGTGACAGCCACACCTCGACCCATGGTGCTTTCGGCGCATTGGCGCACGGCATCGGCACGTCCGAGGTCGAGCATGTGCTGGCGACGCAGACGCTGATCCAGCGCAAGGCCAAGAACATGCTGGTGCGCGTCGACGGCCAGCTGCCGGAAGGCGTCACCGCCAAGGACATCATCCTGGCGATCATCGGCGAGATCGGCACCGCCGGCGGCACCGGCTATGTCATCGAATATGCCGGCGAGGCGATCCGTGCGCTGTCGATGGAAGGCCGCATGACGATCTGCAACATGTCGATCGAAGGCGGCGCGCGCGCCGGCCTGATCGCCGCCGACGAGACGACCTTCGCCTATGTCAAGGACAAGCCGCGCGCCCCGAAGGGCGCGGCCTGGGATGCGGCGCTCGAATACTGGAAGACGCTGCAGTCCGACGAGGGCGCGCATTTCGACAAGGTGATCGTGCTCGACGCGGCCAAGCTGCCGCCGATCGTCTCCTGGGGCTCGTCGCCCGAGGATGTCGTGTCGGTGCAAGGCATCGTGCCGAACCCGGAAGACATCACCGATGAAAACAAGCGCACCTCCAAGCAGCGCGCGCTCGACTATATGGGGCTGACGCCGGGCACCAAGATCACCGATATCTCGCTCGATCGAGTCTTCATCGGCTCCTGCACCAATGGCCGCATCGAGGACCTGCGCGCCGTTGCCAAGGTGGTCGAAGGCAAGACGGTCAGCCCGCATGTCGATGCGATGATCGTGCCGGGTTCCGGCCTGGTCAAGGAACAGGCGGAAGCCGAAGGCCTCGACAAGATCTTCATCGCCGCCGGCTTCGACTGGCGCGAGCCGGGTTGCTCGATGTGCCTTGCCATGAACGACGACCGGCTGAAGCCGCATGAGCGCTGCGCCTCGACCTCGAACCGAAATTTCGAGGGACGCCAGGGTTTCAAGGGCCGCACCCATCTGGTGTCGCCGGCGATGGCGGCGGCGGCGGCGATCGCAGGGCACTTCGTCGACATCCGCGAGTGGAAATAGCAGGAAGCGCCGGCTTCGTGCGAATACCAGGCCCCGGAGCGCTTTGCGGCTCCGGGGCTTTTTTTAACCGGTTCGTTCACATATTCTCCTTCGCTTAACCGCTTGTTTGCGCTTGCGCTCTAAGTCTTTCCCGACGTAAGCGGGGAAATCACAGTCGTTTGGACACGGGCCTGCTCATAGCGCTGCTCAACCCGACGATAGCGTTGGCGCTCGGCGCCGCGTTCCTCGTGCTATGGTCCTATCAACGCCACCGCCCCTATCTGGCTGTGCTGGCGATCTGCTACGGTCTTTCGGCGGTAGGCTTCCTGCTGCAGTATTTTACCTTGCCGATCGGCATGCCGCTGACCAAGCTGGCTTCGAACATCTGCTTCACCATCGCCGGCTGCTGCCTGTCCAGCGCCATCGTCCATCGCCATGGCCGCAAGGTGCCCTATGTGGGGATTGGCGTGTTGGCGGGCGGCGGCCTGGCGTCGTTTTGCTGGTTCCTGTTCGTCGCGCCGGATCTCACCTGGCGCATCCTGGCGATGAATTTCGCTTTCGGCGGTATCAGCCTTCTGGTCGCCGCCGAACTGCGCCCGGTGCGCAACAACGGTCCGACCGAAAAAATCCTGTTCGTGCTGTCGCTGCTGTCGGGCGTCAACTTCTTCGTGCGCACCCTTGTCGTCGTCATCGCGCACGGGCCCTTCACCAGTTATGACGGTTTCTATGGCTCGTCCTACTGGACGACGGCGCTTCTGTCGCACGCGCTGCTGTCGCTGCTCATTGCACTGTGCCTGTTCTCCGCCGCCGCGCTCGACGTGATGAAAGCGTTGAAGACCGAGACCTATACCGACCCGCTGTCGGGCCTGCTCAACCGGCGTGGCTTCGAGGAACGCGGCATGCTGCTCCTGCGGCACTGCGCCACGGCCCGTTTCCCGGTCGCGCTGGTGCTGGCCGACCTCGATCATTTCAAGGCGCTCAACGATGCGCACGGGCATGCGTCGGGCGATCGGGTGATTGCCGATTTCGCCGCCAAGCTTCGGTCGGCGGCGGGCGCGCGCGGTGTTGCCGGGCGTATCGGCGGCGAGGAATTCGCCGTGCTGCTGCCGCTCACCGATCTCGCCGCCGCGCGGCTGTTCGCCGAGGCGGTGCGCACGGTTTATTCGGCCGGTCATGTCGACGGGCTTCCTGCCGGGACGAAGGTGACAGCCAGCTTCGGCGTGGCGGCCCGCAGCGGTGACGAGACGCTGGAGCCGCTGATGCGCCGTGCCGACGACGCGCTCTACAAGGCCAAGAAGAATGGCCGCGACAGCGTGCGCCTGTCCTATGAGAGGCCGGAAACGGCGTTCGTGCCGGCGTCGCTCAAGACAGGCTGACCCTGTCCAGACGAGTTGGCGTTAACGTCTTCTTCGCCCGTCGATGCTTAGCTGTCGGGACGGGTGCGGGAAGAACATGAGCGGCGCCAACTTCATCCTGTTGATCAATTTGTCGGTTGCCGGCCTGCTGGCGGCATCCTTCATGGCGGTCGCGTTTCATGACGTCGGCCGTGCGCCGGCGCGTTTGCTGGCGTTTGGCTACCTGCTGGGCATGGCCTATTCGGCGATCGAATTCAGCATTCCCGCTTTCTCCGACGCGCGGCTCCCGGTCGTTGCCGCCTTCGCGGTTTTCCTTGGCGCGACCATTGCGGTCAATGGCGGACTTGCCCGCAAATACGGCGTGACGCCGCCCTGGCTGCCGATGCTGTTGTCCCTGGTCGCCTCGGCCATAGCTGTGTATTTCGTGCAGGACCTGCCGCGCCAGTCGCTGGTGCGCATGATTGCCTACCAGCTTCCCTATGCGGTCATGCAGTTCGTCGGGTTGGCCATCGTCTGGTCGTCGAGGCAAAGCCTCGCCCGTCTCGACCGCATCCTGATGGCGGTGCTGGCGGCCTGCGGCCTGCAGTTTGCCTCCAAGCCGTTCATCGCGCATGCGCTGGGCGGCTGGGGCGCCAATCCGCAAGCCTATCTGCAAAGCAGCTACGCGCTGGTGTCGCAGTCGCTCGGCACTGTGTTTGCGCTGGCGCTGGCGCTGCTGATGCTGGCCATCCTGGTCCGCGACGTGCTTGCCGAAGTGACGTCGAAATCGGAGACCGACACGCTTTCGCGCCTGCTCAACCGCGGCGGCTTCACCCGCCATGCGGAGCTGGCGGTGCTGGGCGCGATGCGGCAAGGCGTGCCGGTCGCCCTGGTCATCGCCGACCTCGATCACTTCAAGAGCGTCAACGACAGTTTCGGCCACGCGTCCGGCGACCGGGTGATCGAGACCTTCGCCGGCTTCCTGCGCGAGGCGGCCGCCGGCCATCATGTCGCCGGCCGCGTCGGCGGCGAGGAGTTCGCCATCATGCTGCCGGGAACCAATCTTGCCGCCGCCCGGCTGTTCGCCGAGGGCACGCGCAGTGCTTTCGGCGCGCTGCCCATCGATGGGCTGCCGGCGGACAACCGCTGCACCGCGAGCTTCGGCGTCGCCGAGCTTCATCCGAGCGAAGACTTTGCCGATCTGATGCGGCGCGCCGACCAGGCGCTTTACCAGGCGAAGAATGCCGGGCGCGATTGCGTACGCGTCTCCGCCGGGCCGGCCGGCAACGGGTCGTCAGCCGGGATGGAAGCCAGAGCAATTCCAGGAAAAGTGTGAAACGGTCTTCCCGGGAAAAGCGCCTAGCGCTTTCCCCTGAGAATCGCGTCCAAACGAAGAGTCTAGCGGCAGGGGCTGAGTTCCGGCATCTCACCGTCGGAAAGCCCGTACATATAGGAACGGCCCTTCACCAACACCGGCGGCCGGTAGCAATCGCTATAGCCTGATATCTCGTCGGCTTCGTTCTCGTAGATCACCTTGGGCTGGCCGGCGCTGGTGTAGTCGGACAGTTGCTTGGCCAGCCTGCCTTTGCCGACGAGGATGCGCTTGTAGCCGGCGGCGCTGTCGATGACGAGATTGCCGAAGGAATCGGCGTAGACGCGATCCTGATGACGTGTTCCGGCGAGCGCGGGCGCTGCCGGGCCGACGATCGAGGCCGCCACTATGAGCGCCGCAACGCGCGACCTGCCCGAATTCGAACGCATGGCGTCCTCCGTGTCTTGAGGAAAGCCTCCTCGAATCGGAAATTAACGATTTCTTAACCTTTGTTAAGAGGCTGACGCGCTTCGCGGTGATGTCTCGGTAAACATGGTTAATATCCGTTAATATCCGACTGGATGGAAAGCCCGGTGGCCATCATTCGGCCATGCTTGGCCGCACCATCGCGCTCGGCGTCCGTCTCGGCGTCGGGATGACCTTGATGTTGGCAAAGCATCGCGGCTGATTCGCCGCGCGGGAGGACAGCCTATGGCGCTAGGCCGGACGTTTCGGGCAACGCTTGCCCTTTCGCCGCTTCTGATCGCCATGGCCTGCGTGCCGCAGGGCAACGAGCCCAAGGCCGGCAACAAGATCGCCGCATTGGCCTCGCCGGCGCTCTCGGCGGGTGGCACCGTCACCGATGTGACCGCGCCGCAGCCGCGCACCGCGACCTACAGCTGTGCCGACGGCGGCAGGATAACCATCGAGAATCTCGGTACCTTGGTGCATGTCGTCGGTTCCGACGGCGCCAGCGAGGACTGCAGGCCTCGCCGGCCAACCAGAACAGCCGTTACGAGCAGGCGCATGACGCGATTGTGATCGACGGTCGCGAGGCGCTGGTCATGAAGGCGGGCTCGACGCCGGTGACCTGCAAGCGCTAGCGCGAATCTCAATACGGCCAGCCTTGGGCCAGACATGCTGCACTGCAGCGATATCGAGCCGGCTTCAGGGCATGAGCGCCTAATCGATTGAAGCCCGAGGCAGCTTTTTAGTCAGACTAAATTACGTTTTCGAAACGGTTTTCCGGCTTTGACGCGGTGCAAAAAGAGCATTAGAAACCGGCTGTCCGAAGTCGCAGCCGGAAGCGGCAATGCCGCATTTCCACCTGAGGCAGGAGACGCCGAACTGGGGGAGCCATGAGCAAATCACCAGCCACCCGCGCCAGACCTCTTTCGCCGCACCTCACGGTGTACCGGCCGCCGATCACGATGACGATGTCGATCATCCATCGTATTACCGGCGGCGCGCTGTATTTCGGCACGCTGCTGGTCGCGCTGTGGCTGATGGCGGCGGCAAGCTCACAGGCGACCTTCGACTGGGTCAGCTGGGCCTTCGGCACCTGGCTCGGCCGGTTGATCCTGTTCGGTTACACCTGGGCGCTGATGCATCACATGCTGGGTGGCGTGCGCCATCTGGTCTGGGACACCGGCGCCGGCCTCGAGAAGCACACGGCCTCGAAGATCGCCTGGGCGACGCTGGCCGGCTCGATCCTGCTCACGCTGCTGATCTGGATCGCCGGCTATATGGCGCGAGGAGCCTGATCATGAGCGGCAACAACTCCGACATGCGCACGCCGCTGGCGAAGGTCCGCGGCCTCGGGTCCGCCCGCGAGGGCACCGGACATTTCTGGCGCCAGCGCCTGACCGCGATCGCCAACATCCCACTGATACTGTTCTTCGTCGGCTTCCTGATCGCGCTCAACGGCGCAAGCTATGCCGAAGTGCGGACAGCGCTCGCCAACCCGTTCGTGGCGCTGGTGATGGCCCTGGTGCTCGTCTCCGGGCTCACCCATATGCGGCTCGGCATGCAGGCGATCATCGAGGATTACGTGCATGGCGAGGGCATCAAGCTGGCGCTGATCGCGCTCAACACATTTTTTCCCATAGCGGTCGGCGTCGCCTCGATCTTCGCCCTGCTCAAGCTGACATTCGGAGGCTGAGTTGGCCAAGGACGCAAAACAAGCCAACAGCGCTGGCTACACTTATGTCGACCACAAGTTCGACGTGGTGGTCGTCGGTGCCGGCGGTGCCGGCCTGCGCGCCACGCTCGGCATGGCCGAACAGGGCCTGCGCACCGCCTGCATCACCAAGGTGTTCCCGACCCGCTCGCACACGGTGGCGGCGCAAGGCGGCATAGCCGCTTCGCTTGCGAACATGGGACCCGACAATTGGCAATGGCATCTCTTCGATACCGTCAAGGGTTCGGATTGGCTGGGCGACATCGACGCGCAGGAATACATGGTCCAGCAGGCGCCCGCCGCCGTCTACGAACTCGAACATTACGGCGTGCCGTTCTCGCGCACCGAAGAAGGCAAGATCTATCAGCGGCCGTTCGGCGGCATGATGATGAATTTCGGCGAAGGCCCTCCGGTGCAGCGCACCTGCGCCGCCGCCGACCGTACCGGCCATGCCATGCTGCATACGCTCTACGGCCAGTCGCTGAAGCACAACGCGCAGTTCTTCATCGAGTATTTCGCGCTCGACCTGATCATGGAGCCGGACGGCACCTGCACCGGCGTCGTCGCCTGGAACCTCGATGACGGCACCATCCACCGCTTCTCGGCCAAGATGGTGGTGCTGGCGACGGGCGGCTATGGCCGCGCCTATTTCTCGGCGACCTCGGCGCACACCTGCACCGGCGACGGCGGCGGCATGGCGGCGCGTGCCGGCTTTCCGCTGCAGGACATGGAGTTCGTGCAGTTCCACCCGACCGGCATCTATGGCGCCGGCTGCCTGATCACCGAAGGGGCGCGCGGCGAGGGCGGCTATCTCGTCAATTCCGAAGGCGAGCGCTTCATGGAGCGCTACGCGCCGTCGGCCAAGGACCTTGCCTCGCGCGACGTCGTCTCGCGATGCATGACGCTGGAAATCCGCGAAGGCCGCGGCGTCGGCCCGAAGAAGGACCACATTTTCCTGCACCTCGACCACCTCGATCCTGCCGTTCTGCACGAGAGGCTGCCGGGCATTTCGGAATCGGCCAAGATCTTCGCCGGCGTCGACCTGACCAAGGAGCCGATCCCGGTGCTGCCGACGGTGCACTACAATATGGGCGGCGTGCCGACCAATTACTGGGGCGAGGTGCTCAACCCGACAACACTCAATCCCGACCAGGTGTCGCCGGGGCTGATGGCGGTCGGCGAGGCCGGCTGCGCCTCGGTGCACGGCGCCAACCGGCTCGGCTCGAACTCGCTGATCGATCTGGTGGTGTTCGGCCGCGCGGCGGCGATCCGGGCGGGCCAGGTCATCGACCGCAATTCGGCGATCCCTTCGCCCAATGAGGCCTCGGTCGAAAAGATCATGGACCGCTTCGATCGGCTGCGCCACGCCAACGGTTCGACGCCGACGGCGGTACTGCGCGAGAAGATGCAGAAGGCGATGCAGGAAGACGCTGCCGTGTTCCGCACTCAGGAATCGCTGGACAGTGGCTGCGAACGCATTTCCCGGATCTGGGGCGAGCTCAAGGACATAAAAGTGTTCGATCGCTCGATGATCTGGAATTCCGATCTGGTCGAGACGCTGGAACTGGAAAACCTGATGGCCAACGCCATCACCACGGTCCACGGCGCCGCGGCGCGCAAGGAGAGCCGTGGCGCGCATGCGCGGGAGGATTTTTCGGCGCGCGACGACAAGGTCTGGCGCAAGCACACTCTTGCCAAGGTGAGCGAAGACGGCGAGGTGACGCTCAGCTATCGGCCAGTGCACACCGAACTGCTGCTAAAGGAAGAAAATGGCGGTATCAACCCGGCCAAGATCGCACCGAAGGCCAGGGTGTATTGACGATGGCGCCGACGGCCGCGGGATATTCCGACACGCCCCTTCCGGCCAAGCTCGGCCTGAAGGACGGCATGACCGCCGCCTTCATCGCGCTCCCCCACGACCTTGACGATCTCATGGAAGCCGCGAATTTCTCTTCAGTCGACCGGCTGGCCGATTGGTCGCGGATTTCAGGCATTCGGCTGAAATATGACGCCGTCCATGCCTTCACCCGGCAGCGTGCCGAGATCGAGGATCGCCTCGGTGATGTCGAGGCGGCGATCAAGCGCGACGGCATGGTCTGGGTATCCTGGCCTAAAAAGGCATCGAAGGTGGCTACCGACGTCACCGAAGGCGTCGTTCGCGCCGAGGCGCTGAAGCGCGACCTTGTCGACGTGAAGGTAGCCGCCGTCAATGAAATCTGGTCCGGGCTGAAGCTCGTCATCCGAAAGGACCTGAGGTAATGGTCGAACTGACGCTTCCCAAGAACTCGAAGATCCAGCAGGGCAAGACCTGGCCGAGGCCGGAAGGCGCCACCAATCTGCGCGAATACCGCATCTACCGCTGGTCGCCGGACGATGACGAGAACCCGCGCATCGACACCTATTTCGTCGACATGGACGATTGCGGGCCGATGGTGCTCGACGCGCTGCTGTGGATCAAGAACAAGATCGACCCGACGCTGACCTTGCGCCGCTCCTGCCGAGAGGGCATTTGCGGCTCCTGCGCCATGAATATCGACGGCTCCAACACGCTGGCCTGCACCAAGGGCTGCGACGACATTTCCGGCGCCGTCAAGGTCTACCCGCTGCCGCATATGCAGGTGGTCAAGGACCTGGTGCCCGACCTCACCAATTTCTACGCCCAGCACGCCTCGATCCAGCCATGGCTGAAGACGGTGTCGCCGGAGCCGGCCAAAGAATGGCTGCAAAGCCATGAGGACCGGGAGAAGCTCGACGGGCTCTACGAGTGCATATTGTGTGCCTGCTGCTCGACCTCGTGCCCAAGCTACTGGTGGAACGGCGACCGCTATCTCGGCCCGGCAACGCTTTTGCAGGCCTATCGCTGGCTGATCGATAGCCGCGACGAGGCCAAGGGCGAGCGGCTCGACGATCTCGAGGATCCATTCAGGCTCTATCGCTGCCACACCATCATGAACTGCGCGCAGACCTGCCCCAAGGGCCTCAACCCGGCCAAGGCGATCGCCGAGATCAAGAAGATGATGGTGGAGAGAAGGGTCTAGGCGGCAGGTTGGTTGCCGGCGCGAACAAATCCAATGAGCGATGATCTTCCCATCCTTTCCCCCGTCGAAGTCCGTGTGCTCGGCTGCCTGATCGAGAAGAAGGAGCTGACGCCGGATGTCTATCCGCTGACGCTCAATTCAGCACTGGCCGCCGCCAACCAGAAGACGGCGCGCGAGCCGGTGATGGCGCTGGAGCAGGCCGAGGTGCACCGGGGGCTGAAGCTGCTCGAACAAAAGGGGCTGGTGCGGCAGATGTTCGGTTCGCGCGTCGAGCGCTACGAGCACCAGATGGCGCAGCGCTTCTCGCTGACCACGCCGCAGACCGCTTTGATCGGCCTGCTGTTGCTGCGCGGGCCGCAGACGGCACATGAACTGCTGGCGCGGAGCGAGCGCATGGCACGGTTCTCATCGATCGAAGATCTGCGTGCCGAGCTCGATATGCTGATCGGCCGCCGACCGCCGCTCATCCAGGAAATCCCGCGCGGACCAGGCCAGCGCGAGGACCGCTACGTGCATCTCCTCAGCGGCCCGGTGGACGTTGCAACCCTTTCGGCGCAGCGGAGCGCGTCGGTCCTGCCTGCTTCCGACCTGGAGGCGCGGTTGGAGGCGCTGGAGCAGGAAGTCGCCGCACTTCGCGCCCGGCTAAACGCGCTGGGCGCGTAGGCCCCGGCGCGCGCCTGTGCGTTCGCGCCGGGTCTTCACACCGGATGCGGCGTTGTCAGCCGAGCCTGGCGTCGAGCGATACGTTGATGGCGCCGAGCGCTTTCGAGACCGGGCATCCGGCCTTGGCCTTTTCGGCCAACTCCCCAAACTTCGCCGCATCGATGCCCGGCACCTTGCCGACCACGGTGAGGGCGCTGCCGGTGATACCGGTGCCTGGAACCAGCGTCACCACCGCCTTGGCGTCGAGTTCCGTGGCGGGCGTGCCGTTCTCGGCCAAGAAATGCGAGAACTGCATGGCAAAGCAGCCGGCGTGTGCGGCGGCGATCAGCTCTTCCGGATTGGTGCCGGATTTGCCGCTCTCGTCCTCGAAGCGCGCCTTGAACGAATAGGGCGTGCCCTTCAGGGTTCCGCTCTGCGTGTCGAGCGTGCCCGTGCCCTCTTTCAGATTGCCTTTCCAGACGGCGTTTGCTGTGCGGTCCATGAAGTCCTCCTTGGTTTCGTGGCTGGGGTCGTCGTTGCTGGTTGCCTGGGTGAACCGGCGTCCAGTCAACTATAGCGCGCGCCGACGCGAAGGCCACTGCGCTCTTTGAACCGCTGCACGGGTGGTGGCCAAATTCTTTTCAAGAAAATGCGCGTGCAAAAATGTCGACTTTGGTCTGCCTCGCCCGTCCTGCGGGCGGCCACGGATTTGTGGCCGGATGGAGGTTCGCATGGACAATCTGTTTTTCGCACTGTGGAAAGGCGCAGGGCACAAGGCCGGGCGACCAGAAGAGTTCTGGCTGCATCCGCCGGCGTCCGGCTTTGGCCGGCTTCTGGCGGCGGTTGCCATCATCGGGATCGCGGCATGCCTTCTTGACCATGTGGCGGCGGTCAAGGGCAATGCTGACACCCTCGTCGCCGCATCCTATGGTTCGACGCAGCAAGGGAGCTGGAAATGAAATATGTCTGCCTGGTCTATGGTGAGGAAAAGGACCTCCATGCCATGACGCCGGAGCGTCTGGCCAAGCTCGATGCCGATTCGATGGCTCATGACCGTTCGTTGGATCAGCGTGGGATACTGATCATCGCCCAGGCGCTGCAATCGGTGAAAAATTCGAAGACCCTTCGCAGGCGCAAGGGCAAGAGCCTGATCACCGACGGCCCGTTCGCCGAAACCAAGGAGCAATTGCTCGGCTTCGTCATGATCGAGGCTGATAATCTTGACCAGGCGCTGGAGATCGCCGCCGAGATTCCGCTGGCCGAAATCGGAACTATCGAGGTGCGCGCGATCTACGATGTGCCGGGATCGTAGAGCCCTGCCATGCATTGCGGCCACGTGAACCAGGCGTTCGGTTGAGCCAACGTCCTGGTACATGGTCGTGCGCAACGTTTGCGTGTTGAAGCAATGCCGGAGTTCTCCTATCGTCGCCGGGATTTTGGGGGATGTCGTCATGCCGTTCTTGATTGCTATTTTTGGCGTGTTGGGCGCGGCGGCGTTCTGGTGGTATCGGATGAAGGCGATGAACGATGCGGCTCGCGAGGTCGCGGACGTCGTCGGGCGCGTGCAAGGCAACATCCGCCGCAAGAAGCTGCGCAAACAGGCGGCCCTGTCGCCGTTGACGGCGATCGACGATCCGGTGGTGGCCGCGGCGACGCTGATCACCGCCATCGTCTCCGAGAATGGGCCTATCCTGCCGCAGCGCGAGGCCGTCATTCGCGCGGTGATTTCCGAGATCGCCGACAAGAAGAAAACGGACGAAGCGGTGGTCTACGCCAAATGGGCGGCGGCACAGATCGACGACACCACTGTTGTCATCGACAAGCTGGCGCCGTTCCTGCGCGAACGCCTCGATGTCGCCGAGCGAAACGACCTGCTGCGGATGGTCAACCGCGCCGCTCAAGGCGGCGAGAAACGCCTCGAGATATCCGACCAGCGCATACTGCGGCTGCGGCAGAAGCTGGGCTTCGAGGTGAACTGAGGACGGCGCTCAGATCGCCTCGCCCTTCAACAATCGAGGCGTGCTAGGGGACAGGCCCGATGCCTGGCGGATAAAAAACTCCTTCAGGCGCGGCATGCGTTCGACCAAGCCGAGGCCGATGTCGCGGACGGTGCGCAGCGGGCCGATGTCGTTGGAAAACAGCCGGTTCAGCACATCGGTCGTGATGCCCATCTGCACCGTGTCGAAGCGGCGCCATTGCTGGTAGCGTTCGAGCACGTCGAGCGCGCCGATGTCTTGGCCGAGCCGGTCGGCCTCGACGATCACCTCGGCAAGTGCGGCGACATCCTTGAAGCCGAGATTGAGACCCTGGCCGGCGATCGGGTGGATGCCGTGGGCGGCGTCACCGGCGAGCGCGATGCGGGGTGCTACGAAGGCACGCGCGATGGTGAGGCCGAGCGGCCAGGCGCGCGGCTTGTCGGCAACGCGGATTTCGCCGAGCTTCAGGCTAAAGCGTTGTTCGAGTTCGTGCTCGAAGATGAGGTCGTCGCCGGCCACCAGCTTCTCGGCATCTTGCGTGCGCTCGACCCAGACGATCGACGAGCGGTTCGTACCGTCATCACCGGGCTTCAGCGGCAGCGTGGCGAAGGGGCCGGCCGGCAGGAAATGTTCTTCGGCACGACCGTTGTGCGGGCGTTCATGCGCAACCGTGCAGACGATGCCGGACTGACCGTATTCCCATTTCACCGTCTTGATGCCGGCCATGTCGCGCAGCTTGGAGTTGACGCCGTCGGCGGCGATCAGCAGCCGCGCCTTCAGCGTCGCGCCGTCGGCGAGATGCACGGTGATGCCGGCGCCGTTGGTTTCCAACCCCTGTACCGCGACGCCCTCGATGATGTCGATGCCGAGTTTTTCGGCGCGGGCCCGCAAGGCACCGTTCAGCACCTTGTTGGCGACCATATGCGCAAAGGGCTCGCCCGGCGCCACTTCGCCGTCGAAAGTCAGGAAGACCGGACGCACCGGATCGGAGGTGCGCGAATCGGTGATGATCATCTCGGTGATCGCCTGCGCCTGCGGCGCGATCTCGGCCCACACGCCGAGCTGCTCAAGCATGCGGCAGGCGGCGGCGGCAATGGCCGAAGCGCGGCCATCTCTTTGCCAGACACCAGCGGGCGCGGCATCGACGAGAGCGATGGCGAGACCCGGGCGCGCCTGCTTCAACGACACGGCGCTGGCCAGGCCGACATAGCCGGCGCCGGCGACCAGAACATCGAGCCCGGACTTTGTTTTCGCGCTTGGCCTGGTTTTAGCGTCCGCCTTGCGTTCCATCATCTTCGCTCCTTGCGCGCCGGCCGGGTCTTCAACCCTTGACTGCATGTCCGTCCTGTCGGAAACCGCCATAACACTTCCGCGGCGAGGGCGAGAAATATGACGGCAGCCATGGACGAGCTTCTCGGCATTCTCGACCTCGAGAAGCTGGAACACAATCTGTATCGTGGTCGCAGCCCCCTGCTCGACTGGCAGCGCGTTTTCGGCGGCCAGACCATCGCGCAGGCGCTGGTCGCGGCGCAGCGGACCGTCGATCCCGATCGCCACGTGCATTCGCTGCACGGCTATTTCATGCGGCCCGGCGACACCAAGGTGCCGATCGTCTACGAGGTCGACCGCATCCGTGACGGCGGCTCCTTCACCACGAGGCGCGTGGTGGCGATCCAGCACGGCCAGGCGATCTTTTCGCTGGAAGCGTCGTTCCAGCAAGACGAGGTCGGTCTCGAGCACCAGGTGCCGATGCCGCAAGATATTCCGGGGCCAGACACCTTGCTGTCGCAGCGCGAATTGCTGGGCAAATTCGGCGAGGCTGTGCCCGAAGGCATCAAACGTTACTGGGACCGCGACCGGCCGATCGAGATGAAGCCGGTGATGCTGAAGCATTACACCAGCCGCGAAAAGCTGGAGCCGAAGCAGAACATCTGGATCCGCACCACCGGTCCGGTGCCGGCGGATCGCGCCATCCAGTCGGCGGTGCTCGCCTATCTCTCCGACATGACGCTGCTCGACACGTCGACCTTCGCGCATGGCCGCGCCATTTTCGATCGTGACATCCAGGCGGCGAGCCTCGACCATGCCATGTGGTTCCACCGCGGCCACGCGCTCGACGACTGGATGCTCTACACGCAGGACAGCCCGTCGACACAGGGCTCGCGCGGCTTCACGCGCGGGTCGCTGTTTGCCCGCGACGGCACGCTGATCGCCTCGGTTGCGCAGGAAGGGCTGATCCGGCTCAAGCGATCGCCTGCAGAGTAGGCATTTTGCGAAAATTGCCTAATTTTTAAGCAGATGCTTCGCCGCAGCTATGGGCAGGTTGCATCGCGACACTTCCCAATCTCTTTGTTTACAACGGGTTAACCCCCTGCTTCGGCACTTGGCACGGAGCTTGAATCCTCGTGGGCACTCTCCGGCTCTTTGGGATCGGTGAAGTCGTACAAACGCGGGGGACCGCAACAGCAAAGGGTGAAACCTTATGAAAATCGTGATGGCAATCATCAAGCCGTTCAAGCTCGACGAGGTACGCGAAGCGCTTACCGCCGTCGGCATCCAGGGCCTGACCGTCACCGAAGTCAAAGGCTACGGGCGTCAGAAAGGGCATACGGAAATCTATCGCGGGGCGGAATACGCGGTCAGCTTCCTGCCGAAGATCAAGATCGAAGTCGCGGTTAGTGCCGACATGGTCGACAAGGCCGTCGAAGCCATCACCGCCGCCGCCAAGACCGGCCAGATCGGCGACGGCAAGATCTTCGTTTTCGGCATCGATCAGGCGGTGCGCATCCGCACCGGCGAAACAGACACCGACGCACTCTGAGCGGCGAACACGTATTCCAAATGGAGAGTTCAATGAATATTCCTTCCACCTTGAAGACGACGGGACGCGCCGCCCTTTTGGGCACGCTCGCTCTCGCGGCATTGGGCACGGTCGCCGCCTTCGCGCAGGAAGCGGCTCCCGCCGCCGCCGCGGCCGCGCCGGCTGCTGCCCCGACCCCGGTGCTCGACACCGGCAACACCGCCTGGATGCTGACCTCGACGGCGCTCGTGCTGATGATGACCGTCCCGGGTCTGGCGCTGTTCTACGGCGGCATGGTGCGCAAGAAGAACGTGCTCGCCACCATCATGCAGAGCTTTGCCATCACCTGTCTGGTGACGGTGCTGTGGTTCATGTTTGGCTATTCGCTGGCCTTCTCCGACGGCGGCGGCATGAACAGCTATCTCGGCGGCACCTCGAAATTCTTCCATAACGGCATCACCACTGCTTCGCTGTGGCTGCCAGGCGTCGCGAACATTCCTGAATTCGTCTTCTCGATGTTCCAGATGACCTTCGCCATCATCACCCCGGCGCTGATTGCCGGCGCCTTTGCCGAGCGCTTCAAATTCTCGGCGCTGCTGATCTTCATGGCGCTGTGGCTGCTCGTCGTCTACGTGCCGATCGCGCATTGGGTCTGGGGTGGCGGCTTCCTCGGCACGGCTGGCGTGCTCGACTTTGCCGGCGGCACGGTCGTCCACATCAATGCCGGTGTCGCGGGTCTTGTCTGCGCACTGGTTCTCGGCAAGCGCGAAGGCTACGGCACCACCAACATGGCGCCGCACAACCTGGTCTATTCGGTGATCGGTGCTTCGCTGCTGTGGGTCGGCTGGTTCGGCTTCAACGCCGGTTCGGAACTGGCCGCGGACGGCCTTGCCGGCGCTGCCATGCTCAACACCCAGGTCGCAACCGCCGCGGCGGCTCTGGCCTGGATGTTCGCCGAATGGATCGTCGCCAAGAAGCCTTCCGTGCTCGGCATCATCTCGGGTGCGGTTGCCGGCCTCGTGGCGGTGACTCCTGCCTCCGGCTTCGTCAACCCGACCGGCGCCTTCATTGTCGGCATCGTTGCCGGCGTCGTGTGCTATCTCTCGGCGGTCAAGGTCAAGCACATGTTCGGCTATGACGACTCGCTCGATGCCTTCGGCGTACATGGCGTCGGCGGTGTGATCGGCGCCCTGCTCACCGGCGTGCTCGCCGACCCGGCGATCAACAGCCTCGGTGCAGGTGCTTCGCTAGGCAAGCAGATCTACGGCGTTGCCGTCACCATCGTGTGGACGGCTATTGCCACCTTCGTGATCCTCTACATCGTCAAGGCGCTGGTCGGCCTGCGTCCGACGACCCAGGAAGAGGTCGAAGGCCTCGACATCTCCCAGCATGGCGAAGTGGTGCCGTAAGGCCAGCTTAGCCGCGGGGCCGGTGGAACCTCCTTCCGCCGGCCCCAAGAATCCCGTCGTGACGCTCCCGAAAGGAGTTTCACGCATTGAGGCCCGGATCACGTCCGGGCCTCTTTTTTGGCAAACCGTTCCGGCAAGGGCCGGTTTGGCGCAATCACGTGATCAAGATTTTTCAGGAACCGTCGACCGTATCGGTTCCGAACTGTGGGGACGATCGTCGTTCTGAACGGCCACCGTCAGGACCGCGGCGATCAGGATCCGCAGGCCGAGGTCCGGCATTCGAAGCGGCTCAACCGGTGGTAACGAGGTTTGATCACCTCAACCCCTTATAGTTAATGCGCCTTTAACCTTCCCACCGATAGTCTGAGACCCGAATCTGCCGGAGTGCGCCACGCACCCGGCGAGTCCATGACAGACGGGGAAGAGCATGCGTTCAGGGGCTTCAGCACCGCTCGCGCTGGCCGATACGGGGCACGGCATCCAGGCGTTCGCGCGGCGTCAGGTCGGGCGGCTGGTCGGCGCCGGGCTGTTCGCGCTCACCGCCTTTGGCGTTGCCAGCCTTGCCACCTGGAACGTCGCCGATCCGAGCTTTTCCCACGCGACGAACAACCCCGTCACCAACGCCATGGGCTATGCCGGTGCCGTGTTCTCCGACCTCGCCATGCAATTCTTCGGTCTTGCCGCCGTCGCGGCGCTGGTCCCGACGGTCATATGGGGGTTCCTGCTGTTTTCCGCGCGCGGCGTCGACAGGCTGCCCAAACGTGGGCTGTCCTGGTTCGGCTTCGCCCTGCTGGCCGCTGCAATGGCGGGCTGCGTGGTGCCGCCCAAGACCTGGCCACTGCCCACCGGCCTCGGCGGCGTGTTCGGCGACATGGTGCTGAAGATCCCCAGCATCGTCATCGGCGGCTATCCGACCGGGCTGATCGCCAGCATCATCGCCATCCTGCTGGCCGCACCCGCGCTGTGGCTCTTCGCCCATGGCTCGGCGCTGATCGGACGCAAGAACGGCTTTGCCGTCATGGAGGACGAGCCCGCCGCCGATCCGCGTGAGGACGACCTTCTATTCGACAATGACGAGGACGAAGGCGACGAGGGCATCCTGGCGCTCGGGGCAATTACTCATTGGTGGCTCTCGTTCCGCGCGTGGATGCACCGCCGCGCCGTGCGCCGCAGGCAGGAGCGCGACGAGTACGAGCCGGAGATGGAACAGCGCTCCACCGCCTGGCGGCGCGCCGCCGAACGGGTCGAATCGGCCGAGTTCGCCGAATTGCGAATGAGCCCGGATGGCCGCGCCCGCGTCGAGCCCGAATTCTTCGCCGCCATGGTCAATGACCGAGGCGCCTCGCTCGATCCCGACGATGCCGATATCTTCGAAGTCGGCGACGACATGGATTTCGAGCCGGAACAGGAGCCCGTCAGGCGCGGTACCGCCAAGGTCCAGCCGTTCCGCTCCGATGCCGCCACCCGCGTCGAGGCACCGGCACCGCGCCCTGCTCCGGGCGCCCGCGTGCAGCGCGAGGCGCAGACATCGCTGATCGGCTCGGAAAAATTCGAAATGCCGTCGCTGCATTTCCTCTCCGAGCCGAAGAACGTGGTGCGCGACGCCAGCCTGTCCAAGGATGCGCTGGAGCAGAATGCGCGCCTGCTCGAAGGCGTACTGGAGGATTTCGGCGTCAAGGGTGAGATCATCGCCGTCCGTCCGGGTCCGGTGGTCACGCTCTATGAGCTCGAGCCGGCGCCCGGTATCAAATCGTCGCGCGTTATCGGCCTGTCCGACGACATCGCCCGCTCGATGAGCGCCATCGCCTGCCGCGTCGCCGTGGTGCCAGGCCGCAACGCCATCGGCATCGAACTGCCGAACGCCAAGCGCGAGACCGTATATCTGCGCGAGATTCTGGCCAGCCGTGATTTCGAGACGACCAAGGCCAAGCTGGCGCTGGCGCTGGGCAAGACCATCAATGGCGAGGCGGTCATCGTCGACATCGCCAAGATGCCGCACGTGCTGGTCGCCGGCACCACCGGCTCGGGCAAGTCGGTCGCCATCAACACCATGATCCTGTCGCTGCTCTACCGGCTGACGCCGCAGGATTGCCGGCTGATCATGATCGATCCGAAGATGCTGGAGCTCTCGGTCTATGACGGCATCCCGCATCTGCTCACGCCCGTTGTCACCGATCCGAAGAAGGCGGTGGTGGCGCTGAAATGGACCGTGCGCGAGATGGAGGACCGCTACCGCAAGATGTCCAAGGTCGGCGTGCGCAACATCGACGGCTTCAATGCCCGCGTCAGCCAGGCCGACAAGAAAGGTGAAAAGATCTCACGCACCGTGCAGACCGGCTTCGACCGCCAGACCGGCGAGGCGATCTACGAGACCGAGAACCTCGATCTCGAGCCGATGCCCTATATCGTCGTCATTATCGACGAGATGGCCGACCTGATGATGGTCGCCGGCAAGGACATCGAGGGTGCCGTGCAGCGCCTGGCGCAGATGGCGCGCGCCGCCGGCATCCATGTCATCATGGCAACGCAGCGCCCGTCGGTCGACGTCATCACCGGCACCATCAAGGCCAATTTCCCGACCCGCATCTCCTTCCAGGTAACGTCGAAGATCGACAGCCGCACCATTCTGGGCGAGCAGGGCGCCGAGCAGCTGCTCGGCATGGGCGACATGCTCTACATGGCCGGCGGCGGCCGTATCCAGCGCGTGCACGGCCCGTTCGTCGCCGACGAAGAGGTCGAGAGGATCGTCGCGCATCTGAAGCTGCAGGGCGTGCCGGAATATCTCGACGCCATCACCGAGGATGACGGCGAGGACGACCACGAGCCGTCCGGCAAGGGCGGTTCCGGCGGCGGTGGCGGCAACAGCAATTTCGAGGATTCCGACGATCCTTACGATCAGGCGGTTTCCGTGGTGCTGCGCGACGGCAAGGCCTCGACGAGCTATATCCAGCGCCGGCTGGGCATCGGCTACAACCGCGCCGCCTCGATCATCGAGAAGATGGAGAAGGAAGGTATCGTCGGCCCGGCCAACCATGCCGGCAAGCGCGAGATCCTGGTGCCGACCGAAGAGGACAAGTTCTGACCAGAAGGCCTGACCCTTGTGACATCCCGGTCTCGCAACCTTGAACCTTTCAAGACGTTGAAGCGACTGAGGGACGCCCGACCCGCCAAACTTCAGCCTAACTGGGGGTCCAAGCACCAGAGCAACTCAGGAATCAGATGAGAGTGACCGACATGAGAAATGATCTTTCAGCACTCAGCAAATTTGCTCCCTCCCGGCGTCGGTTGCTGGGCCTCGGCTTGGCGTTCGCAGGGGCGGCAGTCTTCAACGCGGTGCCCGGCTTCCAGGTGCTGGCTTCGGCGCAGGCGGCCGTGCCGGCCGCGGCACAGAAGATCGCCGACCATTTTTCCTCGGTCAAATCGATGAGCGGCGAATTCGTTCAGTTCGGTCCCAAGGGCGAGCAAACCGGTGGCAAGTTCTTCCTCGAACGGCCGGGCAAGATTCGCTTCAACTATGACGGCTCTTCAAACTTCCGGGTGATTTCAGACGGCAAGTCGGTGGTCATCCTGAACAAGAGGCTCAACACGTCCGATCTCTATCCGCTGTCGAAGACGCCTTTGAAGCTGCTGCTCGACAACAGGATCGACCTCTCCGGCGACCGTGTCAAAAGCGTCAAGGAGGAGGATGACCTCACCACCATCCAGCTCGCCGACAAATCGGTGTTCGGCAATTCGAGGATCACGATGATGTTCGATCCGAAAACCTTCGATTTGCGACAGTGGACGATCACCGATGCGCAGGGCAAGGATACGACGGTGATGATCTTTAACACCAAGGAAGGCGTCAGCTTCGCGCCGGACACCTTTGCCATCGACTACACGGCGAACCGCGAACTCAACACCAACAAGCCGCGCTAGGACCAATCGCTCCAATAGCTGTGGAAAGCACCGGGCCGCGCCTTGTTGGGCGTTGCCCGGCTTGTCTTTGCGGCTTGTGGCTGGCAGTTTCCCAGACTGACTCCGTCAAAAGGCGTCTTCCCCGTCAGGGCCCACTGGTTCTGCCGGCTGTACGCTGTCCTGGATTGCCAAATGCCCCTTTCCATCGCCACCTGGAACATCAACTCCGTTCGGCTGCGCATGCCGATCGTCGAACGCCTGCTTGTCGAGCATGCGCCCGACGTGCTCTGCCTGCAGGAAACCAAGGTTCCAGACGAGCTGTTTCCCGAAAAGGCCTTCCGCAAGCTCGGCTACGAGCACATCGCCTTCCATGGCCAGAAGGGCTATCACGGCGTCGCGACGGTAGCGCGGCGGCCGATCGAAGTGGTCGAGAAGCGACGCTTCTGCGAGATCGAGGACAGCCGGCACCTCTCGGTGAAGGTGCGGGCCGGCGGCAAGGCGATCCTGCTGCACAATTTCTACGTCCCGGCGGGCGGCGACGAACCGGATCCCGTCATCAACAGGAAGTTCAAGCACAAGCTCGATTTCGTCGCCGAGATGAATGCCATCCGGGCCGAGCATGGCGAGGTGTCCGGCTCGGTGCTGGTCGGCGACCTCAACATCGCGCCGCTCGAACACGATGTCTGGTCGCACAAGCAATTGCTCAACGTGGTCAGCCACACACCGGTCGAGACGGAGAATTTCGAGGCCATGCGCCTCGCCGGCAACTGGGTCGACCTGATGCGGCTCAACGTGCCGCTTGAGCAGAAGCTCTACACCTGGTGGAGTTACCGCGCGCGGGATTGGGAAGCGTCGAACCGCGGCCGGCGGCTCGACCATGTCTGGTCGTCGCCAAATCTGGTGCCCAGCTTCTCCGGCTACGAGATCCTGCGCCTGGCGCGCGGCTGGGAGCGCCCGTCGGACCATGTGCCTGTCATCGCGCGGTTCGATCTGGATTAGGTGTGTCGATATTCAGGTGAGGCCTGCCTGACGCTGCGGCCAAACAAATTCAAACGGCGCGCCTCAAGTCCTTGTCTGTGTCAGTGTCCCGAAACTGCTGCGAAGGTAGGCCTTCTGTCTTGTCCGCGTGATCCAGCAGATTGGGATGGTCGCGGTGGCGCGTCGCCAGCATTCGCCGGGCCGCTTCTATGATCTTCGGCGCCGGGACATTGGCGACCAGGCCGGTTGGACTGGCATGGCGGGACTCGATCACGTCCACGTTGTTCGAAAGCGGCCTCCAACGGGCCATGTTGGCGCCGCCGCTGACGATAATCATCGGCGTCATCACCGTGGCCATGAGATGCGCGATACCGCCTTCGGCGCCAATGTAGAGATCGGCAAACTCTCCGAGCGCCAGCAGAACATCACTGACATCGACACCCTCGACCGTGCTGGTATCGACAAGCCGCACCTTCGGCACGCGTTGAGCCAGTTCAGCCATGTCCGGGCCGTCACCCGGGGTTTTCACATAGATAAGGTTCGCACCGTCGGCGATCATTCTGTCGGATACCGCGACAACCTGATCCGCGGTCAGTCGCTTGCCGCCATCACCATGCGCCGCGATAATGATCAACGGAGCATGCTTGCCTTCCACCAGACCCCTGGCCGTCGCCCGCGCGGCCGGGGCGGGTTCCAGCCGGTGATCGAAAGGCAGCCGTCTGCCGGCAAGACGCTCGATGAGGCGGTGGTAGCGCCATGCATTGCGCTCGGGCCGTGCTTCGGGTTTCTGACCGGGGCGCCAGGAAAGAGCGAAGGCCGGAAAGTTGGCTTCATAGGCGATCCCGCGGCCGAGAAGCGAGCCCCAGGTCTGGATCAGCCAACGCCCCGAGATGCGGAAATCGACAACGGCCAACCGCTCCTTGCCCTTACGGTGGCTGGCCACGAGTTGCATCAGCGGCGTCCGGACATTGATGGCATCGACCAGATGGCCGGCATGGCGATTGAGGACATGTTCAAGGGTCGATGGCCCGGTGGTCCCGTAGACGATAAAGCTGTCGGGGAAAGCCGTTCTGGCGGCGCGCAGAGCCGGAATCCGGACCAGTCCGTCGCCGAACGCGTCGTTGCGGGCATACAGGATGATCGTCTCGTACCGAGCTGGCAGCATGCCTCGCTCCCCCGGGAGCCTGGTGGTGGCGGTGCCTATTAAGCCGCCCGCCTTCGAGGGGTTCTGTAGGATTTCACCTCTTGCCTGTCAACGGAACCGCGGGTCCTCGGGTCCGGGCAGCGGGATGACCGAACTGTCGGCTTTTCTCCCACTCACCCCAGTGGCTGACAAAGGCATTATGAGCCTCGCCCCGTTCCGTCGCCATGAACAGCAGGTCATTTTCGGTAGTGCGTAAAAGCTGGAAGTCTATTTGCGCCTCCGCCTCAGCCGGAGAAGCGCGGCGCCAGCTTTTCGATGCGGCGGATCATCGCCTGAAAATCCTCCAGGATGCGCTGGTGCAACTGCACCGCCACTTCCGGGTATTCCTCCAGGATGCGGCGGAACATCTTGCGGCTGAGCCGTATCACTTCCGAATCGATTTCGGCCGACGCGCTGGTCAGCCGGTTGGTGTCGGCGATCAATGCCAGTTCGCTCAGGATCGTGCCGGGGCCCGCCGTGCCTATCGGGATGCGTTCGCCATCATGCTCCCGATAGAGCACGATGCGGCCGCTGACCACGATATAGGCCGAATCGGCCTCGTCCTCCTCGCGGTAAAGCTTGTGGTTGGCACCCAGCCTGGTGTTCTCGGCGCCAAAGGCGAGCAGGCGCAATTGTTCCTGCGTGAAGCCCTCGAAGAGCCTCACGGCGGACAGGATGCGGATGTCGTCATCCAGCGCCATCTAGCTGTGTCCCCGAACGGTCAGTCCAATCCCTCCTTTGCGGGCAGATCCAGAACCCCCTCCAACTGGATCGTACCCGAAAGCGGCCCCGCCCCGGCCGCTCATTGGATAATGAAATGTTTAAGGAACCAGCTTGTAGCCACCGCTTTCTGTCACAAGAATTTCAGCATTGGAAGGATCGCGCTCGATCTTCTGACGCAGCCGGTAGACATGGGTCTCCAGCGTGTGCGTGGTGACGCCGGAATTGTAGCCCCACACTTCCTCAAGCAGCACGTCGCGCGTCACCACCTTCTGGTCGGCGCGATAGAGATATTTGATGATCGAGGCCTCCTTCTCCGTCAGTCGCACCTTGGCGCCGCGCGGGTCGATCAGCAGTTTCTGGCTGGGCTTGAAGGTGTAGGGCCCAACCGAGAAGGTGGCGTCCTCGCTCTGCTCATGCTGGCGCAATTGCGCGCGGATGCGGGCGAGCAGCACGGCGAAGCGGAACGGCTTCGTCACATAGTCGTTGGCGCCGGCTTCGAGACCAAGGATCGTATCCGAATCGGTGTCGTGGCCGGTGAGCATGATGATGGGCGCCTTGTAGCCGCCCTTGCGCAGGATCTTCACCGCTTCGCGGCCATCCATGTCGGGCAGCCCGACATCCATGATGAGCAGATCGATGAGGCCGCCGCGCGCGGCGGCGACACCTTTTGCCGCCGTCGATTCCTGCAGCACGTCGAATTCCTCGTAAAGGGACAATTGCTCGACCAGTGTGGCGCGCAAGTCGTCATCGTCGTCGACGATCAGAATGGTGCGTGAAGTCATGGATCAATCCGTTGTTTTGAAAAGAAAATTCAGTTGACCGCTGCCTGTTTATGCGGAAGCTGACCGGCACAACAGCCGATCACAGTGATTTGTTCCGTGGCACGATCATACAAGAAAAAACACGATCGCAATGCAGCCGGCGCAATTTTGCGAAAAGGGCTGCGCGTGCTCACGGTGCGCGCCAGGCCCGGCCATCCAAGCCAGGGCCTGCTGCAGGCCGGAAAAACGGTGTTTGCCTGCGCGCTGGGGCGGGGCGGTATCTCGGCCGACAAGCGCGAAGGCGACGGCGCGACGCCGCTGGCCTCGATGCGGATCCTGTCGGGATATTTCCGGGGAGATCAGTTTTCCAGCGGCCGCAAGACCCGTCTGGCGATGACGCCGATCGGGCCTGATCTGGGCTGGTGCGAAGTGCCTGACGACCGCAACTATAACAGGCCGGTCAAGATTCCTTATGGCGCCAGCCACGAACGCATGCGACGCGACGACCGGCTCTATGACGCCTGCCTGGTGCTCGACTGGAACCTGGCGCCGCGCCGACGCGGGCGCGGCAGCGCCATCTTCTTCCATCTGGCGCGTCCCGGCTTCACGCCGACGCAAGGCTGTGTGGCCGTTACGGCTCGAACGATGGCGCGGCTTCTGCCGCTGCTGTCGGATCGGACGGTGGTGAGGGTGGTGAGGTAGGCAGTAGGCAGTAGGCAGTAGGCAGTAGGGCTAGCCGTCGGCGCTGACCTAATTGTCCCTACTGCCTATTTCCTACTGCCTATTCCCTGACCTTCGCGGCTGCTGCCAGCCGATGTCGAGAAGGCCGAGGCGGCCCATCTCGCGGTCCATGGCACGTGCGATGTCCTTGCGCCTGGCGCCAACGTCGCGGAGTTGCCGATCCGACAGGTCTTCGACGTTCTGGTGCGGGAGATTGATTGCGACCCTGGCATGACGCAACCAGTCAAGGGTCTCGGTCAGCCAGTTCGGACGGCGTGTCGATGAACTCAGAACGATGATGGACATGATGTGATCCGTTGTCTCCGGATATCAAATCCGGCTTGATGATGTCTCGATAGCTGGATCATGCCAGATTGAAATCGCTATGAGAAACGAGTAGTTTTCGCTTGATCATCAAGTTTTCTTTGAGGATACCATGACTCGCCTGCTGCCCGGAACTCGCGCCTTGAGGACGCTGGAGGCAGCGGCCCGGCACCTCAATTTCACCCGTGCCGCCGATGAACTGGGCCTGACGCCGGCCGCCGTCAGCCACCAGATCAAGGAAATCGAGGATCAGCTCGGGCTGGTGCTGTTTACGCGCACCAGCCGCACCATCCGGCTGACCGAGGCGGGCACGGTGCTGTTCGAGGCCTCGACCGACGCGCTCGACCTGCTTGGCCGCGCCGTTTCGCGGGCGCAAAAGCTGACGCGCGGCACCGCGCTGCTGAAAGTGACTCTTGATGCACAGTTCGCGTCAAAATGGCTGATGCGGCGCGTCGACGATTTTCGCAAGCATCAGCCCCATATCGAGCTGAGATTCGACATCGCCTATGAAGTGCGGGATTTCGAACTCGACGACATCGATGTCGGCATCCGTTTTGGCGCCGGAAAATACCCGGGCCTTCGCGCCCACCGGCTGTTCGACAACGTCCTCATTCCGGTGTGCAGCCCGAGCCTGTTGACCTCCGGTCCGCCGCTGCGCGAGCCGCGCGATCTTTTCAATCACACGCTTGCCCATATCGAATGGTCGCGACAAGGCGTGACATGGCCGAACTGGCGCATGTGGATGGCGGCGGCAGGCATCAGCGATTTCGATGACAGCCGGACCGTGGTGTTCGGAAACTCCACCGATGCCGTCCAGGCAGCGCTCGACGGCAATGCCGTCGCACTCGCCGATTTCGCCATGGTGGCGAACGACCTTTCCCAGGGAAGGCTGGTGCAGCCTTTTGAACTCGGCCTGCGGGTGGCACCCGAGTTCGCCTATTTCCTGGTCTATCCCGAGAGTACCGCCGATGATCCGCGCATCATCGCCTTTCGCGAATGGATTCTCGAGGAAGTCGCCAAGACGCGGACCTGAAGATAGGTGGCGTCAGCTTGCCGCGGCGCCGAACCAGCCGATCACCGCGCCGATGATCAGCAGCACACCGAGCCAGTGGCCGCCGTCGATGAGGGTCAGGTCCCAGCCGAAATTCTCGTAGCGATGGTTGACCGAGAGCGTCGTGGCGACGAAGCCAAGCCAAAGCACGAAGCCGAAGACCAGCCCGGCGAGCAGTGTCGGCTCGCCGCCGGTCATCGCGCCGACGACCAGGGCCATAATGTAGGCCATGACCAGTTCGGCGATGAAGCTGATCACGAAGGGCAGCGGCGATTTCTTCATCGTCGCCGGATCAAGCTTGGCGGCTTTCAGCCACGGCTTGCTCAGGCCCATGTACCAGGCGGCGCCGAACAGCCATGCCAAGACAGCGGCGGCGATCACCGCCAGCCAGTTCACTGCTGAAAAATCCATGAGCTTCCCCCTCCAGATGCGAACTGATGGAACGCCTGTTCGGCGATGGCGTCAAGCAAACCGCCAGATCGTCGTGCGCTTGACCAGCGAATCCTCCAATGCCCGCGTGACGGCCACCTCATAGACCGCAAGCGGTTCCAGCCCGGTCCTCGGCATGTACGACCGGCCGGGGTCGCCGACGAGAATCTCGGCGCCGCGCGCCTTCAGGGTTGAGAACCACGGCATCAGCCGGTCGGCGAAGGATTTGTCGTAGAAAACGTCGCCGGCCAGGATCACGTCCCAACCCGCATCGGTGCCGATGCAGTCCGCGCCGAGGAATTCGATCAAGACATCATTGGCCTCGCCATTCAGCCGGATCGCGGTCGCGCAGAACGGATCGATGTCGGTGGCGATCACCTTGGCAGCACCTGCCTTGGCCGCGGCAATGGCGACAAGGCCGGAGCCGGAGGCGAAGTCGAGGACGCGCTTGCCTCGCACCGTGCCGGGATTGTCCAGGACATAGCGGGCAAGGCCCTGGCCGCCGGCCCAGGCAAACGCCCAGAAGGGCGGCGGCAGGCCGATCTCGACCAGCTCATCCTCGGTCCGCTGCCACAGATCGTGCGCCTCGTCGGCAAGATGAAGCAGGATTTCCGGCACATGCGGCGGCGCGATCAGCGCCGTGTTGTCGAGGATGAATTGTTTGGCGCTGTTCGGCGTCAGCGCCGTCACGGAGCAGGCGTCAGGCCGCCCATGCGGCAGACTTCCTTCCATTCGGCCGGCGTCACCGGCTGCACGGAAAGCCGTCCGAGCCGCACCAGCGCCATGTCGGCAAGTTTTGGATTGGCCTTGACCTCTTCCAGCGTCGGCGGGTTGGGCACATCCTGGACAGCGCGGATGTCGACGCATTCCCAGCGCGGATCATCCGACGTGGTGTCGGGATGGGCCAGTGCGCAGACCTCGGCGATGCCGACCACGTTCAGCCCCTCGTTGGAATGATAGAAGAAGCCGAGGTCGCCGATCCGCATCGCCTTCATGTTGTTGCGCGCGGCGTAGTTGCGCACGCCATCCCATTGCGTGCCGGCCTTTCCCTTGGCCTTCAGCGCCTCGAAGGAGAAGACCGAAGGTTCGGATTTGAACAACCAGTAGTTCATGTCTTTGCTCCTCCTTGCGGGTCATCCACCGGCGACCGGGAGTTAAGTAGCCGCCGGCTTGTTGAACGTCCAGTTCCACGGGTGGATTTCGACGCTCTCGAACAGGCCGGCCTTCGCGTACGGGTCGGCGGCCGACAAGGTCTGCGCACCCGCCATGTCGGGCGCCTCGACGACGACGAGGCTGCCGTTGGGCTTGCCTTCGGCGTCAAGGAACGGACCGGCGAAAGCCAGCTTCTTGTCGCCGTTCAGTTCTTCCAGGAAGGCGATATGCTCCGGCCGCGTGTCGAGACGCACCTGCACGCTTCCCGGCTTGTCCTTGCAAATCACAGCAAACAGCATGGTCTCTCTCCTGGTCGTTCGATCAAAATCGTGGGGATCAATCGTTGGTTTCGGTCTTCAGCGGCCGGGTCATCAAGGCCGTCACAGCCTGCCGGATGGTGATGGTGCCGTCCAGTATGGCGGCGACGGCGGCAATGATCGGCGCGTCGATGTTGCGCTCGGTGGCGATGCGGGCAGCGATCGCCGCCGTCGGCACGCCCTCGGCCAGCGGCAATCCGGAAAGCTCCTTGCCTTGTCCGAGCGCCAGCCCATAGGCGAAATTGCGCGACTGGGTCGACGAGCAGGTCAGCAACAGGTCGCCAAGGCCGGAAAGCCCCATCAAGGTCTCGGGCCTGGCGCCGAAGGCGGCACCGATGCGGCGCAGTTCGACAAAGCCGCGCGTCACCATGGCGGCCTGGGCGCTGGCGCCGAGACCGGCGCCGGTGACGGCACCCGCGGCAATGGCGAAGACGTTCTTCAAGGCGCCGCCGATCTCGACGCCGGTCAGGTCGTCGCTCGAATAACAGCGCAGGTTCTCGGCGGAAAAGCGGGCGGCGAGTTCGGCGGCCAAGGCCTCGTCGCGGGCGGCGACCACCACGGCCGTCGGCAGGCCGCGCGCAACATCGGTGGCGAAGCTTGGACCCGACAGAGCGGCGACCGGGTTTTGCGGCAGGATTTCTTCGACAATCGCCGACAGCAAGGCGCCGGTATCGCTTTCGATGCCCTTGGCACAGAGAACGAGCGGGATACCGGCCGGTATATGGTCCTTCGCGGCGGCCAGGGTGGCCCGCAGCGACTGCGCCGGCGTCACCGCCAGCACACAATCGGCACCGTCGAGCGCGGCTTGGATGTTGCTCGTCGCCACGATGCCGACCTGGAGCGTAATGCCCGGCAGATAGCGTGGATTTTCGCCGCGGTCGATCGCGGCGACGGTCTCTGGGTCGCGCGCGTAAAGGCGGACGAAATGACCGGCGCGAAGCATGGCCAGCGCCAAGGCAGTGCCCCAGGCCCCGCCGCCGAGCACGGCAACGCGCCAGCCGGTTGGCGCTGTGTCGTTGCCGCTCATTGCACCCTCGTTCATGCCTTTGCTCCGCGCCGGCCGGAGCCGACCATCGGGGTCGAGATGCTGTCCAGCGGCCAGCGCGAGCGCGGCACGAAATCGAAGCCGTTCTCCTGCGCCATGCCTTCACGCAGCCGCTCGATGCCGGCCCAGGCGATCATCGCCGCATTGTCGGTGCAAAGTTTTAGCGGCGGTGCGATGAAGGTGAAGCCGGACTCGGCGCACTGCCGCTCCAGCATCGCCTTGATCGTGTGGTTGGCGGCGACGCCGCCGGCGACGACCAGCGCTGGTGTCCTGGTGGCGGGAAAAGTCTCCCGAAAGCGCGTCAGCGCGCGAGAAACGCGGTCAGCCAGCGCGTCGGCGACGGCCGCCTGGAACGAGGCGCAGATGTCGACGACGTCCTGGTCGCTCAAGGGCGCAATGGCGGTCGCCGCCTGGCGCACGGCGGTTTTCAGGCCGGAGAAGGAGAAGTCGGGCTGGGCCGAGCCCTTCATCGGACGTGGAAAGGCAAAGCGCGATGCGTTGCCGGCCTGCGCCGCCTTCTCGACATTCGGTCCGCCGGGATAGGGCAGGCCGAGCATCTTGGCCGTCTTGTCGAAGGCCTCGCCGAGCGCGTCGTCGATGGTGGTTGCCCAGCGCTGATAGTCGCCGACGCCGCGCACGGCGAGGATCTGCGTGTGGCCGCCGGAAACGAGCAGCAGCAGATAGGGGAAATCGAGCCCGTCGGTCAGCCGTGCCGTCAAGGCATGGCCTTCGAGGTGGTTGATGGCGATCAGCGGCTTGTTCGCGGCCGCGGCAATCGCCTTGGCCGTCATCAGCCCGACGATCAGCCCGCCGACCAGACCGGGACCGGCGGTGGCGGCAATCGCATCGATATCGGCCAGCGCCACGCCCGAATCGGCAAGCGCTGCCTCGATAATGCCATCCAGCGCCTCGACATGGGCGCGTGCCGCGATCTCCGGCACGACGCCGCCGAATGCGGCATGTTCCTCGATCTGGCTGAGCACGATGTTGGACAGGATTTTTGGCGCGGCATCGCCGTCCAGCACCACGACACTGGCGGCGGTCTCGTCACAACTCGTCTCAATGCCCAGAACGCGGATCAATTCGTCGCTGTCCCTAAAGATTGTATCATGAGGCTTTCCCCGTTAGGAGAAGCCCGGAAAAGCCTCGCTTGCCGGGGGTTATCACGGACCGCGCGCCATGCAAACAATCTTGAGAATCGGAACACGGGGCAGCCCGCTGGCGCTGGCACAGGCGCATGAAACGCAGGCGCGGTTGATGGCCGCGCACGGCATGCCTGCGGAAGCGCTCGAGGTCGTCGTCATTTCGACCACCGGTGACCGCATCCAGGACCGGCCGCTGTCGGAAGCCGGCGGCAAGGGCTTGTTCACCAAGGAGATCGAGGAGGCGCTGCTGGCGGGCCGGATCGACATCGCCGTGCATTCGTCGAAGGACATGCCGACGCAACTGCCCGACGGTCTCGAACTCTCGGCCTTCCTGCCGCGCGAGGATGCCCGCGATGCCTTTGTCGGCAAGGCCGCGAAGACGATCGCCGAACTGCCGCGGGGAGCGAAAGTCGGCTCGTCGTCGCTGCGGCGGCAGGCGCTGATCCGCCGCATGCGGCCCGATCTCGACGTGGTGATGTTCCGCGGCAATGTACAGACGCGGTTGCGCAAGCTCGACGAAGGCGTCGCCGCCGGCACCATTCTCGCCTATGCGGGGTTGAAGCGGCTTGGGCTCGAGCATGTCGTCACCGACCTGATGCCGCTCGACATCTTTCCGCCGGCGCCGGGCCAAGGCGCGATCTGCATCGAAACTCGTATCGGCGACCGCGACGTCGAAAAGATGCTGGCGGCCATCCATGATGTTCCGACCGGCCAGGCGCTGGCCTGCGAGCGCGCCTTCCTGGCGGCGCTTGATGGTTCGTGCCGCACGCCGATCGCCGGCTACGCGGCGATCGAGGCCGGAAAACTGTCGTTCGCCGGACTGATCATCTCGCCCGACGGCGTGCAATCGCACACTGTCGAGCTGCAGGGACCGGCGCGGGACGCCGCCCATATCGGTGCCGAAGCAGCCCGGACAGTACGGGCCAAGGCCGGCGAAAAGTTCTTCGACGGCTGGCTCTGAAATGCTTCGCGTCCTGGTGACGAGACCGGAACCCGGCGCCTCGCGCACAGCGCGGCAGCTTGAGAAGACAGGATTCCAGCCGATCCTTTTGCCCCTGACCGAAACGGTGGCGCTGCCGGTCGATCGCGGAGTGGTTCCACACGATGCCGTCGCCGTGGCCATCACCAGCGCCAATGCCGTGCGCCATGCCCCAAAAGAGCTGATAGTGGCGATCACAGCGTTGCCTTGCCATGCCGTCGGCGAAAGGACGGCGCAAGCCGCGCGCGAAGCAGGGTTTTTGTCGGTCGGCGAAGGCCCGGGCAATGCCGAAGCGCTTGCCGAGAGTCTTGCCGCGGATCACTCGGGCAAGACGATCGTCTATCTCTGTGGACGCGTGCGGTTTCCCGCATTCGAACGGGGGTTGGAGACGGCGGGCGTCCGGGTCCGTGCCGTCGAGACATATGACACATTCGCGGTGAGTTATTCGGACGAGGCCATTGTTGCGCTGTTGTCGGGCGAACCTGTCGATGCGGTGCTGTTCTATTCGGCCAAAGCGGCCGCCGCGCTACAGGTTTTGGCCAGGCGGCCTGCTCTGCAAGGGCTGTTTGAAAAGACATGGTTTTTCGCGCTTTCGGCGCGCATCGCGGCAGCCTTCGGCGATACCGCCCGTGAAAGGCTCCGCATTGCCGCGCAGCCTGACGAGGAAGCGCTGCTGGCACTTTTGCAGGCGCGGCTCTGAGCCGCGTCATCACACCGCCCCTTTTCACCGCTTGGTGATGTGCTAGACCCTTTCTGAACCATCATGCGCCGCAAGGCGTTGAGACGAAGCGAATTGTGCGGAGCCAGGCATGGTCAAGACGCCGAAGGTGCGACACTCGAAAAGCCGCCGCGAGCCGGTGACCATCGATCTGGAGCCGGGCGCCGTTTCACGCGTCGCCGATGAGGGCGCGGCCAGGGCTCAGACAGACGAGGCGAAGGCTGAGGAAGCAGAGAACGCTTCGCAGGCTGAGCTTCCCGAAGAGCCGGTGCATGCCGACCAGACCGACCTCGAGCCCTGGGAGCATGCCGATGCCAAGGCCGAATCGGAGCAGCCAGCGGCGGCGGGCAAGGGCGGCAGCGAGGCTGAGCTCCCCTATCCCGGATCGTCCGACGATCCCGGGTCGTCCGACGTGCCGGCCGATAAAACCAAAGCTTACGACTACAATTTCGAGGACGCATCGGCGAAGCCCACACGGACCGGCGGCGACAAAGCCAAAACCGAGACACGGGACGAGAAAATGGTACCGCCCCCGGCAAAGCGTGGCGGCTTCAACGGCATCGCCGCCGGCCTGCTCGGCGGCGTCATCGCGCTGGTTGGCGCCGGCGGGCTGCAATTTGCAGGCCTGCTCGGCGCGCCGGGCTCGGGCTCCAGTGTCTCGCTCGAGGGCGTCAATGGCGAGATCGCTTCGCTGAAGAGCGAAATCGCCGGTTTGAAGGAAGCTGGCGGCAACAGCGATGCGGCGGCCAAGGTGGCCGGGCTGTCCTCGGGCCTGGAGCAGGTCAAGGCCGATGTGGCGGCGCTGAAATCGGCGGTCGAATCCGGCGGAGCAGGCGACACCGCCGGGCTTGCCGCACTGGGCGACAAGATCAAGCAGATCGAAACGGCGGTCGCGGCCCTTGGCAAGACCGGCGGCACGGCGCCGGTCGATCTCGGCCCGCTCAACGAAAAACTGGCCGGTCTCGACGCGCAGGTGAAATCCGCCGGCGAGGCGACGACGGCGCAGGATGGCCGGCTGACCGCACTGGAGCAGTCGGTGTCGCAGCTGGCCGGCAAGGTCGAGGCGGCGGCAGGACAGCCGAAGATCGCGCTCGCCATCGCCGCGTCGGCGCTCAAGGCAGCGCTTGACCGTGGCGCGCCGTTCTCGGCCGAACTCGAAACCTTTGCCGCGATTTCTCCAGACGCGCCGCAGCTTGCGACCTTGCGCCCCTACGCCGAAAAGGGCGTTCCGACCCGCGCCGAGATCGCATCGCAAGCGGATGCCGCCGCCAATGACATGGTCGGCGCGGCGACCCCTGTCGATGAGAGTGCCGGCTTCCTGCAGAACCTTTTGTCGAGCGCCGAATCGCTGGTCAAGGTCAGGCCAATCGGCGCTGTCGAAGGTGCTGGGGTGCCCGAAATCGTTGCGCGTATGGAGGCGGCGGTCAAACAAGGTGACTACGCCAAGGCACTCAGTGAATACGATACGCTGCCGCAAGCCGCCAAGGCTGCAGGCGCCGACTTTGCCGGCAAACTGAAAGCGCGCGTCGAGGTCGAAACCCAGGTCGACGCGCTGATTTCGGGCGCGATGAAGGCATGAGGGCAACACGATGATCCGCTTGCTCGCCTTCCTCGTCGTCGTCTTCGCGCTCGGACTGGGCTTTGCCTGGCTGGCCGACCGGCCGGGCGACATGGTCATCACCTTCAGCGGCTATCAATACCAGGTCAGCCTGATGGTGGCGGCGGTGGCCGTCGTTGCCGTCGTCGCCGCGGTGATGATCCTGTGGTGGCTGCTCAAGTCGCTGTGGAATAGCCCCTACACCATCTCGCGCTATTTCCGTGTCCGCCGCCGCGACCGCGGCTATCAGGCGCTGTCGACCGGCATGATCGCCGCCGGCGCCGGTGACGGCGCGCTGGCCCGCAGGAAGACCAAGGAAGCGGCCAAGCTGATCCGCTCCGACCAGGAGCCGCTGATCCATCTGCTGGAGGCGCAGGCGTCGCTGCTCGAGGGCGATCACGAGGGCGCGCGGCAAAAGTTCGAGAGCATGCTCGACGATCCCGAAATGCGGTTGCTCGGCTTGCGCGGGCTCTATCTCGAAGCCGAACGGCTCGGTGATCGCAACGCCGCCAGGCACTATGCCGGCCGCGCCGCGGTAATGGCGCCGCAGCTGGCCTGGGCCGCCGAATCGACGCTAGAAGAGCTGGCGGCGCGCGGTGACTGGGACGGTGCCTTGAAACTGGTCGACGCGCAGAAGGCGACACGCCAGATCGAGCGCGAAGCCGCCAACCGCCGCCGCGCCGTGCTGTTGACCGCCAAGGCGCAGGCGCTCGCCGACACCGATCCCACCGCCGCCAGAACCGCGGCGATCGAGGCCAACCGGCTGCGGCCGGACTTCGCGCCCGCCGCCGTTGCCGCCGCTGCGGCGTTTTTCAAGCAGAACGACGTGCGCAAGGGCTCAAAGATCCTCGAGGCGGCGTGGAAGGCCGAGCCGCAGCCGGAGATCGCCGAGATCTATACCCACGCAAGGCCTGGTGACGCCGTGCTCGACCGCCTCAACCGGGCGAAGAAGCTGCAGGAGATGAAGAAGAACCACGCCGAATCATCGATGACAGTGGCGCGCGCCGCACTCGACGCGCAGGACTTCTCGACCGCCCGCCGCGAGGCGGAGGCCGCGATCAGGATGGACCGCCGCGAGGGCGCCTATCTGCTGCTCGCCGACATCGAGGAGGCCGAGACCGGCGACCAGGGTAAGGTGCGGCAGCTGCTGTCGAGGGCGGTGCGGGCGCCGCGCGATCCGGCCTGGGTCGCCGACGGCGTGGTGTCCGAGCGCTGGGCGCCGGTATCGCCGATCACCGGTCGGCTCGACGCCTTCGAGTGGCGCGCGCCGATGGAGCGGCTCGGCCAGCTGATCGACAGCCATGAGGATGCACCAGCCAGCGCGGCGCCGGTCATTGAAGCACTGGCAACGCCGACGAGTGAAAAAAGGCCGGTCGAGGTGATCGATGACGCCGGTCAGGGCGAGGTGGCGGGCAAGGACGCAGAGAGCCACGAGGATCATGTCAGGCCGATCACGGCGGCGGCCTTCGCTGCGGTGCCGACCGATGCCGAGGGTGTCGAGCCGGCCGAGGAGCATGCGCGGCTGCCGGACGATCCCGGCGTCGATCCGGACGAGGAAGCGGAAAAATCGTCGCGCCGGTTTCGGTTGTTTTGAATTGGGCCGGCCGTCAAGCCCCCCCTTTGACTCAAGAAGATAGAGCATGATGTCTGGACAAACGGGTCCCGTTTGTCCGAGAAAACCGCTTCACACTTTTCGGCATCATGCTCTGAGGAATGGATCTATGTTTGAACGCGTTCTGTCATTTCTCAGGGATTTGCCGGCCGGCACTACCGCGCAGGCCAGCACGGACGATCCGCGCATCGCTGCATCGGCGCTTCTCTACCATGTGATGAACGCCGATGGCGTGCGCCAGGATGTCGAGTGGGAGCGGTTCAAGGCGGTGCTGGCGCAGAGCTATTCGATCAGCGGCGCCGAACTCGAAGCGCTTGTCGCCGCCGGTGAGCGGGCCGACAATGAGGCGATCGATCTCTATGCCTTCACCAGTGTCTTGAAGCGCCACCTCGATGCCGATGCGCGCAAGGCTTTCATCGGCCTGATGTGGGAGATCGTCTATGCCGATCGCGAGCTGCACGAGTTGGAGGACAACACGGTCTGGCGCGTCGCCGAACTGATCGGCGTCGAACGCCGCGACCGTGTCGAGGCGCGCCGCAAGGCGGCCGCACTTGCACCTGGCGCCACCGGAACATCGAGCGACGAATAGGTTTTCGCCTTCCCATGCCGCGCCAAATGAGTTCGAAGCCAAAGATCCTGATCGTGCTGCATCAGGAGAATTCGAGCCCCGGACGCGTCGGCCACATGCTGCTGGAAGAGGGTTTTGATCTCGACGTCCGCCGTCCCCCGCTGGGCGACACTTTGCCGGATACGCTGGATGGTCACGCCGGCACGGTGGTGTTCGGCGGGCCTATGAGTGCCAATGACGAGGATGAATTCGTCCGCCGCGAGACCAGTTGGCTGGAAATACCGCTGAGGGAGAACCGGCCGTGCCTCGGCATCTGCCTTGGCGCGCAGATGCTGGTCAACCATCTCGGCGGCAAGGTCGAGGGTCACGGCGAAGGGCTGGTCGAGATCGGATGGTACCCGCTGAAGGCGACCGAAGCCGGCAGGGAGCTGATGCATTGGCCGGAGATGGTCTATCAGTTTCACCGAGAGGGCTTTTCGCTGCCGAGGGACGCGACGCTGCTGGCGACGGCCGAGACCTATCCCAACCAGGCCTTCCGCTATGGTGACAATGCCTGGGGCATCCAGTTCCATGGCGAGCTGACCAGGGTGATGATGCAGCGCTGGGTGGTGCGCGGCGCGCATCGCTTCGAGCTGCCGGGCGCGCAGCCCGGCCGCGATCATCTCGGCGGCCGGCTGATCTGGGACATGCATCTCAAGCGATGGCTGGACGAGTTCCTGCGGCTGATTTTCGGCAAGCCGGCCGCTCGATAAGGCGCGTCAATTGCGCCCGCTGAGATGGCGCACCCTGCGTAGTTGAGGGAACAACACCACCCACAATCCGGCGACGGCGATCGCGCCGACGCCGCCGACCACGACAGCCGGTACCGTGCCGATCAGTGCCGCCATCGTGCCGGCGCGGAATTCGCCCAGTTCGTTAGAAGCGCCGACGAAGACCTGGTTGACGGCGTTGACGCGGCCACGCACATGATCGGGCGTCCACAGCTGGATCAGGGTCTCCCGGATGTAAACGCTGAACATGTCGGTGGCGCCAAGGAAGGCGAGGGCGACGATCGACAGCCAGGTGATGGTCGACAGGCCGAACAGCACGGTAAAGGCGCCGAACGCGGCGACAAAGCCGAGCATGATCGTGCCGGCGTGGTTGCGGATCGGATGGCCGGCCAGCCAGATGGCGACGCAGATGGCGCCGACGCCCGGTGCCGAGCGCAGAAGGCCGAGACCCCAGGGGCCGAGCTGGAGGATGTCGCGCGCGTAGACAGGCAGCAGCGCCGACGCGCCGGACAGGAGCACGGCGAACAGATCGAGCGAGATGGCGCCCAGCACGATCTTCTCGCTCCAGATGTAGCTGAATCCCCCGAAAAGGTTCTGCATCGTCGGCTTTTCGGTCTCCGTGCGTTGCGACGGCTTCGGGATGGTGAAGATCAGCAGCCCGGACACGAGCATCAGGACGGCGGCCGTGCCGTAGGCCACTTCCGGCGACACGCCGTAGAGCAGGCCGCCAGCAACCGGTCCGACGATGGTCGCCGTCTGCCAGGCCGATGAATTCCAGGCGATGGCATTCGCGAAATCCTCAGGCGGCACCAGATTGGCGAACAGGGAGGCGGAGGCCGGACCGAAGAAGGCGCGGGCGACGCCAAACATGGCAAGTACGGCGAAGATCGGCAGCGGTCCGCTGATGCCGCGCAGCGTCAGAAGCAGCAGCGTCAGCGCGCAGATCGCTTCCAGCACCACCGCCAGCGCCATGATCAGCCGCCGCCCGAAGCGGTCGGCGACGACGCCGGTGACCAGCACCAGCAGCAGCGAAGGCAGGAACTGGACGATGCCGACCAGGCCGAGATCGAGCGGGTTCCGGGTCAGGTCGTACATCTGCCAGCCGACAGCGACGGACACGATCATGGTGGCGAAGGTCGTGAGGAAACGCGCCGCCCAATAGCTCAGGAAGGAACGATGGCGGAACGCGGCATAGCGCTGGTCGGGCAATATCTGTTCGGTTGTCATGGATTTAAGAGGCCCGTTGCGATGGCATTGGAGCGACGTGCGTCCAATTGGACGCACAAAATACGCTCCAACACTTGTTAGCTTTCGCATCGTGGCGGGGCACTTCCACGATGGGCGCTGGTCCGGCTGGCGGAACTGTTTGCCCAGATTCGATGCGGATATGCGTTAAAATCGGTGCTGGATCAAGGAATTTTCAACCTGCTCCATCGATCGCATGGGGAGTTTACTGCTTCAGCGCGGCGGAGATTACGTCGAGGCCGCCGCGTAGTTCGGCTTCCGTCGGCCAGCCAAAGCCGACGCGGAAAAAGCGCTTCTCCATTTCGAACCAGTGGCCGGGCCCAACATACGTGCCGTGGTTCTCCAGCAGGTTCACGTAGAACCGGTCGAGGTCGAAACCGCGATCGACATTCAGGCGGGGGAAACCGACGACACCACCTTCGGGCCGCACCCAGTCTACCAGTGGCTCGCGGTCGATCCAGGCCTGGACGATGTCGCGGCGCTTCGCCATTTCGGGCAGCAGCGTCGCCAGGAAGATATCCCGGCGCTCAAGCACGCCGCGTGCGATGCCTTCGTCGATGACGCTGCCGCAGATGCCGATCTGCTCCTTGGCGGCGAGGAACTTTTCCTGAAGCTCCGCATCCCTGGTGATCAGCCAGCCGATGCAGATGCCGGGAATGCCGAAGGACTTGGACAGTGACGAGACGCTGATCGCCTTCCGGCTCAGCGATGCCGCCGACGGCAGCCGCTTGCCATAGGAGAGGTCGCGGTAGGTCTCGTCGACCAGCAGATGGCAGTTGCTGCTTTCGGCGAGCGCCACCAGCGCATCGAGATCGGTCCGGCTCATCATCGTGCCGGTCGGATTGTGCGGGCAGGTGACGCTGATCAGCCTGGTGTTCGGCTGCATCGCCGCCTTGACGCGCTCGACATCGATGGCGAAGTCTTCCTCGAAGGCCAGGTCGACAAAGCCGATGGCGCAGCCGATCGCCCTTGGGGTTTCGATGTTGGTGGCGTAGTTGGGCCTGATGACGACGAGATGGTCGTTCGCCGACAGAAGCGAGGTCGAGATGATGAACAGCGCGCCTGCGGCACCGGCGGTGACCAGGACATCATCAGGCGAGATGCCGGCGTCCTGCGCCGCAATCAGCGCGCGCAGCTCCTTGTCGCCGCGATGCTCACCATAGAAAAGCGTGAGATCAGGCAGCGACAGGCCGATGTCGGAGAGCTTCTGGTCGGCGATCGAACTTTCGGAGAGATTGTAGCGGATACGGTCGTAGCCGTACTCTTCCGGCGCCTCTTTCTCGATCACCATCCGGGTGTAGTTCATGACTTCCCCCTCAAAGAACCCGTCCGGTTCATCCAAGCCATAAAAACATGAAGCCTGCCAAGGCGATTCGCCGGCAGGCTTCAATCAATCTATTGGCTCAGCGCCGAATTCGGTCCTTGCCTCAGGAGGTCGTTGTCCCAAACCGTTGGACACCCTCGGTCAAGCCCGAGGGCATGCTCTTGGGGGACATGCCTCAGGCTGAAACCTTGGCCTTCCTGCCCTTGACAGGTGCCTTCACGGGGGCGGCCTTGCGGCCGAGACCGATCGATTTCGCCAGCAGCGAGCGCGAGGCGGCATAGTTGGGGGCGACCATCGGATAGTCCGACGGCAAGCCCCATTTGGCGCGGTAGGCGTCCGGCGTCAGGCCGAAATGCACGCCGAGGTGACGCTTCAGCGATTTGAACTTCTTGCCGTCTTCGAGGCAGATGATGTAATCGGGCGTCACCGACTTCTTGGGGTTGACCGCCGGGACCAGCGGAGCAGCCAATGGGGCCACCGGCTTGCCGAGCCCGCTTATCGAGGCGCTGACGCTGGCGATGAGGTCGGGCAGGCCGGAGGCGGGCAAGCGGTTCTTCTCGACGTAAGCGGACACGATGTGAGCGGTAAGCTCGAGCAGGTCGATGTCTTTACGGGCGCTGTTGCTATCGTCGGTCACTCTATCTCTCCGTCTAAAGCGAATGACCTGAAAATCGGATTCGATTCCCGGAAAGGATCATGCGCAAAATCAAAATGCTAAAGCGTCCTTTGTGCATCCACGGGACGGGCAGCGTTGTTGTGGCGCGGAATTCCTAGTCGGCAAATCTGCGCAATGCAATGACTTGGCATCATATCACACGTTATTTTGAACAACTATATTAAACAATAACAATATCAGACTATCAGCGCCTTGTCGCGCCACAATCGAAATCCGCCCTCGAAGGCGCGTGTGTTGTCGCCGCGCCTGGAGTCGGCGGGCAATTCATCGAGCTTGTCGACATTGCCGCCGCCAAATGACGGCATAGTCAGGCTGCATCGCGGCACGGAGCCGGTCGACGACGTCGAAGACATATCGGCGCCATTTCTTCTTGCCGCGCTTTACCAGGCCGCGTTCGCCGACCGGGCCCGGGATAGCCCCATCGAGATGACGTCATAGGACAGGCCCCCGGCGAGTTCTTGACCGCATCGATCATCTGCCGAGGCGTCAGGTCCGGCCCGGAGCCGGCGCGGCGCTCCTCGCCGCCGGCGCTTGGTGAGGATCTTGACGTGCGAGCCGCCAATATCGATCGAAAGCACGATCTTTTCAGGGCCTGACTTCTCAGGACCCGATGCCGGTTGTTTCACCGCCTTGGCCATCATGTCACCCTCTCACTTTACCGGATCGATCCAGCCGTTGGGCGGCCCGAACCCGGCCATGACGTCCGCGGGACCCCATGTGCCCGGCTCGTAGAGATGCGGTGGCGTGGTGTCGCCAAGCACCGGGCCGACGATGCGCCAGGCCAGTTCGCTGGCATCCTGGCGGGTGAACAACTGACCGTTGCCGTTCATGGCGTCGCCGATCAACCGCTCATAGGGCGGCATGTCGCCCTTACTGTCGTCGAGCGCCGTCAACTCAACCTGCTCGCCGATCATGTCGTCGCCCGGCGCCTTGCGCTGGGCGCCGATGGCGATCACCACTTGCGGATCGATACGGAAGCGGACGTAGTTCTGGTCAGCGGGCTTGATCGGGTCGAAGACGTCGAGCGGCGGCCGCTTCAGCCGCACCACCACTTCGGTGACATGCACCGGCATGTTCTTGCCGGCGCGGATGAAGAACGGCACGTCCTGCCAGCGCCAGGTGTCGACGAAGAAACGCACCGCCGCGAAGGTCTCGACCGGCGAGTTCGGCGCCACGCCCGGTTCAGTGAGATAGCCGGTGAACTGGCCGCGCACGACATCGTCCCTGGTCAGCGTGCGGATGGCGCGCAGCACCTGCACCTTCTCGTCGATCAGGTCGTCGGCGGAACGGCCGACGGGCGGCTCCATGGCAAGCAGCAACAGGATGTTGAGCAGATGGTTCTCGATGACGTCCCTGATGCAGCCGACATCGTCATAGAAGCGACCACGACCCTCGACGCCGAAATCCTCGGCCATGGTGATCTGCACGCTCTCGACGAAATTGCGGTTCCAGATCGGCTCAAGGAAGGAATTGGCGAAGCGGAAATAGAGCAGGTTCTGGATCGCTTCCTTGCCGAGATAGTGGTCGATGCGAAAGATCGACTGTTCGTCGAACACCAGATGCAGAACCCGGTTCAGCCAGCGCGCCGATTGCAGATCATGGCCGAAAGGCTTTTCCACCATCAGCCGCGCGCCCTGGGCCGTGCCCGATTGCTCCAGCCCCTGGACGACGATCTCGAACATGGTCGGCGGCACCGCCATGTAGTGCAGCGGCCGCTGCGCCGTGCCGAGCGCGCTTTTCAGCTTCTCGAAGGTCGCTCCATCGCGGTAGTCGCCGCTGACATAGCGCAGTTGCGAGGCGAACTGTGCGAACACCTTCTCGTCGATCTTGCCGAGCGCATTGACGATGCCGTCGCGGGCACGGGCCTGCAATTGCTTGATGTCCCAGGCGTCGAAGGCGACGCCGATCACCGGTTCGGTGAGCGTGCCCTTGGCGACCATCTGGTAAAGCGCTGGAAATATCTTCTTGTGGGCAAGGTCGCCGGTCGCTCCGAAAAGCACCAGCGTGTCGGAGCGTTCCTGGCTCATGCGCGTCTCCCCCGCCGCCGTCACTTGCTGGCCTTTTCGACATGGCCGCCGAAGGCAAAGCGCATGGCGGACAACAGCTTGTCGGCGAATTCGGATTCGCCTTGCGAGGAGAAGCGGTCGAACAGCGCCGAGGACAGCACCGGCGCCGGCACGCCGGTGTCGATCGCCGCCTTCAGCGTCCAGCGGCCTTCGCCGGAATCCGAGACGCGGCCGCCGAAATTCGCCAGGCCCGGATCGCTCTTCAGCGCGCCGGCCGTCAGGTCGAGCAGCCAGGAGCCGATGACGCTGCCATGCCGCCAGACCTCGGCCACCTGGGCAAGGTCGATGTCGAACTGGTAGTATTGCGGGTTTTCCAACGGGCTGGTCTCGGCGTCCGCCGTTCGTTGCCGCTTGCCGGCATTGGCCGACTTCAGGATGTTCATGCCTTCGGCATAGGCGGCCATGACGCCATATTCGATGCCGTTGTGCACCATCTTGACGAAGTGGCCGGCGCCGCTCGGTCCGCAATGCAGATAGCCAAAGGCCGCGGTCCCGGCATCCTTGGGCGGATTGGAGCCGGCGTCGGCGCCCGGCGCCAGCGTGGCGAAGACCGAATCGAGATGTTGCACCGCCTCATCGGGCCCGCCGATCATCAGGCAATAGCCACGCTCCAGCCCCCAGACACCGCCGCTGGTGCCGACATCGACAAGATGGATGCCCTTGCCAGCCAGCTTCGCGGCCTGGTCGACGGCGTCGTGATAGTAGGAATTGCCGCCGTCGATGAGGATGTCGCCGGGCTCCATCAGCGCCGCCACCTGATCGATGATCCTGCCGGTGATGGCTGCCGGCAGCATCAGCCACACACAACGCGGCTTGGCGAGCTTGCCGACGAATTCTTCCAGTGAGGCCGCCCCTAGCGCGCCGTCGGTCACCAGAGCCGCGACGCTGGTGGGATTGATGTCGTAGACGACGCATTCATGGCCGTCGCGCATCAGGCGCCGGACCATGTTGGCGCCCATCCGGCCCAGTCCCATCATTCCGATCTGCATGGTGTCGTCCCTGTTTCCTAAGAGATTTTCGGGGTTTATCGAGGAAGGATCGCCTGGCTATTCCTGGGCGCCGATATGACGGAGAAGTCGACATTCTCCCAATCGCCGGTCCCGGGCCAGAAAAAAGTGAAGATCGTGCTTCCCTGCGGGAGGCTGGCCAAGCGACGTTTCGACGCCACTCGTGGCGCTCGGCGTCCATCGTGCCGGAATTCCCGGGGCGCCGGAGCAATGGTTGGCGTCCAAGTCACTGGCATTCTGTGTCGGTCTCCTGACCCGTCTCCCTAGACCAGGACGCGAAACCTTTTCAATCACCGCACCGCAAGTTGATCGGCTCCGCCAGCCAAGCCGTCGTTGACAGCGGTGCCGGCATGCGTCCACTATTTCCCGGCACGGGAGGATCGTGAAAGCCATGCCGGAGGTGTCCCTGGTCCTGATCGACCGGCTGTTGGCGATTTCGCGGGCGCTTGCCGGCCATATCGATCCCGGCACGGCGTTCCGCGCGACAGCAATCGAGATCGGCTCGCTCATTCCGCACGACCACATGGATCTGGCGGTGCTGTCGCACGACGGCCGCCGCCACGCCTGTTATGAAGCCGGCTTCCACACCAGCTGGAGCGAGCTTGCCCAGCATCCGCTGCCGACCGAAGTCAGCCCGATACGCTCCGTGCTGTGGGGCGAGGTGCCCTATCTGCTCGCCGATGATGCGCTGCGCGACGAGCGCTTCCATTTCGCCACCGCCATCGATGGGCCGATCTTCGCCGCCCGATTGCGCAGCCGCATCGTCGTGCCGCTCAGGGCACGCGGCGGCATCATCGGCGCGCTCAACATCAGCCGGCATGAGATCGATTGCTACACGCTTGCCGATGTCGCCGTTGCCCAGCAATGCGCGGATCTGATCGCGCCCTATATCTTCGCGCTGATCCAGACCGAGGAGGCGCGCCGTGCGATGCTGGCCGAGAGCGAGGCGCGCAACCGCGTCGAACTGCTGCGGGTCGGCGCCTCGCAATTGACCGAAGGCATGGAGCGCGAACGCCGGCGCATGGCCATGGACCTGCACGACCAGACGCTCGCCGACCTCGCCCGGATCGCGCGCCAGCTTTCGGCCTTGCGTGGCCAGGGCGTGGCGCGGGCAGCGCAGCTTGCCGATCTCGAGCAGGAGGTCGCCGGTTGCCTGACGGAACTGCGCCACATCGTCGACGACATGCGGCCGAGCGTGCTCGAACTGTTCGGCCTGCGCGACGCGGTCGAGGCGCACCTCAACCGCAGCGTCGCCAGGGCCAAGCCGCCGATCGCCGTGCGCATCGCCGACACCAGCGACGGCGGCGCCGACAGCCTGCCCGAGCCTGTCCGCACCGCGCTCTATCGGATCGTGCAGGAAGCGATCAACAATGCCGTTCGCCACGCTGCGCCGCGCCGCATCGACGTGCTGCTGGCGTCGACAACGAGCGTGCTTCGGGTCATCGTCACCGATGACGGCCAGGGATGCGGCGCCATCGATCCGGCGGCCCATGGCGGCATCGGCCATATGCACACGCGGGCCGCCCTTATCGGGGCACGGCTGAGAATCGGCCAGGCCGGCCGCAAGAGCGGCGGCACGCGTGTCGTCGTCGAGATCGACCGCCAGCCTTTGCCAGAGTTGGCCATGACGGCGGCTGCAACAATACCCGGCGAGCTCGCCGTGTCGGAGGCCATGTGATGCTTGTGATGATCGCCGAGAATGACGGGCTGCACCGCACCTTCGCGCGCCGGACCGTCGAGCAATTGTGGCCCGGCGACGTCGAGGTGATCGAAGCGAGCGACGGCGAGGACGCCATCAACCTGGCGGCCGAGCGTGAGCCGCCGCATGTCGTGCTCGACCTGCAGATGCCGAAGGCGACCGGGATCGAGGTCGCCAGGGCGATCTGGAACCGCCGCGCCGGCACGCACATCCTGTTTTGGTCCAATTTCGCCGACGAGGCCTATGTGCGCGGCGTGGCGCGTATCGTGCCGCCCGGTTCGGTCTATGGCTATGTGCTCAAATCGGCGACGGAGGAAGGCATGCGCTCTGCCTTGCGCGGCGTTTTCCGCGATGGCCACTGCATCATCGACCGCGAGATCCGTGGCATCCAGCACCGCGTGCAGGATAGGTTCGAGGGCATCACGGACGGCGAATATGAAAGCCTGATCGACATCGCGCTCGGCCTGACCGACCGGGCGATCGCGGCACGCCGCGGCCTGTCGATCCGCGGCGCGCAGAGCCGCATCAAGCATGTCTACGACAAGCTCGGCATCGTGCCGGCGGAGGACGGCGCCAGCGATGCTTCCGTGTTCAACTCTCGGACGCGGGCGATCTATCTCGCGATGGCGCGCGGCCTGATCAACATCGACGCGCTGCGCCGCGAGCAGGGCCGGCTCGACGCCTGGCTGGCGGGGCAAGAGTAGGCCTTCCCCTACACGCCTCACCTCACGGCTGGGAGTCCGCACCAGATTCCGATCCAATTCCTGAACCAGCGGCGCGGCCAGACCGGAACATCGGAAGGTCTGGCGCATTGCTAATGAACGCCATTCCAACCCACTGCCCGCGGACCCGAAGTGCGACCCTCAATCACAAATTCATGGCACTTGGTGCGTGAAAGCGTAGCCGGCTTCATCAACGACAATGCTCTTAGTCATGGTGCCGCGATGGCTTTCTATGCCGCCACCTCGCTGGCGCCGATTTTGCTGATCGTGGTTGCTGTCGCTGGTCTCGTCTTCGGTCATGATGCCGCACAATTGGCTTTGTCGGCCCAGATCTCCGGACTGATGGGGCCGGAAAGCGCCGATCTCCTCCAGGCTGCGCTGGAAAGTGCATCCAGCAAGCTGTACGGGACCTGGGCCGCGGTCATCGGGCTCGTCACCTTGTTGGTGGCCGCGTCTGGCGTCTTTGGCGAAATGCAGCAGTCGTTGAACGCAATCTGGAAGGTTGAAGCACAGGGCAACTCCTTGTCGCGTCTGGTGCGGGCACGAGCCGCCAGTCTGGGGTTGGTGGCCGCGCTCGGGTTCCTGTTGCTGGTCTCTCTCATAGCAAGCGCCGCGATTTCGGCGCTGAGCGATTTTATCAACGTCCATCTGCCGTTCGGAACGATCATACTCGGCGTGATCAACGGCGTCGTTTCGTTTGCCCTGATCTCCCTGATGTTCGCCGCCATTTACAAAGTTTTGCCCGATCGAACCCTGGAATGGCGCGATGTAAGGATCGGTGCTGTTGTGACGGCTGCCCTGTTCACGTTGGGAAAATCGCTGATCGGCTGGTATATCGGAACCAGCGCGATTGCGTCCTCGTATGGCGCCGCCGGTGGACTGCTCGTCATACTGCTCTGGGTTTACTACTCATCGGAAATCTTCCTTCTCGGCGCCGAGTTCACACGCGCCTATTCAGTTCGGCACGGCAGCAGGTCCGATCTGAAGGCCTTGGTTGACAGTGCTTTACCCGCGCGGCGCGACTCGTTTCGCGCAGGGCAAAAGTCCAACTCTGCTGGCGTGGTCGCGCTCGTGGCGGTGGCGTGCGCGAGCGCAACATTGACCGCGTTTTTGCTGGGTGTTCGCCGGTCCTAGTCCGACGTCGCCGCGTCGCAACCCGATGCGACAAGGTGTTCGCCAATTTTATCGGGCTTATCGCCGCTATCACTACGCCGCAATTGGGCCCTGCGCGACTGTGCAAACGCACAGTCGGCCGTGCGCTTTGACCCGTATCGCCATGCCGGCACCGCAACTACGCTCGACCCATAAAAAGACCATATCGGGAGAGCGCTCATGTCATTCGTCACCATGCGGGTTCGCACGACTGTCGGCGCCGCCGGGAGCCAGTGATGTCGGTTTCGGCGCGCGCCCGCCATTCCGGCTTCGACGACGTCGTTGGCGATGCAGCGATCGAAACGCTGGCGAGCGGCTTCGGCTTCCTCGAAGGGCCGGTCTGGCACCCCTACGAGAAATGGCTGGTCTTCTCGGACATTCCGGAAAGCCGCATGTACCGCCGTGGCGTGGCGGGCGAGATCGAGCTGTTCCGCGAGCCGAGCCACAAGGCCAACGGCAACACGTTGGACCGCCACGGGCGGCTGGTCACCTGTGAGCACGCAACGAGCCGCGTGACCCGCGCCGAGGCCAACGGCAGCGTGACGGTGCTTGCCACACACCACCAGGGCAAGCAGCTCAACAGCCCCAACGACATTGTTATTGCCACCGGCGGATCGATCTATTTCACCGATCCGGGCTATGGCCGGGTGGAGTTCTATGGCGTGCCACGCCCTCAGGAACTGCCGTTCCAGGGTGTCTACCGCGTCGATGGGGACGGCGCACAACTGACATTGCTGGCCGACGATTTCGTCCAGCCGAACGGGCTTTGCTTCTCGCTGGACGAGTCGCGGCTGTTCATCAACGACACCGAACGCGGACACATCAGGGTGTTCGGCGTCGAAGCCAATGGCGATCTCAATGGCGGCGCGGTGTGGGCGGTGACCGAGGGCGACGGACCGGGAGCGCCCGACGGCATGAAGATCGACAGTCGCGGCAACCTTTACTGCACCGGGCCCGGCGGCATCCATGTCTTTGACGCGTCGGGCGGCATTCTTGGCGTCATCCGGACGCCCGAAGATTGCGCGAATTTTACCTTCGGCGACGACGACCTTCAAAGCCTCTACATTACCGCGTCGACGTCATTGTACCGGCTCCGGGTGCGCGTGCCGGGATTGAGACTGTTTTGAGCCCGCGACAATTCGTGCTCAAATCAGAGTTGGGAGTGAGGCCGGGGTCAAGCCCGGCGGGAATTGCAGCAGTCAACACATCTGGGAGGATTACGACATGAAGAAACTGTTCGTTCTGGGCGCTCTGGCGGCAATGCTCGCCTCGGGCACGGCGCTGGCCGACACCAGTGGCAAGAAGATCGCCTTTTCCAACAACTATGCCGGCAATTCCTGGCGGCAGGCCATGCTCGACAGCTATGGCATCGTCACCAAGAAGGCGGTCGCCGACAAGATCGTCGGCGTGGCCGACATCTTCACCACCGCCGACAAGGAAGTGCCGACGCAGGCGGCGCAGGTGCAGAACCTGATCCTGCAGGGCTATGACGCGATCGTCATCAACGCCGCCTCGCCGGATGCGCTCAACGGCGCCATCAAGCAGGCCTGCGACGCCGGCATCGTCGTCGTCTCCTTCGACGGCACCGTCACCGAACCTTGCGCCTACCGCGTCGTCGTCGACTTCAAGGACATGGGCAAGCAGGAAGTCGAGCAGATGGCCAAGTTCCAGCCCAAGGGCGGCAACCTGCTGGAAATACGCGGCCTCGCCGGCACCTCGATCGACGATGCCATCCATGCCGGCATCCTTGAAGGCGTTGCCGCCCATCCCGAGTTCAAGATCGTCGGTTCGGTGACCGGCGACTGGGATCAGACGACGGCGCAGAAGGCGGTGGCGACCATCCTGCCGTCGCTGCCCGAGATCGTCGGCATCGTCGACCAGGGCGGTGACGGCTATGGCGCGGCACAGGCCTTCGCCGCCGCCGGCAAGCCGCGCCCGACCATCATCATGGGCAATCGGCAGGACGAGCTGCAGTGGTGGAAGGAACAGAAGGACAAGGACGGCTACCAGACCTGGTCGGCCTCGATCGCGCCCGGCGTCTCGTCACTCGCCTTCTGGGTGGCGCAGCAGGTGCTCGACGGCCGCAAGGACATTCCGCACGATCTGCTGGTGCCGTATCTGGCCTTCACCCAAGACGATTTCGAGGCCGAGTTGCCGAAGATCCCCAAGGGTGGCGTTGCCAGCCACGAATACACGCAGGAAGATGCAATCGCGGCCATCAAAGCCAACATCAAGTGAGCATCACGGCAGCGTTGCCGTCCGTATCGCCGAGCGGATATCGTTGAGCATGCCTGAAGGGAACGCTGACATCATCAGACTGAACGGCGCCGAAAAGCATTTCGGCGCCGTTCGCGCACTGGGCGGCGTCGATTTTCGCGTCGGGCCCGGTGAATGCGTCGGTCTCGTCGGCCACAATGGCGCCGGCAAATCGACGCTGATGCACATGGTGGCGGGCACGCTGGTGCCCGACAGCGGGCAGATCGGCGTGCATGGCGGCATCGAGGCGAACTACTCGGTGTCACGGGCGCAGCAGCTCGGCATACGCTGCGTGTTCCAGGAGCTGTCGCTGTGCCCCAATCTCAGCGTCGCCGAGAACACGCGCATCAACCATGCTTCGCTGCGCGGGCTCGGCTGGCGGCGCAAGGCGGCGGATCTGATCGCGGCCAAGCTCGACGAGATTTTTCCGGGCCACAGCATTTCGCCGTCGGACATTGTCGGCGATCTCTCCATTGGCCGACGCCAGATGGTCGAGGTGGCGCGCGCGTTCACGGTCACTCAGGATCGGCTTGACCTCGTCATCCTCGACGAGCCGACATCGTCGTTGGACGCGCATACGGCTGGCCAGCTGCTGGCCTTCGTGCGCCGCTTCGTCGCCGGCGGCAAAAGCTGCATCCTGATTTCGCATGTGCTGGGCGAGGTGCTGCGCAATGCCGACCGCATCGTGGTGATGCGCGACGGCAAGGTGGTTGTCGCAGACGCCGCCAGTGCCTTCGACCGCGACCGGCTGGTGACGGCGATGGGCGGAGCGGAAGCGCGCCAGAAGATCGCCGCCGAAATCGCTGCCGCCAAGATCGGCGCCAGCCCGCTGCGGGTTCGGGCGCGGCCCGCCGCGCAGAAGGACGGTACCGACCTTGTCGCTTGCGCCGGCGAGATCATCGGCCTTGCCGGGCTGGCCGGCCATGGCCAGACCGATCTGCTGCTGGCGATCTTCGCCGCGGCGTCGCGCGCCCGGACCGGCATCGAGGTGACGGCACCGGTGGCGCTGGTCGCCGGCGACCGCCAGGCGGACGGCATTTTTCCGCAATGGTCGATCGCGCAAAACATCGGCATCCGCTCGCTGGCGCGCCTGCGCAACGGGCTGTTGATCTCGCCGCAGCGCGAGGCGGAGCTTGCTGCATTTTGGCAAAAGAAGATCGGCATCCGCACGCCGGACATGAACAACAACATCTTCTCGCTATCGGGCGGCAACCAGCAGAAGGCGTTGTTTGCCCGCGCCCTCGGCTCGGATGCACAGATCGTGCTGATGGACGATCCGATGCGCGGCGTCGACATCGGCACCAAGCTGGAAGTCTACGACCTCGTGCGCGAGGAAGCAGGCCGCGGCCGTACCTTCCTCTGGTACACCACCGAAACCGAAGAGCTCGACAATTGCGACCACATCTATGTTTTCAAGAACAGCCGCATCGTCGCCAATCTGCGCCGCGACGAGTTGACGGAAGAGAAGATCATCCAATCCTCGTTCGGCGATGCGGCCTGAGATGACGGCCGCCAGTCTCGAAACCGCTGCCAGGACTTCCGCCGAGCGTGGCGCGCTGGCCCGCGCCCGCCTGTTGCGCGGGCTGCTGCCGGCGCTGTCGTTGGCACTGGTGCTGCTTGCCATCGCCTGGCTCAACCCGCGCGCCATCAGCTATTTCGGCTTCAGCTTGATGCTCAATTTGGCGATCCCGATCGCGCTGGCGACGATCGCGCAGATGTTCGTCATATCAGGTAACGAGCTCGACCTGTCGATCGGCACTTTCGTCGGCTTCGTCGGCTGCGTCACCGCGACCTGGCTGAAGGACGCGCCGCTCATCGGCGTCGTCATCCTGCTCGGGTCGATCGGCGTCTATGCGCTGCTCGGCGCGCTGATCCATCTGCGCAACCTGCCTTCGATCGTGGTGACGCTCGGCATGAGCTTCGTCTGGCAGGGGCTGGCGATTCTCATTCTGCCCAAACCAGGCGGCAAGGCGCCGGACTGGCTGCTTGGGCTGATGGCGTTCAAGCCGCCTTTCGTGCCGTTCCCGATCATCGCCGCGCTGCTGATCGGGCTCATCGTTCATTTCGGCCTCATGCGCACCTCCTATGGCGTGATCCTGCGCGGCTCGGGCGGCAATCCGGCGGCACTCGGCCGCGCCGGCTGGTCGCTGCTCAAGACCAAGATCGTGCTGTTTTCGTTGGCCGGTCTGTTCGGCGTGCTGTCGGGCATGGCGCTGATCGGCATCACCACCTCGGCCGACGCCAATATCGGCAATGGCTATACGCTGCTGGCGATCGCCGGCGTCATCCTCGGCGGCGGCGAGTTCGTCGGCGGCCGAGTGTCGCCCATCGGCGCGGTGATCGGCGCGCTGACGCTGGCGCTGGCGGCTTCGCCGCTGCTCACCTTCATGCACATCCCACCCGACTGGCAGGTGGCCGCCAACGGCGCCATCCTGATCATCGTGCTGGCGGCGCGGGTGCTGATCAGCCGCAGGGAGAGGTGAGCGATGGCATCGGTGAAATCGCTGCTCGCCAAACCCTGGATCTGGTCTTTTCTCGGCGCGCTTCTGGTCTGGCTGGCGACGATCGTCTTCACCGGCGGATACGGCGGCGGCGGCATGGTCACCGCCGCCCTGTCGCTGGCGGTGTTCACTGTCATCGTCGGTGTCGGCCAGATGTTCGTCATCACGCTCGGCCCGGGCAATGTGGACCTGTCGCTGCCCGCCAATATCGGCCTCGCCAGCGCCGTCGCCATGAAGGTGATGGACGGCAACGATTCCATGATCGCGGTCGGGCTGCTGGCGGCGCTTGCCTGCGGTGCGGCGGTCGGCGCCGTCAACTATCTGCTGATCTGGGCGCTGCGCATTCCGCCGATCATCGCAACGCTGTCGGCCAGCTTCATCATCCAGTCGATCGACATCAGCTATGGGCGCGGGCTGCAGATCAAGCCGCCGCCGGGCTTCGCCGATTTCGCCAACTGGCAGGTGCTGGGCATTCCGGTGCTGGCGATCCTCACCGTGCTGTTTACCGTCGGGGCTGCCATCGCACTGCAGCGCATGATCTATGGCCGCTCGGTGCTGGCGATCGGCCAGAACATCCGTGCCGCGTGGCTCGCTGGCGTCAATGTCGGCCGCATACGCTTCCTAACCTACACGCTGTCGGGCTCGCTCGGCGGCATCGACGGCGCGCTGCTCGCCGGCTATTTCCGCGGCGCCAATGTCGACATCGGCAATGAGTACCTGCTGGCTTCGATCGCCGTCGTCGTCATCGGCGGTACGTCGGTGGCCGGCGGCAAGGCCAATGTCCCCGGTGTCTGGGGCGCGGCGCTGTTCCTGGTGCTTTTGCTGACCATGCTCAACACCTTCGGCGTCAGCGCCGGCGTGCGATTGCTGCTGACCGGGCTGATCATCGTCGGGGTGATTACGGCGGCCGGCGGGCAGAAGGCGCTGCGGTGAGGTGGTGGTGGGATAAACGTCGATGCTGGCGGGACAGCACCCCCCTCTGTCGGCTAATCATTGTGCCAGGCCGGCATCCGGTTCCTATCCGCGCCATGGCGCTGTAAATCCGGTTTGCGCGGCCATGGCTGCTGATTAGTGCTGGGAGGTTTTGCGTGTCCGATTTCCTCAGGATCAACCGCGATGGCGGTGTCGCCATCGTCACCATCGACAATCCGCCGGTCAATGCGCTGAGCTTCCACGTTCGCGAACCACTGATGCAGGCGCTGGTTGAGCTGCGCGACGATGCGTCGGTTGCTGCCGTCGTCATCGCTTGCGCCGGCCGGACCTTTGTCGCCGGGGCCGACATCACCGAATTCGGCAAGCCGGTGCAGCAGCCCGATCTGCGCGCCATCGTGGCGACGCTGGAAACCATCACCAAGCCGATGATCGCCGCCATTCATGGCACCGCGCTTGGCGGCGGCCTGGAATTGGCGCTCGGGTGCCATTTTCGCGTTGCCGATACCGGCGCCAAGCTCGGCCTGCCGGAGGTGAAGCTTGGTCTCTTGCCAGGCGGCGGCGGCACGGTGCGGCTGCCGCGCCTTGTCGGCGCGCTGAAGGCCTTGAAGATGATCGTTTCCGGCGTCCCGATCGGTGCGACCGAGGCGCATGCCGCCGGTCTCGTCGATGCCGTCTTCGAGGGCGATCTGACCACGCATGCCGTCAACTTTGCCAGGGAGCTAGCCCGCAAGGGTGGCCCCTTCACCCCGGTGCGCGATCGCGATGACGGGCTCAAGGAGACCGACCTGGCGGCTCTCGACGCCGAGGCGGCGGATCTTGACAGGAAGGCGCGCGGCCTCGATGCGCCGATCGCCTGCGCACTGTCGGTGCGCAATGCCGTCACGCTGCCCTTCGACGCGGCGCTGGCGGCGGAGCGCGCGCTGTTCGTGAAACTGGTGGGCAGCGACCAGTCGCGGGCGCAGCGCCATCTGTTCTTCGCCGAACGTGAGGCGGCGAAGATTTCGGCCAAGGATGTCGTCAAGCGCAGGATTGCCCGCATCGGCGTCATCGGCGCCGGCACGATGGGCGGCGGCATCGCCATGGCCTTCGCCAATGGCGGCTACCCCGTCACCTTGCTGGAAACCAGCCACGAGGCGTTGCAGCGCGGATTGGCGACCATCGACAAGAACTACTCGGTGTCCGTCACGCGCGGCTCGTTGACCGAAGATGCCAAGCGCCAGCGGCTCGCCCAGTTCACGGGTTCCACCGACTATGCCGATCTCGCCGATTGCGACCTGATCGTCGAGGCGGTGTTCGAGGACATGGCGGTCAAGAAGGAGGTGTTCGGCAAGCTCGAAGCGGTGGCGAAGCCCGGTGCGATCCTCGCCACCAACACGTCCTATCTCGACATCGACGAAATCGCCGCCTCGACCTCACGGCCGCAGGATGTGGTCGGGCTGCATTTCTTCTCGCCGGCCAATGTCATGAAGCTGCTGGAGATCGTGCGGGCGCAGAGGACCGCGCCCGACGCGCTGGCGACCGTCCTCGACCTGGCGCGGCGGATCGGCAAGGTGGCCGTGGTCGTCGGAGTCTGCCATGGCTTCGTCGGCAACCGCATGCTGGCGGCGCGTGGTTCGGAATCCGAAGCGCTTCTTTTGGAAGGCGCTACCCCGCGCCAGATCGATCAGGTGTTCACCGATTTCGGCTGGCCGATGGGACCGTTCCAGATGGGCGATCTGGCCGGCCTCGACATCGGCTGGCGAAACCGCAAGGCGCGCGGCCAGACAGCCGTCATCGCCGACACGCTGTGCGAGCAGGGACGGTTCGGCCAGAAGACCGGCAAGGGGTTTTATCTCTATGAGAACGGTTCGCGCACACCGGTTCCGGACCCGCAAGTCGAGGCGCTGATCCGCGCCAAGGCGGACGAAAAGGGCATCGCTCCGCGCGCGATCAGTGCGGAAGAAATCATCGAGCGCACGCTCTATCCCCTGATCAATGAGGGCGCGAAGATCCTGGAAGAAGGGATCGCGGCCCGCGCGTCCGACATCGATGTCGTCTGGGTCAACGGCTACGGCTTTCCCATCGGCAAGGGCGGCCCGATGTTCTGGGCCGGTCTCGAAGGGGCGGGCAAGATTATCAAGCGGCTCGAGTACTGGCATCAGCGCACCGGCAAGGACGTTTTCAAGCCGGCGCCACTGCTCAAGACAATGGCCGAGACGGGTTCCTGGGAAGCCGGCGCAACAGCCTGATCGAGCGGTGATTCAAGGCCGGAGAAATTACCGGATCCGCGCGTCGATGATCTCGACGAAGCGCGCGAAGAGGCCGGCCTGCGACTTGATCTTGAGCTTGCGGTAGATGTTGCGGCGATGGACTTTCACGGTTCCCGGCACGATGCGCATGGCCCGGGCGATCGACTCGGTGGAGTGCCCCTGCAGCACCAGATCAACGACATGCTTTTCGCGCGGCGTCAGCGACAGGCTCTGCCAGATATGGGCGCGATCGAATTCGTTGACCGGCGCTATCGTCTCGTCCTGCTTCACCTCCGCCGGTTCGTCGGCCGGTAGGGCGGGCCAGCGCAATCTGGCGAAACTGATCACCGCCGACGCCATGTCGCGCAACAATCTGGCATCGGCGGTGCCGAACGGGCCCGAGGCGCGCAGCCGCATCAGTGAGAGCACAAGCGCGTCCTTGCCGGGCAGCGGCACGAAGAAGCCGACCTCCTCGGCCAGCCTGGTCTGGCTGTAGTAGGAGCGAAAATACTCGCTGGCGTAGAAGCGGTCCGGCGCCAGTTCGCGCATGCGCCAGAACCCTTCCTTGCGCTCGACCGCCGCGTGATGGAACGGGTCGAGCAGATACGGCCCTTCCTGATAGAGCGCGACGAAGACGTGACTTTCGGCTGGCGAGAACGTCTCGAAGAGCAGCGGCGGGCGCGAGGCGCCGCGATAGCCGAAGATCACGCAGTGATCGAAACTGACATGCTGCCGAAGCCAATCGACCAGCGCCTGGCCGAACAGGTCGCCGCTGGTCTCTCGCGTTGCCGCGACCAGCGTGGCGAGCCGGCTGTATTCGTCGCTGCGGGACAAGGCCATACCCCCTTAAACGAGAAAATAGCTCAGATATACCACCTGCGAGGTATATACTAGCCGGCATTGGCTCTGGTAGCGTCTTGAAATTGCCCTGGGGAGTCCGCAGCCTTTGACCGCAGTGCCCGACATCGAGTTTCGCGGCGTCACCAAGCGCTATGGCAGCGTGACGGCAGTGAGCGGCATCGATCTTGCCGTCCCACCATCCGCTTTCGTCGCTCTGCTCGGGCCGTCCGGCTGCGGCAAGACCACCTGCCTGCGCATGATCGGCGGTTTCGAACAGCCGAGCGAAGGCCAGGTGTTCATTCGCGGCCAGGATATGGCCGGCACGCCGCCCTACCGGCGGCCGGTCAACATGGTGTTCCAGCAATACGCGCTGTTTCCGCATCTGGATGTCGAGGACAACGTCGCCTACGGGCTGCGCCAGGCAAGGCCGCGGTTGTCGTCGCGCGAGATCGGCCTGAGAGCCGGCGAGGCGCTCGAAATGGTGCGGCTTGCCGGCTATGGCCGTCGCAAGATCCACGAACTGTCCGGTGGCCAGCAGCAGCGTGTCGCGCTGGCACGCGCGCTGGTCAACAAGCCGGCGGTGCTGCTGCTCGACGAGCCGCTGGCGGCGCTCGACAAGAAGCTGCGGACCGACATGCAGATCGAGCTGCAGAACCTGCAGCGCGAGATCGGCATCACTTTCGTGCTGGTCACCCACGACCAGGAGGAAGCGCTGTCGATGAGCGATTTCGTCTGCGTCATGAATGGCGGCCGTATCGTCCAGCTCGGACAGCCGAGCGAGATCTATGACGAGCCGGCCGACCTGTTTGTCGCTGACTTCGTCGGTAAGACCAACCTCTTGAGCGGCAAGGTCGCCGGGCATACGGGCGATCTGGTGGAGGTGGCGCTAGCGGACGGCACCGTGATTGCCGCGCGCAAGCGCACCGCCTTGCAGCAAGGCGAGGCCGTGTCGGTCAGCCTGCGTCCTGAATCGCTCAGTCTCGGCATTTCAGGAAGCGGCCGCTTCAAAGGCATCGTCCGCAATCGGATTTTCCTGGGTTCGACAGCGGAATACGCGATCGAGGTCCAGGGCATTGGAACGCTGCTCGCCAAGGCCGATCATCTGATCGGCCACGGCAATCTCTTCAAGCCGGGTGAACCCGTCGCCATCGGCTTTGCCTCCCGAACGCCGCTGGCGTTTCCGGACCCCAAGAACAACGGGACCAACCAGAGGGTAGATAAACATGTCGAAATCATATCGTGATGGACTGCCGATAAGCCCTGAGAACTTTGTCGACCAGCTGATGCGTTTGAAGCGCGGCTCGATCGGCCGCCGCGATTTCCTTGGCCTCACCGGCCTTGGCATCGCGACGGCGGTGATGGCGCGCGAGATCGGAATCATGCCGACGCCGGCCTTTGCCGCTGAAAGCCTTGGCGACCGCATGTCGATCGCCACCTGGCCGAACTATCATGACCCGGCGACATTCGAGAATTTCAAGAAGGACACCGGGGTTGCCGTCGAGGTCAACGTGTTCGGCTCCAACGAGGAGATGCTGGCCAAGCTGCAGGCGGGCGCCTCGGGCTGGAGCCTTTTCGTGCCGACCAACTACACGATCTCGACCTACAAGAAGCTCGGCATCATCGAGCCGCTGGATATGGCGAAGCTGCCGAATTTCGACGGCTCGCAGGAGGACTCGCGCTTCACTGGGGAAGGCACGATCGACGGCGTGGCCTACGCCGTACCGAAAAACTGGGGCACCACCGGATTTGCCGTCAATACCAGGAAGCTGACCAAGCCGATGACCAGCTGGAAGGAGTTCTGGGACACCGCCATGGCGGAAGGCGACAGCCGCACCATGGTGCACGACTATCAGCTGACCACGATCGGCAATGCCCTGAAATATTACGGCTACTCGTTCAACTCGCTCAAATCAGACGAACTAGCCAAGGCGGAGGAACTGCTGCTGAAGGTCAAGCCGCATCTGTTCGCGGTTTCATCCGACTACCAGCCGGGAATGCGCGCTGGTGACGCCTGGATGACCATGTGCTGGACGAACGATGGCGCGCAGTTGCATCGCGACATTCCCGAGATCGCCTATGTGCTGGGCAAGGAAGGCGGCGAGATCTGGACCGACTTCTACGCCATCCCGAAGGACGCGCCGAACAAGCCCGCCGGTTACGCTCTGCTCAACTACCTGATGAACCCGCAGGTGGCGGTGAAGGAGCATCTGGCCAATGGTGCGCCATCGACCGATGCGCGGGTCAACAAGCTGCTGCCGAAGGAGGTGCTCGACAATCCGATCCTTTATCCGGCGGCGGACCTGTTGACGCCGCTGGAATTCGGCGCGGCGGCAACGCTGACCGATCCCGGCCGTGCCGAATTGATGGCGCGCTTCAAGTCGGCCTGAACCGCGCGGCCTCAAATTCGACTCAGATAACTTGACCGGCGGGTTCATTCCCGCCGGCACCGGGGCAATCTCTCCATGCACGGCAGCCGTCTTCGCAAGAACCTTCTGACCGCCATGCTGCTCGGTCCGGCGGCCGCGTGGCTGGTGGTGTTTCTGGTGCTGCCGTTCATCGCCATCGCTGTATTCAGCGTCGGCGAACGGGCGCCGGAAGGCGGCTATCAGGGGGCTTTTACTTTCGCTCAATATGCCAATCTTCCAGCGCGGGCGACCGCCTTCTGGAACACAATGGTGCTGGCGCCCGTAGGGGCGCTCGCCTGCCTGCTCGTCGCCTATCCGGTTGCCTATTACCTTGCCTTGCAGGCGCCGCAGCGCTGGCGGCTGATCCTGCTGGCGCTGGTCGTCATTCCGTTCTGGACCAGCCTTCTGATGCGGACCTATGCCTGGATGTATGTGCTGGGCGGGCGCGGCATTCCGGCATTGCTCGCCTATATCGGGTTCGAGGATGTCAGACTGATCAACACGCCGGGCGCGGTGCTGCTCGGCATCGTCTATGGCTATCTGCCGCTGATGATCCTGCCGATCTATGTCAGCCTCGAGCGGCTCGACCGCCGGCTGCTTGAAGCCTCCGCCGATCTCGGTGCAACACCGATTTCGACTTTCCTCGGCGTGACCCTGAAACTGTCGCTGCCCGGCGTGATGACCGGCTTCTCGCTGGTGATGATCCTGCTGCTCGGCGAATATCTGATCCCGACGCTGCTCGGCGGCGGCAAGGTGTTCTTCATCGGCAATGCGCTGGTCGACCTGTTCCTGCAGTCGCGCAACTGGCCGTTCGGATCGGCCATCGCGATCACGCTGGTGCTGGTCTCGGTGGTGGTGCTGATTGCCGCCAACCGCATCTCGACCCGGGTTTCGGGCGCGCGCCGGGTGGATCTGATCTGATGCGCGCCTTCGTCATTGCCGTCTTCGCCTTCCTTTATCTGCCGATCGCACTGGTCGTGCTGTTCTCTTTCAACGCCGGTCACCATGCGAGCGAGTTCACCGGCTTTTCGGTGCAATGGTATGGCAAGGCGCTGGCAAACCCGTTCCTGGTCGAAGCGCTGAAGAACAGCCTGTTCATCGCCACCACCAGTGCGTCGCTGGCGGCGTTATGCGGCACCGCGGCCGCGCTCGGCCTGGCGCGCGTCAGCGTGCGGACCCGTGCTATCTTCGATGCGCTTCTGGGTGCCGCGATCGTCGTTCCGGGTGTCGTCATCGGCATCTCGACGCTGGTCGCGCTCGTCCAGCTGTTTACGGTCGTCAACCCGTTTCTCGCCTCGATCTGGCCCGATGACAAACCGCCGCGCCTGGCGCTCGGCTATGGTTCGATCATCGCAGCGCACGGGCTGTTCTCCATGGCGCTGGTGACGATGATCGTCGGCACGCGCCTCGGCAGCCTCGACCGCAATCTGGTCGAGGCCTCGAGCGATCTCTACGCCACGCCGCTGACGACGTTCCGGTCGATCGTGCTGCCGCAGATCATGCCGGCGGTCGTTGCCGGCTTCCTGCTCGCCTTCACCTTCTCCTTCGACGATTTCATCGTCGCCTTCTTCGTCGCCGGCGCGCAGACGACGCTGCCGATCTATGTCTTCGCGTCGATCCGGCGCGGGGTAACGCCGGAAATCAATGCCATCGCGACGATCGTGCTCGTCGCCTCCGTGCTGATTGTGGTGCTTGCCCAATGGCAGCTGCGTCAGCGCAAACCATCGAACTGAAAGTCGCATCATGATCCTCAAAGACCGCATCGCCGTGGTGACAGGCGCCGGCTCCGGCATCGGGCGCGCCGGCGCCATGATCATGGCCAGGGAGGGCGCGATGGTCGTCATCGCCGACAGGGATGAGGCCGCTGGCGAAGCCACGGCTTCGGACATCCGGGCAGTGGGCGGCCGGGCCGAGGCGATCGCGACCGATGTCGCTGAGGACGCGGCGGTCGAGCAACTCGTTGCCGGCACGCTTGACAGGCATGGGCGCATCGACATCCTGCACAATCACGCCGGTATCCAGGTCGGCGGCACGCTGACCGAAGTCGAGACCGAAGGCATGGATGCCTCGTGGCGGGTCAATGTGCGGGCGCAGTTCCTGGCGGCGAGGTTGGTCATGCCGTCGATGGTCGCACGAGGCGGCGGTGTCATCCTCAACACCGCCTCCAATTCCGGCGTGTTCTACGACCGCGAGATGATCGCCTACGCCACCTCCAAACATGCGGTGGTGGCGATGACGCGGCAGATGTCGCTCGACTATGCCCGGTACAATGTCCGCGTCAACGCGCTCTGCCCAGGCTGGGTCGACACGCCGTTCAACGAACCGTTCATCGCCCAGATGGGCGGCCGCGAGGCGATCGAAACCTATGTCCGCACCAAGATCCCGATGGGGCGCTGGGCCAGCGCCGAAGAGATCGCCGAAGCGATCCTGTTCCTCGTCTCCGACCGCTCCTCTTTCATGACCGGCCAGGCGCTGGTGATCGATGGCGGCGAAAGCATCGGCTGAGACTATGATCTCGCCGCCAGGCCCTTTATTTCAGCGCCTTTCCGATACACTGCCCCACGACTTTTCCCTGCTGCCGGGTCGGTAGCCAGGACTATGGTCCGATCGGCATGGGACTTCAGTGCCATGGTCGCTCGTGATCGGATATTCGTATTAAATATCAGGTAGTTACCATTCCCGGCGGTTCCAGCTCGCGTATTGAGACCGCATTTGTCTAAAGTTTACTCTGAACAATTAGGGATTCCTCATACGACGGTCGCTAGCGGTTGGGCGAAGAGCGGCGATTCCCCGAGGAGGTTACCATGACAAATCGAAAAACTCTGTTCGCGGCGCTTGCCGCATTGGCGCTTCTGGCGTCTCCGGCAATCGCCGAAGCTGGCGGCAACGGGCACGGCGGCGGCAACGGCAATGGGGGTGGAAATGGCCACGGTGGTGGCAACGGCCATGGCAACAGCGGCGCTTCGCACGGCAAGTCGTCGGCTCCTGGGCAGGTGGCCAAGGCCGAAGCGGACGACTCCACGGTCGATAAGACCGCAAAGGTCTCGTCCGTGTCCAAGGAGAAGAACATCCACGCCAAGCTTGGCCGGCTGAATTCGCTGCAGCGCAACATCAACGCCTACATGAACTCCAAGAGCAAGAAGTTCGCCGCTATCCAGGCTTTCGTGACGCAGTCCGCGAAAGCCAAGGTCGCCCAGGCCGCAGCTGAGGCGGCTCAGGATAAGCTGGATGCGCTGAATTCGCAGTTGAGCGCCTTGACGTCGCTGACGGCCGAACAGATTGCGGCCATGACGCCCGAAGATCAGGCGGCCTTGCCTGGGAAGATAACCGATCTGCAGGCCGAAATCACCGCCCAGGAGGCAGAGGTCGCCGCCGCCAATGACGCGGCGACGGCGGCAGCGACCGGCACCGATGATGCATCGCTCGACGCGGCGCTGACGGACATGGCCAACAAGCCCGTCGATGCCGATGTCACCGCTTGGGCCCAAGGCGTCCTTGCCGACAAGATCGACCAGACGGCGGCAGCGATTGAAGCGGAAACGACGCCGTAGCGAATCGTCGCCGAAACGGCAGTAGCGGAGTCAAGGATGCCGCCGGGCCTCGCCCGGCGGCATTGCTGTGAGTCCCAGCCCGGCCGTCTTCAACCAGTCCGCGAAGGTGGTCATTGCCTGCGAGTTCTGACACCTGCACCGCACCGGCCGACATCTACCGTGACATCGTCGACGTCTTCCGGTTGCAGCAATCGCTGCGCGAACACCTGAATATCCTCGACCATCTTAAAAGCCGGCAGTATGAGTTGGCTGCCGATCTGCTTCGCATTCGTCTGCGACTCTCCCGCGACCCGCGACCATAGCGCTGTTCGGCATGATCAGCCGGCCGGAATGACGAGGATTAATTGACGCGTAAAGCCAGCCCGACCATCGCGCTGTTTCCCGAAGCGAGTTTCGGACCAGCTTTGAGTTGTGTCGGCTTCGCGCAGGCGCTGCGTGCGAGAGGCGCCCGACCCGGGGCCGGGCACAATGCACGCCGTGCCGGCGAGACCGGCGGTGACCATATCGGCCGTGATGCCTGGACCGAAGGAGTATTGGAGAAAGCCATTCTCGGCCTGCTGGCCGATGACGCCATGCGCGCCCGCTTGAAGCGGAATGCAGCCCAAATGGTGCTGAAACCTGGAACGGATGTGGCCGCGCAAGCCATACTCTCTCTGATACGGACATGAACGAAATGCCTGACCAAATCACGACGAATAACTCCGCCCTGAACAACGCCGATCCGAAAAGCTGGCTGGCCCTGCACGGCATCAACGAGGTCGAGTGCCTGGTGCCCGACATGAACGGTGTGCTGCGCGGCAAGGCCTTGCCGGTGGCCAAATTCCTCCAGGCGCTGGAAGACCGCGCGCTCTATTTGCCGAGCAGCGCCTTCCTGGTCAGCATCGACGGCCGCTATTCCGGCGCGATCGACGAGGGTTTTGCCTATTCGGACCCGGATATGCGCATGGTGCCCGACGTTTCGACGCTCAGCCTCGCGCCCGGCGCCGCTGCTGGCAAGGCCTATGTCTTCGCCGATGCCTTCCACATGGACGACCGGCCATGGATGGCCTCGCCGCGCCATGTACTGCGGGCCGTGCTCGATCTCTACGCCAGGCGCGGCTGGCGGGCGGTGGTGGCGCCGGAGCTCGAATTCTATCTCACCGCGCCCAATCCCGATCCCGACCAGCCACTGACCGCACCGATCGGCGCCAACGGCCGGACTGAAACCGTGCAGCATCCCTATGACATGGTGGCACTCGAGGAGTTCGAGCCGGTGATCCGCCGCATCTATGATTATGCGGCGGCGGCCGGATTGCCGCTCGACACGTTGATCCATGAATCGGGCACGGCGCAGCTGGAGATCAATTTCCTGCATGGCGATGCGCTGCCGCTGGCCGACAAGGTGCTGCTGTTCAAGCGGTTGACGCGCCAGGCCGCACAGCAAAGCGGCATGCATGCCACCTTCATGGCCAAGCCGATCGCGGCACAGGCGGGAAGTTCGATGCATCTCCACATGTCCATCATCGACGAGGCCGGCAAGACGCTGTTTGCCGGCGGCGACGATGCCGACACCGAAATGTTCGGTCATTTCATCGGTGGCCTGCAGAAATATGTCCCGGAAATCATGCTGCTGTTCGCGCCGAACGTGAACTCGTTCCGCCGCATAAGGCCGAACCACAGCGCGCCGGCCAACATCGAATGGTCGCATGACAACCGTTCCTGCGGCTTGCGCGTGCCGGCTGGTGGCCGCGCCGCGCGGCGGGTGGAGAACCGATTGCCGGGTGCCGATTCCAATCCTTACCTGGCGATCGCCGGCTCGCTGCTCGCCGGCTATCTCGGCGTCGAACAGAAACTGGCGCGGTCGACCGAGGCGTCTGGCAATGCCTATAAGATCAAGAGCACGCTGCCGAAGACCATGGAGGAGGCGCTTGACCGTTTCGCTGCTTGCGACCCGGTGCGGGCGCTGCTCGGCGAGGATTTCTTCCAGACCTATCTGCGCGTCAAGAGCGTCGAACTCGACCTGTTCCAGGGCGTCGTGACGAGTTGGGAACGCGACCACCTGCTGCTCAAGGTGTGATCATGGCCTCCAGTTCAACGGGTTTCAATTCGGGCCTCGATATCGGCAGATCCTACTATGTCGCCACCGCCAATCCATCGCCGGACCATCCGGCGCTGGTGGGAGATGTCGACGCCGATTTGGTGGTGGTCGGCGGCGGCTGCACCGGGCTGTCAGCCGCCCTTCACGCCGCCGAGCGCGGATTGAAGGTGGTGCTGCTCGAGGGCGGCAAGATCGGCTGGGGCGCCTCGGGGCGCAATGGCGGCCAGATGATCCCCGGCCTGCGCAAGGGCGCCAAGGGTCTGGTCAAGCTCTATGGGTCTGAGCGGGCAAAGGCGTTGTTCGATCTCGCCTTCGAGGCGCGCGGGCTGGTGCTCGATATCATCGAGCGCCATGCCATCGATTGCGATCTCAGGCTGACCGGCCATCTCGTCGGCGCGGTCAACGGCTCCGATCTTAGGGATCTTGAGGAGGAGGCCGAGTGCCTGGCCACGGTGATGAAGTTTCCGAATGCCGAAATCCTTTCGGCGGCGGAAGCACGCGACAAGGTCGACACGCCCTATCACGGCGCGATGTACGAACCGCTTGGCGGCCACATGCATCCGCTCAATTACACGCTCGGCCTTGCCCGCGCCGCGATAGCTGCCGGCGTCACCATCCACGAGAATTCGGTTGCCGTGCGGCTGGAGCGCGAGCCTTCGATCCGGGTCTCGACATCAAAGGGTTCGGTCCGCGCTAAACATGTCGTGCTGGCGGGCGATGCGCTGCTCAGTGGGCTGGAGCCGCGCGTCAACAGTCGCATCATGCCGGTCGGCAACTACATCGTCGCCACCGAGCCGCTGGAAGGCAAGCGCAATGTCATCCCAGCCAATGTCGCGGTGTCGGACACACGCTTCGTCGTCAACTACTACCGGATGTCGGCGGACGGACGCCTGCTGTTCGGCGGCGGCGAGCGCTACACCCCGTCACCGCCGGCGGATATCGCCGGCTTCGTGCGGCCGCATATGGAAAAGACCTTCCCTCAACTTCAGGGCTGCCGCATCGATCACGCCTGGGGCGGACTGGTGTCGGTGACGACGTCGCGGCTGCCGCATGTCGGGCACTATGGCGAGGTCTATTTCGCGCATGGCTATTCCGGCAAGGGCGTCATCCTGTCGACGCTGTCGGGGAAGCTGCTGGCCGAAGCGATCACCGGCGACGCCTCGCGGCTCGACCTGTTCTCGACGCTGACCCCGATGCCGTTCCCCGGCGGCACGGCGCTGCGCGGTCCGCTCTATGTGCTGGGGATGCTGTGGTACGCCATGCGGGATCGCATCAAGCATTGAGGCCGCGCTGCAACGGCACAAAATAGTACCCTTAGCGATCCTTCACACCCCCCTCTGTCCTGCCGGACATCTCCCCCGCAAGGGGGGAGATTGGCAGATTCAGCGCTGCGCCCACCTACATCGGCGGAGATTGGCGAAAGCTGAGATGACAGCGATCTCCCTCCTTGCGGGGGAGATGGCCGGCAGGCCAGAGGGGGGTGCTGGCCCGCCGACGCATGGACTTTGCATGCCGCGGCAGTTGCGATTGGCGGGCGAGAATATCTTACTAAACCACAAAGAAATCCTCGATGCGCTGCCTGGCTCCAAGCAGCGCTGGCAGGATTTCCCGCTCCATCTCCGCGACGGAGAAGCGGGCGGACTGGGTCGGGACGTTGATTGCCGCGACCGTGCTTCCCGAGCGGTCGCGGATCGGCACGGCGATCGAGCGCAGGCCAAGCTCCAATTCCTCGTCGACGATGGCAAAGCCGTCCGCTTTCGCCTTCGCGATAGCCTCGGCCAGCAACGGCTTTTCGGTGATCGTCTTCGGCGTCCGCCTCTCGATCGTTGCCTGGCCGAGAAATGCGTCCAATTCCTGGGGCGTCATGCCAGCAAGCAGGATGCGCCCCATCGAGGTGCAATAGGCCGGCAGTCTGGTGCCGACATCGAGCGACACGCTGAGGATACGACGACCGGGAATACGGGCGACATAGACGACATCCTGTCCCGACAGGATCGCGGCCGAGCAGGCCTCGTTCAGCTGTGCCGCCACCGCGCGCATGATGGGGGCGGCGAAGGTCCATAGCGAGGCGCCACCGAGCCAGGTGCGGGCGACCGTCAGCAGGCGCGGCGACAGCGAGAACACGCGGCCGGCCTGGGTGGCATAGCCGGTGGCGGTCAGCGTCAGCAGGAAGCGTCGGGCACCGGCGCGGGTCAGGCCCGCCGCCTCGGCCATTTCGGTCAGCGTCATACCCGAGGGGTGCTGGGCCAGGATCTCCATGACGGCAAGGCCGCGCTCAAGCGAGCCGACATGATCACGGGAAACAGCCTCTTCGTCCATCTTGTCTCCACGGAACGGCATCAGGATTGACTCCACGCCTTCGCTTGGCGTAGAAAAGTATCGCATATAAAACATATGTTCGCAATACGAACATTCTGAATCCGGAGCCGAAGCGATGGTCAAGTTCCTGCCGCTCAAACAGGCTGTTGCGGAGAATTTGAACCATGGCGACGCGGTCGCTTTCGAGGGCTTCACCCATCTGATCCCGACCGCGGCGGCGCATGAGGCGATCCGCCAGGGTTTTCGCGACCTGACCCTGATCCGCATGACGCCGGATCTGATCTACGACCAGATGATCGGCATGGGCATGGCGAAGAAGATCATCTTCTCCTATGTCGGCAATCCCGGCGTCGGCCTGCTGCGGCGCGCCCGCGATGCCATCGAGAACGGCTTTCCGCGCCCGCTCGAAATCGAGGAACATAGCCATGCCGGTATGGCCAATGCCTATGAGGCGGGTGCAGCGGGGCTGCCCTGCGCCGTGTTTCGCGGCTATCGCGGCGCCGGGCTGGCGGCGGTCAATCCGAACATCAAGTCGGTGACCTGTCCGTTCACCGGCGAGGTGCTGGCGGCTGTCCCTTCGATCCGGCCCGATGTCACCTTCATCCACGCGCAGAAGGCCGACAAGAAAGGTAATGTGCTGATCGAAGGCATCATCGGCATCCAGAAGGAAGCGGTGCTGGCGGCCAAACGCGCGGTGGTGACGGTGGAGGAAGTGGTCGACAATTTCGACGATCTGTACCCCAATCTGACGGTGCTGCCGCGCTGGACGATCGCGGCGATATCGGTCGTGCCCGGCGGATCGCATCCGTCCTACGCGCATGGCTATTATGCGCGCGACAATGCGGCCTATCTCGAATGGGACGAGATCGCCGCCGACCGCGAGAAATTCCAGGCGTGGATGCAGGCCAATGTCATCGAGAAGAGCGCCGACGATTTCGCTGCTCGGGTCGAGTATCTGAGGAAAGCGGCATGAGCGACGATCAGACCTCCTTGGGCTTTACCCCGAACGAGATGATGACGATCGCCGCCAGCCGCGCGCTGCGGAATGACGATGTCTGCTTCGTCGGCATCGGCGCGCCATCGGCCGCCTGCAACGTGGCGCGGCTGACGCATGCGCCCGACATCACCTTGATCTACGAGAGCGGCACGATCGGCACCGCGCCCGACGTGCTGCCGCTGTCGATCGGCGACGGCGAATTGTGCGAGACCGCGGTCACCACCGTCGCGGTGCCGGAGATGTTCCGCTACTGGCTGCAGGGCGGGCGCATCTCGATCGGCTTCCTCGGTGCGGCGCAGCTCGACAAGTTCGGTAACATCAACACGACGGTCATTGGCGACTATTTTCATCCCAAGACCCGGCTGCCCGGCGGCGGCGGCGCGCCGGAGATCGCGACGTCGTCGAAGGAGATCTACATCACCATGGCGCAGACCAAGCGAGGGATGGTCGAAAAGATCGACTTCTTCACCTCCTTCGGCCATGGCGAGGGCGGCGATCATCGCAAGCGCCTCGGCATCGAGACATCAGGCCCGACGTTGCTGATCACCGACCTCGCCATCTGGAAGCCGGATCCGGTGAGCAAGGAATTCACCGTGGTGTCGCTGCATCCCGGCGTCGCGCGCCAGCAGGTGCAGGAGAGCTGTGGCTGGGTGGTTAAGTTCACTGATACGCTTGACGAAACGCCGGCGCCAAGCGAACTCGAACTCAAGACATTGCGCGACCTGCAGGCCCGCACCAAGGCGGCCCATGAGGGAACCGGAAAAGCAAAGGCTGCATGACATGGCCGAGGCCTATATCTGCGACTACATCCGCACGCCGATCGGCCGTTTTGGCGGTTCGCTGTCTTCGGTGCGCGCCGACGACCTTGGCGCGATACCCCTGAGGGCGCTGGTCGAGCGCAATCCCGGCATCGACTGGCAGGCGGTCGACGACGTCGTCTATGGCTGCGCCAACCAGGCCGGCGAGGACAACCGCAACGTGGCGCGCATGGCGCTGCTGCTGGCCGGCCTGCCGAAGGAAGTTCCAGGCTCGACCGTCAATCGCCTGTGCGGCTCCGGCATGGATGCGCTGACCATTGCCGTGCGCGCCATCAAGGCCGGCGAGGCGGAGTTGATGATCGCGGGCGGTGTCGAATCGATGAGCCGGGCGCCCTTCGTCATGCCCAAGGCCGACACGGCGTTCTCGCGCAACGCCGAGATCTACGACACCACCATCGGCTGGCGCTTCGTCAACCCGCTGATGAAGAAGCAATATGGCGTCGATTCGATGCCGGAGACCGGCGAGAACGTGGCAGAAGAGTTCGCCATCTCCCGCGCGGCCCAGGACGCCTTTGCCGTGCGCAGTCAGGACAAGGCGGTCGCCGCACAAGCCAGTGGCCGGCTGGCGAAGGAAATCACAGCAGTGACCATCCCGCAGCGCAAGGGCGATCCGGTTGTCGTCACCAAGGACGAGCATCCTCGTGCCGGAACCACGGTCGAGGCGCTGGCCAAGCTGCCGACGCCGTTCCGGCATGGAGGTACGGTGACGGCCGGCAATGCCTCCGGCGTCAATGACGGGGCGGCGGCGCTGATCGTCGCTTCGGAGGCCGCGATCAAGAAGTACGGCCTGACCCCGATCGCCCGCATGCTCGGCGGGGCCGCCGCCGGTGTGGCGCCGCGCATCATGGGCATCGGCCCGGCGCCGGCGACGCAGAAACTCTGCGCGCGGCTTGGCCTGACGCCAAAACAGTTCGATGTCATCGAACTCAACGAAGCCTTTGCCTCGCAAGGCATCGCCGTGCTGCGCCAACTCGGCATCGCCGAGGACGCGGAACACGTCAACCCGAATGGCGGCGCCATCGCGCTCGGCCATCCCTTGGGCATGTCGGGTGCGCGTATATCCGGCACGGCGGCGCTGGAGCTTCGCGAACGCGGCGGCCGTTATGCGCTGGCGACCATGTGCATCGGCGTCGGCCAGGGTATCGCGATCGCGCTCGAACGGGCCTGATCGGCGGCCCTTGGCCGGCTAAGTTCAAGAATTCGGTGCGTGGTTAAATTTGACCACGTGGACAAAAGTCCGGACCCGTTCCATAGTTCCCTGTCTGATTTTTAGAACGGCCGGCTCGACACGGCTGTCAAACAGAGGGGCACGAAATGGAAGACCGGAAGAACAAATCTAATTCGACACGCGAGGGTCTTTCGCGACGTAATGTGCTGGAGCTCGGCGCGCTCGGCTTGGCCGCGGCGATGCTGCCGGGCGCTGCCTTCGGCAAGGATAAGAAGCTGAAGGTGGCGGCGATCTTCGCCACGCCGATCGAGGAGCCATGGGACAACCAGATCCATGTCGCCCTGCAAAAGGCCGAGAAGGAACTCGGCATCGAGTACAAATGGTCGGAGAAGGTGCAGACCGCCGATTTCAGCCGCGTCATGCGCGAATATGCGCAAGGCGGCTATCAGCTGGTGCTGGGCGATGCCTTCGCCGCCGAGCGTGAATCGCGTCGCACCGCCAAGCAGTTCCCGAAGACCGCCTTTCTGTTCGGCTCGGGCGCCGGGCCGGCGGAACCCAATTTCGGCGTCTTCGACAACTGGATCCACGAGCCGGCCTATCTGTCCGGCATGATCGCCGGCAAGATGTCGAAGTCGGGCACGATCGGCGCCGTCGCGGCGATGGGCATTCCGGAAGTGAACCGGCTGGTCAACGCCTTCTTCGCCGGCGCCAAGGAGGTCAATCCGAACATCAAGAAGAAGGTCGCCTTCATAGGCTCGTTCTTCGATCCGCCGAAGGCCAAGGAAGCGGCGGTCGCGCAGATCGACGCCGGCGCCGACGTCATCTACGCCGAGCGCTTCGGAGTCATCGAAGCCGCAGTGGAGAAGAAGGTACTTGCCATCTCCAACATGTCCGACCAGTCGAGCCTCGGCCCCGACACGGTCATCACCGGTCCCGTTTGGGACATGTATCCGACGGTCGAGCAGGCGATCAAACTGGTCAAGGCCGGCGTCTTCACCGCGCAGGACTACGGTGACTTCTCGCGCATGGCCAAGGGCGGCTCGTTCCTGGCGCCCTACCACAAATTCGACAAGACGCTGCCGGCGGACGTCAAGGAACTGGTCGAGAAGAAGAAGGCCGAAATACTCGAAGGCAATTTCCGCGTCGACGTGGATGAGAACACGCCGGTTTCGGATTGAGTTTTACCCTCCCCCTTGTGGGGAGGGTCGATCCGCGAAGCGGAGCGGGGGGGGGGGGTACGCGCCCCGCCCCCCCCCCCCGGCGGGTTTTAAAACAAGAACGGGGGGCCCCCGACAAATGGGG